>NZ_JAAUWR010000022.1:0-80084 GCF_014694495.1 Aliivibrio sp. S10_S31 | reverse complement strand
GATGACCACATCTTCTAACCACTGTTGTACTTCTTGTTCTATTTTTTGAATATTCATGCTGACTGGATTCATTTTATTATGATATTTGTTAGCAAGAGTATCAGATCTTCAGCTTCTTTCTATAATGATATTTTAGAGTGCCCACTACACAAATTGGAAATAAGGCGTACCAATTGAAGATTGATTAAATAACCCTTCTTCAAAATCGGTTGCGGAAATGGGTTTTGAATAGAGATAGCCTTGAATTAGGTCTATGCCTTCTTTAACAACAAATGCTTCTTGATTTTGATTCTCAACCCCTTCTACAACTACTTTTAGTTGCAGTTTCTTAGCTATGTTGATCATCGCGCACACAATATTTTGATCGTCTGCGTTTTTCTCAATATTTGCGATAAAGCTTTTATCGATTTTCAATGAACTGAATGGGTATTTTTTCAGGTATTGGAATGAAGCATAGCCAGTACCAAAATCATCTAACGCAATAGATATTCCCATATTATTTAGCTGACTTAATGTCGCGATGGCTAGTGGTTCATCTGAAATTAAGCCACTTTCTGTTACTTCCAGTTCAAGATTGCGAGCTGGCAATTGGTATAGATTAAGTAATTGTTTTATATGAGTAACAAAGTGGGGATCTTTTAGTTGGACAGCGGAAATATTCACTGCCATGACAAAGTTTGGTGAGTGTAGAATCCATTCTGAAGCTTGTTGGATAGCGTTACGAAGTGCAAAGTTCCCTAGTTCGTAAATAAGTCCATTTCGTTCTGCTAATTGGATTAATACATCATTCGCGATAGCGCCTAAGTGTGGGTGATTCCAACGTAATAGCGCTTCACAACCAATCCATTTTTTATTTACTGGGCATACTTTAGGTTGATAGTTTAAGAATAGATCGTGATTACGGACGGCTTCTAATAAATAACGTTCAATTTTGTGTTCAGATAATGACGATTGAGTAGGCAATGATACGTCAGCAATGGTAAAGGTTTTACCTAAATTTTGGCATTTCACAACCGTATCATAAGCAAATTGCAGCAAATCTGAGCGAGATATACCTTCTTTAGAATGTACGGCACCAACATAAGTTTGCAAATGAAGAGACTGCTCATTTGCAGTGTAGTTTGCTTGACCTATTTCTGATAAGTGTTGGCAAAGTTGCGGTAGCTTTTCTTTATCTGCCTGAATAATCAATAAAATATCCGATGAACCTAAGCGACCCGTAACCGAAGTATCAGTGATTTTTGTTAGCTTGGAGCGGTATTCTATTAATAAAGAATCAAACGCTTGATAACCGTACTCTTGTTGTATTTTACGGCTATTAGCAAAATGCACATGCAGAAGTACAAATTTAGTTTCGTTTTTTATTAGATTATCAACATGCTTATGAATAGCGATAGGGTTTAGAAAACCCGTATTAACATCATGATTTTTGTGATACTCAACTTTTTGCTCTGCTGCTCGTCGACAATCAATTTCATTGGATAACTTGATATTAATTTCATTCAGGTGCTGAGTTGTTCTTGCAACTTCTGCCTGCAGTTCTTTGTGGCGATAAAGAAGATCTGCATGCTGATACAAGGTGTTAAGTTGAGCTTCAATCGAATGCTGATAGGTTTTCATTAATTTTTGATAAGCAGGAGAAAAATGATTTTCTTTTTTATCTAGAATACACAGAGTACCAAAAGGGGTATTGTCAGGCCAATAAAGGGGTAACCCACAATATGCAATCATGTTTTGCTTTAGATCGGGGTTATTGTTCCATTCAGGATCAACTAGCGCATTGAAGACAGTAAGCTCCTGTCTTTCTTTTATTACGGTTTCACAATATAACCCTTGGTTGAGCTTTTCTGTCGCCCCTTTAATGTAAGGGTTTTCTGTGGAAGAACTTGATGAAAAAACTTTAATGTCATTATCATAAATACGCATAATTAATGCAGCAGGTACATTAATTACATTCGATAAAATATCGAGCATATTTTGCCAATCGTTTTGCATTTGTTCAGGAATGTCGATGGCAGACGTTAACGTTTTTTGCATATCAGGTATCCATTTCCTAATAGTTGATAGCTATTAGTTAGATAGTAGCAGTTTATTCTATTCATTATTTGTCTTAAATTTGATAACTGCAAAGCACGTCTATTTATAAATTAATTAGTTAGCGTGTATGACATCATAAAATTGCTATTTTTAATACACGTAAAATTTGTATGGTTAAAGGTGAATTGTATATAAAATTCAAATAGAAACCGTTATCTTTTTATTGTCCTCGAGCAAATATCATTACTTTAATTGTCATTAGAAGGATATAAATATCAGATTTAATCCATCCTGAGATTGAGGTTAACGATAGAGCGTAACTATGGTCAAATCCTACTTTTGAGCGAACATCTTCAATACACGTATCATAACCTTGGTTGATTTGAGCTAGCCCTGTAATGCCAGGAAGGACACCGTAGGTTCTTTCACTAAAATAAGGGATTTCACGCTCTAATTTATTATAAAAAGTTGGTCGTTCAGGTCGAGGCCCCACAAGAGACATATCCCCATTTATTACATTAAAAAATTGTGGTAATTCATCTAGGCGTGTTTTACGTAATATGCGACCAACAGTGGTAACTCTACTGTCGCCTTTTGTTGCAAGAGTAGCTCCAGTAGCCACTTCGGCATCTTGCACCATACTTCTAAACTTTATCATTTCAAAAACATCAATTTTATCTGGCATAGCCTTTCCAACTCGAAGCTGGCGGTAAAATACGGGACCTTTTGAATCTAACTTAATGGCTAAAGCAATAAATGGGAAAAGTGGTAATGTAAGCATTAAGCCAATGATGGATAAACAGACATCGAAAGCACGTTTGGCTTTAATGGTTGATTGGTTCATTGTGTAATATGAATCTATCATAATAAAGTCCTCTGTTATTTTTGAACTCGGGTCCATGGGACCGTTGGTTTTTTTAATAGGTAATTTAACCCACCGAGTAAGTTAGCAGTATGACCTGATATTAAATAGGCAAGGATCTGACAATATTTATTCGAAAATAATGCAGGTAAGAATAGACTAATAATACCTATGCAATACCCAATAGTTTGCCCAATAAATGCGATTAAAAATAAAGGGTTAGATAAAAGGTAAGCTGAGCCAATATAAGCAATGAGCATGAAATATGGCATCATTGCTCTTAACCCTTTGCCAGAGAAAAAGGTAAATGCCGTGCCTTTGTATTTAGGGTTAAATAAGGTAATTAGACGGAACAGCTGCTGTACATTCCCTGCTGAAATTCTTAATCTTCGAGAAAAATCTTCTTCTTGTACAACATGCTCAAGTTCTAGAGCTAGAATACTTGGGTCGTATACTGCTTGATAACCTTGCTTTACTATCATCATGGGTAAAATAAAGTCGTCATTAATTGTATCTGACTCTAATTGAATAAACAGTTCTGAACGAAATAGATAAAAAGCACCATGGGAGCCTAGGCTTGAACCCAATGTTGCTTCTTGTTGTTTAATATTAGTTTGATATTCCCAATATTTCTTTTCACCTTCAGAGGTAGGAGCTAATAAATGGTAGGTGGGATTGACAACACCAACATGTTTATTCTCGAAATGTTTAGCAGCAATGAGTAATGCATCATACGAAAGCAGGGCTGAAACATCACTCAGAGCAATGACATCACTTGACTGATATTGAGGAATAAGTTGGTTAAGTAAGGCCACTTTTCCTCGATTATGTTCAAAATCTAAAATTTCAAAGTGGGTATCTGCACATAACGCTTCTTGTATGGTGTTATAAGCGATCGTAACAGTATCATCAGTGCATCCATCACATGCGATGATAATTTTTAATTTGGAAGATGGGTAATCTAAACAAGATAAATTACGAATCTTTTCTGCAATCCATTGTGCCTCGTTATAAGCTGGGATAATCATGGTTATTAAAGGCAATGTACGATCTTTTTTTGATTCAGCAAAATTTCTACAGGTTGGTTCTATTCCCTTTACTGGATGACGAGAAGCAAACCAACGTAGCAGCATTGGGTAAAGTGCATGATGGTATATTACGATACCAATACTTAACGATGTAATGATGATAAGAAAAAGATTCATAGGTTTGCTCCTTCAAAATATAACTCTTCATAGGCACTAGCCATTGATTGGGCGTGGTTATTTTTTAAAATGAAATCTCGTGAAGAGAATTTTTTGGTTTTGTGTGTCATAGATTCAATGGCTTGAGCTAACGTTATAGCCGTATTGTTATTGACCAATATGCTGGATTTCGGGCACAGAGTTTCGCTTACACCGCCAACATCGTTTGCGATACAAGGGATGCCGCAAGCTTGAGCTTCTAGTGTGGATAATGGAAATCCTTCGTTATTGGAAGGAAGACAAAATAAATCTAACGTGTGATAGAAAGTTGGCATATGGTCGATATGCCCAAGAAAGTGGACTCTACTTTCTAAATGATATTGCTTAACCAGTTGCATTAAGTGCTCTTTTTGAGACCCTGAGCCTGCAAGCAGTAAATGATATTTTGAATTTAGAAATCGAAACGCTTCAATTAAGTTTAACTGTCCTTTAACTGGTTCTAATCGACCTGCATTACCAATCACAATGGCGTTGTCAGGCAGTGTTATATTCAGTTTACTTCTTGCTTTTTGTTTGTCGCCAATGCTGAATTTGTATGGGTTAATGCCATTTTTTATTGTGTAAATAGGGTAGCTATTAAAAATATTATTAAGCGCTTTTTTTACAAAGCTAGCGTCTGCAACTAATTTTGGATGAGATAAAGATAAGGCCAATCGTTGTAATCGACGGTGCTTGCTTACATTTAGATGCCAGGCATCATGTTCGGTATGCACATGGTTTATTTTTTTATTTAATTTAGCCGCAATGCCCGAATAAATTAAAGGACCGATGTGGTGAGAATGTACAACATCAGCATTGTATTCTTTAAATAAATTAAGTAATTGATTAATCGCTTTAAAAGAAAACCCTGCTGATTTATTTAGACAAATGATTTGCTCTTGATATCGTTGCAGTCTTGGCCAGTTTTCAATCGTTTCTTCATAGGTGCCATCTAAACTCACAATAACAATGCGATGCTCTTGGCTTGTGAACTCTAACATATCTAATACCATGCTTTCTAATCCACCTGGAGAAAGGTGTTGGACAACGTGAATAATGGTTTTCATATCGCACTCCTATTTGTGATTCTAATGTACAAATTGCAGAGATTGTGCCAATTAAAATTTCATTATTATTCAATGGGTTGATTGTTATTTTTTTCTTTTTCTCAAATTGAGAATGAATTTAGTAATTTGAAGTTTCACATTAATAAGAGAGTCATTTTTAATTTGCTTTAGATATGTTTGCCAGTAAGTTGTCCGCTACCGTTGGGTTTTCTTCAGTTAGATGAAAACATTTCACGGGCTGTGGCGGTATGCGACTAAGAACAGGTGCAGGGTTTAGAGCTTTAATCTCATCTTTTCTTCGGATACTGGTGTCACATAATTCAGCAATCACGGCCATACCTACACCTAATCCGATACCTCCTACAATACCTGCAATGGCATATAGAATGGTGGGTAAGTTTGAAGGTCCACTTGGTGTATAAGGCCGGTCAATAATTTTTACTCGTTTTTCTTGCTCAAAAACACCCAGTGAGCGAGTTAGTTTTGCCATTTCAAAACGTTCTACTAAGTCATTGTAAAGCTGGCGCTTAAGCGTTAAGTCTCGCTGTAATTGATAAAGCACTTTTTCGTTTTGTCCAAATGAAGATGCTTGTAGTTCAATATCCTTGATCATGCTTTCGAGAACTCGAGTTTCTTCTGTTAATGCATCAACTTTACTGGTTGCTTGTTGTAACTCTTCTAGTTGGGATAGAAGAATTGGTGGCGCTTTTGCTAAATCTTCAACGCTATTACTACTTGCGATGTCCCATAATTGTTCACTACTTAAGCCCGGTTGAGTTTGTGAAAGTAAGCGAGAACGTTCCTCTTCGAGACGGTTTAAGTTACGTAATTTACCTTGAACTTTGCTGTGTTGAGGGGTGTATTTGGCTTGCAATAAGGTTAACTCTCCGCGAATTCGGATGATTTGTTCTTCTATTTTCCCTATTACTGGATTGGTTTTTGAAAGTTGAAGATCGATTGAGCCTAAACGCTTTTTGGCACCAGCGAGCTCAGCTTGTCGCTCGTATAGACGTTGTTTTAATTTGGTTAATCTATCTAAACTGGTGAGTTGCATTTCAGGTAATACGGTATTTTCTTGGCTTTTGAACTCGGCCAGTTTTTCTTCCGCGATATCTAATTCTTGTCGACGAAATTCAATATTATCCGCAAGGAATTGACTTGAATCCTTCATCGATGAACGTTCAGGTGCTAAAAGTTGTTCAGTAAAGTGGCGACTTACTGCTTCTAATGTGTCTTTCATTCCCTCTGGGTTATTAGCGCGATAATCGATACGAATTAAATCTTTACCAGCCATGCTGACAGATAAGTTTGCGGATAATTGGTTTACTGCATGATCAATGGCTTGGGGAGACATCGATTCATGAATATAACCTCGTTCTTCTGCTACTAAACCTAATATATGTCGACTATGTAGAAGAGTTTGTAGAGCACTTAATCGCTCTTTTAACATGGTAGATACGGCTAAATCTTCCAAGAATGGGTTCATTTTAGCGGTTTCTTGAATCAACATACTGGTATGAGAGTCATAATGCTTTGGTGCTAACTTCGCAATGGTTAGCCCAATAAAAGGCATCAAGATGATTGGTAAAACAATCAAATAGCGGCGACGCCATGCTGATTCTAAAATAATAAAAATACGTTGGCTTAAGGTGATCATAATGCCTCCAACCACGCATCAAGCTGCTGGGCTTTTGCTTGCCACGTATGGTTTTTTGTTAATGCAGCTTGCTGAGTGTTTTTGTAATTCGATAGTGAATTGGGCTTGTTAGCATGAATATTGTTTAAATGAATTGTAAAATCTTGAACTGAATTTACAGTGTGAATTTCAGCAATATAAGGCGCTAACGCTGGAAATGAAGTGCTAATAATAGGCGTCCCTGTTGCTAAATATTCTAATAGTTTTAAAGGATTACAGGCTCTAATTTGTTCATTATCAACAAATGGGAGTAGGTTTGCTTGCCAGTGCTGACTATATCTTGGCAAGTGGTAGTGCATTTTGGGGCCAAGTAAGTGCAAATTAGGATGATTTTTAAATGGGTTATACGTTAATTCATTTTTTCCGATAAAAACGAAATGCCAAAGTGGGTTGTCTGCAATAACTTGATTTAGCAAGTCGTAATCAAGCCAGTCGGATAGGCTGCCATAAAAACCAGCAATAGGGCGCCCATCATTAGGCAGATCTTTTGCTCTTGGTACTGGTTGATTAAATAATGTGAAATCAACACCATGGGTTAATAATTGGGTTTTTCCTTTAGGAAATTTTACTAGTAACTTTTTACTGGCGGCTAGGATAAGATCTGCTTTATCAATGAGTTTTTGTTCATGCTGTATTACTGTGCTGTGGTCAACACCAGCTAATGCACCAAAATCATCACCACAATAATAAACCACGCTTTTTTCACCTAGTTCACCACACACATCAGCAACCGTAGGTAATGATGTCCATAAGATAGGTTGGTTTAGTTTTTCTTTTTGCAAAATAGGCTTAAGTTGATTGATGATAAGCTTTTTTGCAACCCAACGAGCAAGTGTTCCTTTTGGCGCAGGGATGGTTTTGATATTTACCGTTGTAAACGGAGCCTCGTTTTCATTATGGGCTTGAATTGCATTTTTTTGTGTCAGCTTTCTCCACACTCGTTTTATATCATGAATTGAGAAGCGAGGCTGGCGTAAACCAATAGAGTTAACCCAAACTACTTTTCGAGTAAGCGATAGTTGTTTTATTAAGTGTTGGGTACTTGAGGGAAGTCCTCCCCAATCTTCTCCAAATACAATCAAATCAGGCTTCATAGCGAATTTCCTCTTTGATTGTATTTGAGGCATTAACATCTAATTTTTTGATTACTTTTGCAGGATTTCCGGCGGCAAGAACAAAAGGTGGAAGGCTTTTGGTTACGACACTACCAGATGCAACAATGGCCCCTTCACCAACGGTAACGTTACCGATAATACTCACTCGAGAGCCAAGCCATACGTCTTGCTCTAAGATAATATCGCCCACTTGACTATCTAGTTCGGGTTTCCCTAAAGCTCGCTCAGTTGGATCAATGGGATGCCCTGGATATCCACATAAAAAACCTTGTCCTGCAATTCGCACATTGTCACCAATAATGACTTTGTTGCCTACAGCAATAGTAGTTTGCCAACAAATATCGACATTGTTTCCCACTTCTAAGGTTGGATTATCTGAATTCGTTCGCCCACTAAAGGTCGTTTGCCCTGAAATGCGGCAGTCATTACCAATACGCATCGTTAAAGGACCACTAAAGAAAGGTAAGCCACCGTAAAGCAGTGTGCGTTTCCCATAACTTTCTAAACGACCTTTGAAAGCTGGAACATAGAAGATGAGGTGAGTAAATGCTTGCCATTGAGTACATAGAGTCTTGTGCAACCCATAAAGCACCTTGTTAAGCAGGCGAGGAGTTGGCAACTCAAAATGTCGGATGGATTTCGCTATACGAAATAGTGTCAGAGCTAGCGGACTCTCTCCTTCTTTTAGCCACTGTTTAAAACGATAAATTGATAATGTGTTCATATTGGCATTCCTTTTTTGATTCCTCTTTATGTAGATCAATCATGGAATGTGCCAATATTTTTTTAATTATATTTCAATTGGATATGTTATTTTGATTAGGGTTATTCTAAATTTCTCATTTTGAGAATCGATTTGAAAGTGAGGATTTACTCTTTTAATTGGTTTAATGCAACCTGAGCTGTTTTACCTACCGCGACGACAAGTGCCGCTAAAATATAGATTGGCCAATTGAAACCTTGAGTCAAAAATGTTCCCGATACTATGGTTCCCATTAACCCTGCAAATACAGCTTGAGCACTGGTATAGATTGCGGGATCAATTCGGTCTTTAACTGCTTTAACCGATTGTAAAGTGTGGTTGGCATTTTTAATTAGTACGACAATAAGAGCAATAAAGATACTTAGACCTAGAAAGCCTGTTTCAGCAAGAATCCCAAACCATGTACTATGAACGGCATGATTTAATCCGTCCCAGTGAGGGCTATAATAGAAATAATTGGAATAAAAATTATCTAAACCTACACCTGTTAATGGGTTGGCTAATGCCATCTTAAAAGCAGCTTCCCATGCGTATAAACGTCCCATTGCTGATGCGTCAACGCCTGCTTCTGCCGAGCCTCCTGAAGCTCTATCTGAGATACCAGCAATGGCGAATAATATACCGCCAGCAAGGATAGCGATAGATAACAATAAAGCTTTTGACTTGATACGTTGTAAGCCATAAATACCAAAAACGGCCATTATGCCTAATAATCCGCCTCGACTTTGTGTTGCTATAATTGCCCAAAATAGAATAGGAATAGCGATAAAACCAATGAGACGTTGATGCCAAGGTAATTGATGGGTTACTAGTAGACCTACAGCAAAAGATGTGGGGAACATAAGTACTAGTGCTAAATCATTAGGATCTCCCAACATAGAACCGAGTTCTCGCCCTATGGTTACACGGGTCTCTTCTACTAATCCAATACCTCCTAGTTTATTTTGAATGGCTACGATCCCGACGAGTACGCCTGCAATGGTGATTGCTCTTAAAGTGAAGGTTAGTTGCTGTGGTGTTCTGACTAATACGGCAATAGCGAAAGTCATTAAAATAATTTTCCAATAGATGTTTTTAAAGTATTCAATAGCAATTGGACGGTTACCAGCCAGTACAATACCCACGATAATCAAAAATAAAAAACAAGTAAGTAAGGTAAATTCTTTACACCAGAATAATTTAATTTGACGAGTAATCCCAACTTGCCAAGCTAGAGCTGCAAGTGACCCTAGAGACAACAATAGTGGGATTTTTAAAGAGTAAAGTTGAGGAAAAACCTCGTGAATTCGGAAGAAGGAAAAAATGACGAAAAATAATACCATTAAAAATGGACGATTTAATGTATATAAAACGGCAAGAGGAATTATACCTAGTACAACAATTAATGCTGGATGAGGAAATAAGTGCCACAAGACTCCTGCTAGCAATGAGCATACAACAGCTGTAAACCATTGTAATGATTGAGATTGAAGTGGCACATTATTATCTATCATAGTGTTTTTCCTGTTTGTTCTTTTTTAGGAAAAGTGATGAGACTTAATTGAAAAGCAAAGACAACCAAAGTGGCCGTAGAAGCAACGGCGATAACAAGGTGTAACAGGGTTGAGTATCCTGACAAACTGAGTGCAATTGAAATGGTTGTGATTAAAAATATAACCGTTAGTTTTCCCATTGAGTAGGGAAGGTTATGGTAACGTTGAGATAGAATAAACGTAGCAATAACTCGTAGTAGTTGCGCGATAATCAATGAAACAAGAACGCCTGATACACCGTATATTGGCGTTAACATAATAATTAGTGCAACTCCTATGATTGTAGCTACGCCATTAATCCAAAGTAATGCGTTTGTTTTTTTCTTAGCAAGTACACCAATATTAATTAACTCATTTAATTCTTTAATTGCTGAAACGATGATCAAGGCAACTGCAATATGTTTTGCTGATTGATAGGTTTTTGGCATTAACCAATCGATTAATACAGGAGCTAAGTAGCTGACTAGGATCGTTAATGAGCACAGTAGTACAAGGCTACTTTCTGTTATCTGCGCTGTTAGTTTATTTCCTTTTGCATGTAAGTAATCAAAACGTTTAGGCATCCACCACATGCAAAATGGCTGCATTAGTAGTGTGAGAGCAAGAGAGAACTTAAGTGCTACGGCATATAAAGCAATGTCATTGAAACTGGTATTTTCCGCAAGTATCCAACGTTCAAAACCATTTAAACCAAAAGCAATCAATCCACTTAACATTAATGGAAAGCAATATGGAAGGCATAGTTGTGCAATGTCTTTGCTAAATACATAACTTGTATTTTCCACTTTCAGGTTTTCATTCATTTGTATGTAAACCAAAGCAATTATTTGTATTACTGCACTGATAAAACCAGCAAGTAAAATAGCAGTTACGCCATAACCTTGTTGTAAAACAATAACGGTTAAGATGGCCTGAAGTAAGGCTCGACCTGTTGTTAAATAGAAGAATAATTGCGCTTTATCTTGCATTCTTAAAGAGGCTAAAACAACGGCAATCATTCCTTCAAACGCTAAAGGCATGAGTAATAATTCAAGCTCGATTGTACTGGCATACTCAGGTTTAAATTCATTAAAGAAAGGACTCATTATCCAAATAATAGGAAGAGATACTGCCCCAACAATCATGGTTAATGTGAATATCTGTGCAGTTATTTTTCTTTTTTTATGAGGATCTTGCTCTGCGCCTGCAAAACGATAAAGAGCTTCATGCAGTGAAAATCCAAGAACTACACTTAAAATCATTGCAAAAGTGGCTAATAGCTCTAAACGTCCTAATTCATATTGTGGAATATGATTGGCAATATATGGCAGCATGAACAAAGATACGCCTTTCATTAGCACGATACTTATGCCATATAGAGCCATATTTTTGAGCGCCGGAGATAAGGGAAATAGACTCATTGTTTCACCTCATTTAATGATAGAGCTGAAAGAGATCGCTTTTCTATTGCTAATTTAATATTTAAATAGCATTGTTCTGCGCGGTAACCTTGTGATAAATGAGCCCCTGCTTTTCCTATTGTTTTTATTAACTGAATATTAGATGTCGCTTTATTGATTTGTTGCTGTAATGAACTGATATCATTAGGCTTATATTTTAAGCAATTCTTATTATGCGTTAATACTAGATCCCAAAATGCACCATCAGAAGGGATAATCACACACATACCTGCAGTGAGAGCCTCAAGGATAGATAAACCAAATGGTTCTTGGTGGCTTGTTGATATGAAAATATTGGACTGTGAACGAAGGCGATCAAGCTGAGTTGGTTGATGATGCCATTCAATGCTTGTTATTTCTTGCGGTGCTTCTGTTGTTGGAAGCGCATTATTTTCAGGTAATAAGTAGCAAATTCGTGTAGGTACTCGACTAGATTCTGGAGTCGAATTAATGACTTCTAGTAATAAATCTAACCCTTTCCATTTTAACAATGACGCAGCCCAAAAAAGTGAAGGGGAGTGATACTGACAAGGAGAAGGTAGGTTCTTTTCACTAATACCATTCACAAATGCTTCAAAATGGTGGGTTCGTAATAGATGCTCAGTATTCTCCTCTTGAATATGTTCAGCTTTTTTTCTCCATACTTGTTTTATTGCTGCGATTAAAGAAGGGTAAGTGCTTTTTAAGTAGAAGATGTGTTGAGCTCTACATAAACAGAGACCAATAGAGCGAGATAAGCCAACAGGTCCATGGATAAGTTGAGTGATTTGATAACCAAATAACCATTTCATTAGATAAAGAGGCATGTCGATCCCCGGGCCTGAAGCCCCAACTGCCATGTTTATTTTTCCATAGAAAATGCGGGTGTAAATTAACCAAAAGCAAAAATAGAGTTGTCTTAACCAGTAGCCTTTACCATGTTCTGATATTGGAAGCCATTTGGGGTGTGACATGTTAATCATTTCAACATTACGTAATAACCAAGAGCTTGGGTTTGCGGTAAGGATTGTAATGTGGTGCTTTTTTCTGTTAATTAAATCCAGCATTTCACGAGTGGCAACTTTTGAACCACCTGCGTAAGTGATTGGGTCGAAAACTAAAATATGATTGATATTATTCATGATGAGCCTCCTTGCTTAGATCGTCATTTGAGCGAAAGTGGGAGACAATGTGATTACGTACAAATAATTTCGACATATACGTTAGGTTATTGAAAACAGGTTTAATTGCCGCCCATAGAGGTTGAGTATGCGATTGATTGTTAATGAGTTGTTCTTCATAGATATTTTCAAATTGTTGTGCGTATTGAGATAAGGTGAAATAACGATAAACGGTTTCTTTTCCTTTTTTGCCTAAGCGAGAAGCTAAGTGTGGGTTTTGGATAAACACCATAATGGCTTTCGCAAAAGATTCGCTGTCATTGGGTTGTGTAAGAAAGCCGGTTTCGTAGTGTGTGATCACCTCTGGAATACCACCAACCATAGGTGCAATAACAGGCAATTGAGCTAGTGATGCCTCAATGAGTGCTAAACCAAAGGCTTCGTCTCTTGCGCCGCTGATGTAAGCGTTAATATCACTTTTTAATAGCCCTACGACGTTGCATTGCTCTCCTAAAAAATGGACGTTATTGGTTAGTTTTAATCGGTGGACCTGTGCTTCAAGGTTTGCTCTTTCTTCACCTTCACCAATAATAACTAAATGGATATTCAGCATTACAGCATCAACCAGAACCAAGCTATCAATAAGTAGGTCGATTCCTTTTCGATGAATTAATGACCCCGATGTTGCTAGTACATAAGCACTTTTATCAATACCTAGTTGGGTTCTTAAATCGATTTTATGTTGAGTGTTTAATTTTGTTGTATTTATTCCATTTGGTACTGTTGTTAGCTGTTCTTTTTTGTATCCATCCATTAGTACGTTTTGGCTAATGGCATCACTTACCGTGACTAACTTAGGGCTTAAATGAATACCTAAGCTCAGTCTGTCTCTTAGTGGATATTGGGTATGTAGGTGAGTGATTAATGGGGTTTGTGTATGACGAGCAGCAAGGTTCATCCATTGGCAAGGTGCAGCACTATTACAATGGATCAAGTCAACATTGTGCGATTCAATAATTTGTTTACCTTGTTGATAAAAGTGATACCAATTTGAGAGGGAGAATCGTGGAGCACTCCAACCAAGTAATAAGGTAAAAGGCGTGACATAGGCTACTTCAACTTGTTTATTTACTTCATCAGCAAGGCATTGTTGGTTACACCATAAAATGCAACGGTATTTTTGATGATTAATACTTTTAATTAGATTAATAAGACAAACTTCGCTGCCTCGGATCCAATTATCACCGTAATGTACAAACAGTAAGGTTGTTTTGGTTGTTTTAGACATCGGCTGACCTTCCTTGCAGTATCTTCTTGATATAAGAGATAGAGCAAATGGAGTGCCATCTTAAATGTTTTGTTATCTTATTGAATTTTAATGATTAATTATTGCTTGGTTTTATTTTTCTCAAATTGAGAATGGGTTTTTATCAATATGAGAAACAAAATTAAATTTGATAAGCAGACAATAACGAGGGGACTACGGCCTGAGAAGAGAAAGTATTTTGAATAGTTTGTTGTGCATTTTTTTGAATAGTTTGGACTTGGATTAACGGTAAGTTTATCCATTTTTTTATTGCTGTAGGTAGAGCATCAGGGTTAACGATCCATCCATTTTCATTATTACAGATGAGTGTCGACATATTTCCTACGGGGGTTGAGATAACGGGAATACCTCGTCCCATGGCTTCTAATGCAACCATAGGTAAGCCTTCATAGCGAGAGCAAATAACAAGTAATCCAATGTGTGGCCATATGGCATCCATTGAGTTTTGATGTCCGTGAAAATGAAGATTGGAAGGTGAGTTGTTTTGTAAGTCTTTTTCCATTGGACCTGAGCCATAAAAATGAAACTGTACTTTAGATAGTTGATTGGCTAGTTCAAGGAAACGATCAGGGGCTTTTTCATGACTTAGGCGTCCAACAAATGCTATTTGAGAGCCTTCTGATTGGATTAAGTTCTGTGTATTTACAAAATTATTTAATACGGTTGTTTTACTTGGGATCCTTTTTTTAATTAATTCACTCACTGCAAAATTGTAATGACTGAACGGCGCACTCCAGCGATCAACAAAATCATATATGGCTAGTTTTCCTTGTGAAATTTCACCTGCATGATAAGTATTGATAAAGCGGATTTTTTGATGGGAGCTGCACTGAGATATACGCAATAATCTGGAATATAACGCTGCTTTGTAGCCATGCGAATGAATGACTTTTGGGTTATGGTGGCGTGTATAGGTTAATAGAGATGAAAATGAGCCCTCTAAAAAACGATAGGAAATGTTCGCTTCATTAAGTAGGGCGACTAAAGGATGAGTGGTAGGATAACGGCAGAGAAAAATCACACGTACCGAGCGTTGAAAGGTTTTTAGCCCTTTCGCAAGTTGTAGTACGTGTGATTCGATACCTCCAAAGTCACGGCTATCAAGTAGCAACCATATTTCATCATTCGGATTCTTCATAGGCTTCCCATGCCTGCTTTTTACGATAGAGTGTCGATGGGCTTAATTCCAATAGAACAGCGGCATTAAGGACATTTCCATCGCAATGATCGATGGCATTTTGAATGACTTCACGTTCGATATCTGCCATTGGGCGAATTACACTGGTATTAATTGCATCTGTCGCACTGGCTTCTAAAGCTTGTTCTTCTGGTGGTGATATTTGCTGTTGTTCTGTTTGATTATGTTGAACTTCAGCGACTTCTGTATTTCTTGAGAATTGAGAAGGTGCAGTAAAAGATGGCTTAGAAGCAACCTGTGCCGTTTTATTGGTTACTGGTTGATTTAGTGGCGGTGGAAGGTGTTCTATCGCCACATGGGTATCATTATGCAATACCACTACATTTCGAATAATATTTTGTAGCTGACGTACATTACCTGGCCATGAGTAATTACAGAGTCTTAATTCAACATTACGCTTTAATGCTTTGAATTTTTTATGATCTTCTTTTGCGTATTTTTTTAGGAAGAAAGTTGCGATATCAATAATATCAGTTCCACGTTCACGCAGTGGTGGCATATGAATAGGCACAACATGGACTCGGTAGTATAAATCCTCTCTAAAACGACCTTCGTTAACTTCAGTTAATGGGTCTCGGTTGGTTGCACAAATAATACGTATATCGGTGCTGAGCTCTTTGCTTCCACCTAATGGAGTAAATCGACCTGTCTGCAAGAAACGCAATAATTTCTTCTGCATTTCAAGTTCCATTTCGCACAATTCATCCAAAAAGAGTGTGCCACCATTCGCTAACATGGCGGCGCCTTTACGGTCGGTGGTTGCACCAGTAAAAGCCCCTTTTATATGACCAAAAATCTCACTTTCCATTAAGTCTCTAGGTATGGCACCGCAATTGATGGCAACAAAAGGCTTATTGCTGCGTTTACTTTGATAATGAATTGCCTCGGCGCATACTTCTTTACCTGTACCACTTTCACCATAAATGAAGACACTGGCTGTGGTTGGCGCTACCGAATCAATAATTTTATAGACGGCTTGCATAGGCAAACTTGAGCCAATAAAGCCTTGGTACTGTTTTCGGTTGAATGTATTTTGTAAATCTTCAACTAACCCTTCTAACTTGTTGCGCTTTAGGTGGTTCGCAATGGATGTTTTTAATCGTTCTGCTTGGATTGGTTTTTCGATAAAATCATCTGCACCATTTTGTAGAAGATTCACCGCAATATTGATTGTGCCGTGAGCGGTTGCAATGATAACGGCGGTAGGTAATTGTTTTTCTTTCATCCATGCAAGTACATCCTGCCCTGACATATCTGGCAGTTTTAAATCGAGAATCACCAAATGTGGTGGATTCTTTTCCATAAATGCCTTCGCTTGCTCCCCTGTAGTAACGTGAAAGAATTCATAGGGTTCATCTTTCACATATTGTTTGTAGAGGATAGCCAGAGAAGTGGAGTCTTCGACTAATAATACTTTTTGTAGCATAAGTAACATCCTGTTTTACCTAGCGAATTTTATTTTATTCTTTTATTTTGAGAAACCTTGCTTATTTCTTTGTTCAAGTGCATTTAATGAAAGTGTAGCTAAATCAGGTAAGTGTGCTGCTTTTTCTAATGCATCATCAAATTGTTGATTAATACAATGAATTTCAATTTCTCTTGCAAGCGTAGATAAGGCCACGTTTCCAAGCGTTAATGCACTGCTTCCTAATGTATGCGACTCAAACTCTAATGCATATAAATCTTTATTTTTTGCTGCATTGGAGATAGTTTCTACTCGCTCTTTTGATTCAATAATGTAAAAGCGAATTAATTCAGGCATAACACTCGCATCGGTATCAGTTATTATTTGCTGAATTATCTGTTCATCTACTAATAATAGCTCATTATCCATACTTTTAGGCTCTTCTGTTGATTCATTAAACTCACATAGGTCACATTCTTGGCAAAATGAAGGGTCTTGTTTGCCCTCTTTAAACAGGTACTTAGCAAGGCATTCTAGTAAGTCACTTCGGTTGAAAGGTTTTGAAAGATAATCCGTCATTCCGGCTTCTATAAATCGCTCTTTATCACCTGAAAGGGCATGTGCCGTAAGTGCAATGATAGGCATGTTTTGGTGTGTATCAGATAGAGAGCGAATTTTTTTCGTTGCCGTCATACCATCCATTTCAGGCATGGATATATCCATAAAAATAAGATCGTATTGGGTGTTAATTGCTTTGGTTATCGCTTCTTTACCATTTTGAGCAATATCAATTGAGTAACCGGCATAATTTAATGTATTTTTAATGACAATTTGATTCGCATGATTATCTTCAACTACAAGAATATTAGCATTAGAGAACACACAGGCTTTTTGCTGCTCAACATCTCTTTGTTGTTCTATTTTTTCATTTGATAATAGACGGTTAATTTCTTCTGGTGTGGCTTTATCTAATTGAATATTGAAAGAGAACTCACTGCCCAAACCATATTGGCTGTTCACTGTAATAGTACCATCCATCATATGGACTAAGCGTTGACAGATAGCTAACCCTAAACCTGATCCCTCATGAGTTCGAGAAAAGCTGTTATCTGCCATGGTAAATTCATCAAATAAATATTCTAATTGTTCTGGCTGTATTCCAATACCTGAATCTTGGACTGAGCAGTGTAATTGGATTCGTCCTTCATGCTCTTTGGCATTAACTAATATTTGAATCTGCCCGTTATCAGTGAACTTTAAGCTGTTACCAACTAAATTTAATAATATTTGACGTAATCTGTGAGCATCGCCCTGAACATAGACCGGAACATTATCAGTAATAACCAATGACAATTCTAATTGTTTATTTTGGGCTTGTGGATGAAAAGTTTTGAGCACACTATTTAAACTCTCATGCATATTGAAGGTATGATTTTCAAGGTAGAAAGTATTGGCCTCCATACGAGAAAAATCGAGGATATCATTAATGATTGAGAGCAGTAATTCACTTGAATCTGTAGCTGTATTCACGAGTTCTTTCTGATTTGGTTTTAGGCTTGTGTCTTTTAAAATTGCGAGTAAACCTAGAACGGCATTCATAGGAGTGCGTATTTCATGGCTCATAGAAGCTAAAAAGCGACTTTTGCTTTTATTGGCTGCTTCTGCCTCATTTCTGGCTTGTTGTAGATCTTGATAGTTTTGCTCAAGCTTTAAAGACATGGTATTAAATGCTTGTGCTACATCACCTAAATCTCCAGTAGATGATATATCAACTTGTGCGCCGGGGCCTTTATTGGTAACGGTATTGACCGCTTTTTTCAGTTTATGGAGATTGCGAGTTAAGGCATTCCCAAGTAAAAATGAAAGCCCAATAACAAAGATAAGCTCAATAGAGGCAATGGCAAATATCCATGATTTTGCCTGGGAAAGGAAAGTGTTTTCACCATGAGTACCAAATCCGATTTCCACTTTCCCTAATGTTTTATCATCGGCGATTATAGGTAAAATGACATCATAAGTCCCATCCGATGCATTATGAAGGATTGAAGAGTCGGGGTTAGCGACTTCATGCAGTTTTGGTCCACCTTCAACAATTAAGCTTCCATCTTCATGAAAAATACGAATATAACAAATTTTTTCTAACGCGATAAAATCATCCATTAAGGAAACGACTTTGTCGTATTGATTATGGGATCTTTTATTGCATTGGAGAACATATGTACAGATGCATTAGCTCTTGCTACTAGCCTTTGTTCATTTGAGTCTGAAATGAATTTCACAGAGCTAAACACTAAGATCAATAACATGATGTATTGAATAATAGAAATGCCAATGATCGTTTTAAGTCGAAATGTCATAGTTAGCTCCTTGCAAGATTTGCTCTTTTATTGGTTCTCAATTAACAGCAATAATGCATCGTCATTGGGTGGTGTTCCTGCCAAAGTATCAAAGGTTTTTATTACTTGATTGATAGCTTGCTCCAGTGGTAAATGCAGCGTACCTATTAGCTGCTCTTTTATGGCTCTTTCTAAGGTTTCGCGCTCTGAAGTGGTATCTCCTGATTCAAACAGTCCATCAGTGAATAAGGCCAAACGTTCTCCATGTTTGACCGATATAGTGGTTTCTTGATAATGAGTATTGGGTAATAACCCTGGAAGTGTTCCTTCTGTATCAATGACATTAATTCTTTCTGGGGTGATATGAAGAGGCTTAGGGTGCCCCGCACTACTTATTTTTATCGTATCATCACCAATAAAACTTAAGCAACATGCAGTTAACATAGTTTGTGATAGAAGTTGGTCTTTAAATGCATTATTTGAAAGTTGTGATAAAAGTTGCGACGGTTGTGTGAGGTCTGCATGTTGCATTAAGCCACGTACATAGCCAGCGTAGGCATAAGAGAAAAAAGTTGCACTTTCATCGTGTCCCATGACATCTGCTAGAAGTAATAACGTATTATCGTTATTCACTCTGGATAAAGTAAAATCGCCTCCGCCTTGACCTGCAGTTCTCTGTTGTGTGGCTAATTTCCATTTTTTTGAATGTGTCTCAATTCGTGGTAATAAAGTGTGAGTGATCTTCTGGTTAAGTTGTTCTGATAATGCATGATATACCTGATGGAAACGACCTAAAACACGAGTAATGGAATGTAATAATTGTGTTTTTTGTACGGGTTTTTGTAGAAAATCATCAATACCTAATTCAGCGGCATAATTAACGGTATTTGTATCTTGTATATGAGAAAGAAAAATAAATGGAATTGAAAAGTTATTCTCTTTTTCTAGTTGTGATCTTAGCTCTAACCCACTCATTTCAGGCATTTGAATGTCTGAAATAATTAAATCAACACTATTATGTTGTAGGAATTGCAGCGCTTCTCTGCCATTTGGTTTTGTTGTAATTGAAAAGTCAGAATTAAGATAGGCTTGAAGTATTTTTGATTGAATGACATCGTCTTCTACAATCAAAATGTGAGGTTGTTTCTGGGAAGGAATACGATCCCATAATAGGCTTAATGTATTGTTCTTTGTGGTGGTTTGATAGCGAATGTCATCAGTCTGATTTTGAATGATATCAATGCCTCGTCCTCCACATTTTAATGAAAATTCACTGAGATTGGCTTCTTGATGTTGCTCTGTAGGATCCCATGGTATGCCATCATCAATAATGTCTATTTGCCATTGGCTACTGCTTTTACGTAGAACTAAGCTAATGGTTTTACTCGGTTGGATAGGGTGAAGAACCAAATTGGTGCTCCATTCAGAGAAACATAATAAGCATTGATTCGACACGGTTGCGTTTATCTCAAGATTTTTAAGGATCTTAGATAAAGATTGACGCAGCACTCTCACCGATTCTAGTGATGTGGGTTTTGTATCTGAAAAAAGCAAAATAGAATTCATGATCATACCATGGTTGATAAAAATCGGTTTTTTTGGACGATTGTTATAAGTTTAGTTGATATTTTTTTGGGTAAAAAAGATAAGCGTTCGATTTCTCTACAAATTTCATTTTTTAAACTTGGTTGGTATTTATCATTAAAAACATGACCAATAATATTTGCGTTGTGGTTCTCTAATTTCTCTAAAGCGTCTTTAAATTCGGTTTGAAGTGTTTGACCAGACAAAATAACCATAAGGGTACTTTCACAGCAACCTGCAATGGTTTGAGCCGGAATGTTGTTGGTATTGAGCTGTGAAACCGATGAAGCATCAATAATGACTTTATCGAACTCTTTTAACCAAGTATCAATTCGCTTTTTCAAGTTTTTGGGTTGACGTAATTCGACGATTTCCGCTTTATTTGTTGGTACTGCAAGACCTGAAAGTACGACACTATTATGTTGAGAAAAAGTAAGGTAATGAGAGGGCTCTTTTGTAATGTCGTTATTATCAGGTGTAAATGATAACGGTATCAAACTTGGGTTTTGAAGGTTAAGATCAACCAATAAGGTTCGGTAACCAGCCAGTAAGTGTCGCTCTGTTAAAGCTTGAGCTAATGAGCTTACCCCTTCACCTGAATTGGTTGATGTAATGCACAGTGAACGGCTATCTTGTTGCTCTAATTGCAAAAAGATTTGTTCAATTTCCATGTGGCACGATGGGATCCTCATTATAATGCTCCTATTAATGCTATGGTTGCGACAACTTGGAAAACATCTTTCATTACCACACGGACTTGCTCCATTGTGCTTTCGTCTTTATTTGGAATATATACGGTATCGCCAGCTCTTAGTACGGGAATGCTTCTAAAATCAGCAGTACGACTGAACTCAACAAGATCAAAGGTTCTTGCTTGTCCTTCATTTAAAGAGTGGTTTACGACACTAATTTTCTCTAGATAAGCCACATCACTAGGGCCTCCGGCTTCTGCTAATAGATCAAGTAAGGTCATTGAGTCATTAAAACGATAACGTCCGGGTTTATTGATTGCTCCTAATACACGTATGGTGGTTTCTTTACTTTCGTCTACCCAAATACGGTTCTTTTCTGGGATATAAATGGTGTCGCCTGTTTTTACTTTTGGCAGTAGGGATTCATCACCGGTTTCAAAATACAAAGCTAGGTTTAGTTTACTTACTCGTGCGTAACTTTTATCTCTGTGAGTAATACGAATATTATGGATATCAGCGTCCATGGTTGGTCCATCAGCCGCAGATAAGATATCCAAAAAGTGCATGTCATTGGTAAAGCGGTAGCGTCCCGCAGCGTTTACCTGACCAAAGACATAAATTGAGCTATCAGAGCTTTGACGTACCCATTGTGATTTATTGTCTGATGGATCTTGAGGTAAGTCATGTACTCGAATAGTAGCGCCTGCACGAATTGTCGGTAGGGCTGAGTCTGGTTTACCTTTTGATATAAATGAATCTAAGTTAAAGGTATAAACATGATTCTTACCGCTTGCGTCTGGAGTTACAATTTCAATTCGAGTGGTATCACCACGTAATGTTGGTCCACCCACATGAGCTAATAAATCAAGAAATGACATTTCATCTGACCACTCAATGCGACCTGGATGTTGTACCTCACCTAAAACTCTAACTGCGCGGCTAGGCGCAATCTTTAACCATGATTTTTCGTTCATATCGGTTTTTTCAGGAACGAAAATGGCATCACCGGCTGCAATCGCTGGAGGGCGTTGGTAGTTAGTTCCTTCGGTATAACCAGATAAATCAAAATTAATCACTGCACCGTTAGCTTTAATTACTCGGATCTGACGAGATTCAGCAAAACGAGTTGGACCACCTGCATTGGCTAGGATATCCATAAACGTTGCGCCTTTTTTTCCTTCAAAAGCACCGGGTTTTGCGACTTCACCCATGACGTACACCATATTAGAGCCTGATTTGATTTCTTCTTCTTGTTTAGGAACGAAAATGGTTGAGCCAACTTCTAGTGGTGGTAGTAGGCTAGAATCCCCAGTATCTAAATAACGCTTAAGATTAAACAAAGCAGGTTGGTTTTTAGAAATTACTCGGATTTGTTCAACACCGGCATAGCGAGTAACCCCTCCCGCTCTCATTAGAACATCAACAAGGTTACTGCCATCTTTGTAAGAGAATGTCCCCGGAGAATTTACCTCACCAAATACTTTAATGGCTTTTTTTCCATCAGCAGCATCACCTGCTTGTGATAATTTTGCGGGGTCAAATTCTTGTTCAATATTACCAACCATAGGAGAGGCTGGGATAAATAGAGTATCTAATGATTGCAGAGTGGGTAGAAGAGCTTGATCACCTGAATCTAAGAACGCCTTATAGTTAAAGGTCGTTACTTTGTTTGAACGACGCAGTTGTAGACGGTTAAGTTGGGCACCAGAACGTAAACCACCTGCTGCGTAAAGTGCCAGTTGTACTGAGTCGCCATCAGACAGTGTATATTCACCAGGTTGCTTCACATACCCTTGAATATTCACAATCAACTGACGCTTGCTGATAAACACTTGTAGGTTAGTTAAGTCTTGTAAAATGGTCTTTAAGTTTAATGTTACGGTTGAAACCATTTGTGCTTCGGTTTTGCCTACCACTGAGATTGGTCCAATTTCAGGTAAGATTAAACGTCCTTGTTTATCGACCTGAAAACCTTTATTTAATGAGTCCTCACCGGGCAGCATGATTGAAATGATATCACCCACACGAACTACATCCTTCTTCTCTTTCGCTTGAGAAACAGAAAGGGGAGACAGCATTACTATGATAAGTAGAACTTGAATAATACGCATGTTCTTAGCCCTCATTGTGTGATGGGTTTTCAAGCATTAGTGGTTGATCGAGTTGTAATAGCTCGATAGTTACTCGGCGATTGGTTAGGCGTACATGAGGCTCAGTACCGCTTAGGTAAGGATCATTTGAGCCTACTGAATCAACATGGATTCTTTGTTGTGAAAGACCAAAAATGCTTAAGTAACGTTTTACTTGTTTGGCTCGCTCAAGAGCTAGGTTCTGATTCGCATCCTCTTCACCTAACGCATCAGCATGACCTGTAATAAGCAATTTAAAGTCTTTATGTTGATTTAGTAATTGTGAGGCTTCTGATAAGTTAACAATGTATTTAGGATTTAATTCAGCAGAATTAAAAGCAAATTGATTGTCTCTATTTAGAAGATCATGGATTTTTTGAGCTAATTCAATATCTGAATTCCCATTGTTTGAATCTGTTGGTGGCTGACAGGTTTCTTGGCGTTTCACATAATCTAACTGACGTTCTAATCGTTTTAGCAAGTTACGTTGAATAACCAAGTCATTTGCCGCATCCAGCTGTAAGCCTCCTTCTAATTCTCGTGCAATACGAGCTTCATTTTGTTTGGCTTGATGCACGGTCGCAGGAAAACACCATTCTGCTTTTTCTAGAATGAGAATATCTAAATGACGAGCTGCTAATTCCCAATCAAATCTAAGTCCATGCTCAGGTCCAAGAGGTTGGTCTGGCATGACAGGGCTAAAAGCCGCTTGCGGGTAATTTTCAGCTTCTCCACCTTTGCCAGGCTCGGCAAAAGATGTACAACCAGACACAGAAAGTAATCCAAAAACTAATCCTAATATTTTTTTCATTTTATAACTCTCCATGTGTCATACAGTTAATATGGTGTTCTGTGTTAATTAATGCGTTGTTTTATTAACAGGAATTGCGTTTTCAATACGTAGAAGTTTCAGTAATTCCAGAGGCTGACCATGTGCATTTTTAATTTGCATGGTACGGTCTTTTTCAATAAGTCTTTTATATAGATAAACAATGGCGCCAATACCTGATGAATCTAAAAAGGCTACGTGCGATAAGTCAATTTGAACTTGATGATGTTCTTGCTCAATTACACTATCGATGGATGGTTGAATATCTCGACAACCGATAGCGTCCATATCACCTTGAACTGATAGCACCAAAATATCTGCGTTTGATTCGAATTGATGTAGTTCCATAATAAGCTCCTAGGGAATAATCCTCGTTGTTTTGATAAGGTTACTAGAGCAGTATACGTGCCAAAAATTAAATTCTTATTTATCAGTGTTTTAAATTTAATGATTCTCTTTTTTTGGTGTTGTGGTGATATATTCTCAATTTGCAATGCAGTTTGCAGAATGAGAATCGACTTAAGATCAGATAGGTAAAGAGATTAAAAAAGAGGTGGTTTTTGATACGCCTATTTTTGAATGAATAAGATGGATTTACTGTGTGTTTTTATTTATTAAAATGAAATTAATTGAGTGCAATCTGATAATCAGAATAAAAAAACAGAGGTATGGTAAATTAAAATCCTTTAAAAACAATATCTTATTTTTGGCATGCCTTTTGAATAGTTATAAAAAGTAACATCATAACTATAAGGAAGAAGCTATGTATCAATTTTTTAAGATAACAATGCTAATACTTTTATTAGTCAGCTCAAAAGTGTTTGCTGTTGCTTTTGATTCGTGTCCAAGTAAGGCATATTTATTTCAAGGTAAACCTGTATCTGTCTATGGTATTAATTTAGTTACCGGGACCAATAGTCTTTTGCAAGATGATACGGGATTATCTTCTAATATAAATGGGGTGGGTTTTAATGAAACTGACCGATATATTTATGGCTTTGATACCACAAATTATAACGTGGTTCGGTTAGGACAAAATTTTCAAGCAACGACGTTAAATGTAAATGGATTACCTTCGGATAAAACATTTTATGTCGGTGATGTATATGACCATCATTACTATGTATATCGTAGTGGAACGGGTTTATATAAGATCGATTTATCTCCTTTAGATTCGAATGTGAACTCCACTCTAACGGCGCAGTTAATTACTTCAACTGCCTCTGTGTCATTAACGGATTTTGCTTTTCACCCAAGTAACAGTCGTCTATATGGTGTAGATAATGGTAGTGGTGGATTATATGAATTCGATATCAATACAGGTGCTGCGACTTATATTGGTGATACTGGTGAGTTAGGTACTTTTGGTGCTATGTATTTTGATGTTGATGGTTATTTATATTTATCTCGTAACCAAGATGGTCAAATTTATCGAGTAAATTTATCTACTCAAACGATTATTGATTCAGGCGTTGTTCCTGCTGTCAAATTTGCCGATGGTCCTTATTCTAACCAAAATGATGGTGCTCGCTGTGCTAATGCTCCTCTTATTGATACCGATGAACCCGCTACGATTGATTTCGGTGATGCTCCAGATTCAAATTATGGAACCACATTAGCTTCTAATGGTGCACGTCATGAAATGGATGGGGTTACGTGGTTAGGTGCTTCAGTAGATGGTGATTATTATGCAGCGCAGTCTCCAGATTCTGATGATTCAATTACCAGTGATGACGAAGATGGAGTGGGTTTTGTTACCGCTTTAGAGCCGGGACTTGATTCTGTTATTACGGTGAGTGCATCAACAACTGGTTATTTATCAGCGTGGTTCGACTGGAATGACGATGGTGACTTCTCTGATGATGGCGAACAAGTTATTGCAGATAAAGCACTAGAAGCTGGTAGTAATAATTTAGTTATCAGTGTGCCATTTGGCGCTACGGTTGGTGAAACTTGGTCAAGATTCCGTTTTAGTCAACAAACTGGATTAGCTTATTATGGTGGTTCAACTTCAGGTGAAGTAGAGGATCATGTTGCTACAATCGTTGATGCAAATACATCACAACGTCATTTCCCATCAGCGGATGGTTACGTAACAATTGCTTATGAGGATAATTGGCCAGAAACTGCTGATTACGATATGAATGATATGGTTTTAAGATATCGAATCACTGAAACATTAAAAGATGGTGATGTTGCTAAAGTAAGTATTAGTGGCCAGTTAGTTGCTGTTGGTGCAAGTTATCACAGTGGCTTTGCAGTACGATTAGCCGGCATTGATGCCACTAACATCGATTCAGATAAGACTCGCTTATATTACAACTCGACACTGCAAGATGGTGATGCTCAAGAGTCTGGAATGACGGAAGCAAGCTTTATCTTAATTAATGATGCGATCGAAGTTTCTAGTTATAGTTGCTACTTCTTTAGAACCCAAGATGACTGTCGAGAAGATGTAGGTGTTGAGTTTGAGTTGCACTTTAGTCTTGTCACACCTGTTACAACCAGTACTATGCCAGCTATGCCTTATGACCCGTTCTTATATGCGACTCCTGGCTATTACCATGGTCCAAGCTTTGCTCAAGCGCCAGGACGAAGTTATGAGGTTCACTTAGCAGACCAAGCACCGACTGAGAAATTTGATACTAATTTTTATCAGTTAGCAGAAGATACCAGTGATCCTAATACGTCTCGTTATTTTAAAACTAGCAATAATATGCCATGGGCTCTGCTTATTTATGATGAGTGGAAATGGCCAAGAGAGCGTGTTGATTTAGTTGTGGCATATCCTCAATTCGCAGATTACACAACATCAGGTGGTGAAACTCATACAGATTGGTATGACATCACTAATGCTATTGCGAACAAATACTATTAAGAAAAGGACGTTATTATGAAAAATATTATGTTGGATAAGATAGCTATTGTATCAATAACAGCACTGTTCTTAATGGCATGTAGTGATAGCGGAGGTTCATCATCTGGTGGGAGTGTTGGTGGAAGTTCTCCAGCCGCAGATGAACAACCTGAACCAATAAAAACACAAGACCTAGTTGCTCCTGAAGGGTTTTCATTTAATCCAATAGACGATCAACGGTTAATTGTCGATTTGAGTGGTAGTTTACCATCTCGTGCACATTTATCTGTTTATTCGAGTTTTAGTGAGAAAGATGATGGTAGGTATATTGTTGATTATGGAAGTAAAATTATAGATGTACCATTAACTAATGGAGCTGTTGATATTGAGTTCGCAATTGCTGATAGCTTGAATGAAAGCGTTGTTGAAATTTGGTTATATGATGGCAGTGATCCACAGCAGAAAAAATTTGTTGTAGATGGCACTCAATGGGAATGGTATTAACTTAAAATAATACATGTGAGTAACTTAGAAGCCACGTAGTTCAACGTGGCTTCTTTACTATCATAATGATTGGATGCAGTGAAATTTTCGATAAAGGATCCGTTAGATTGACGAGCTTCAAAGTATTAAATTTCACCATTGATTGATACATTTGGGAGTACATCGTAATCAATACCAAGTTAGGTAGCTGTTGCCTTCCAAATGTTCACTCTCTAAGAAATTAAGCACTAATTTAAGATTATTGGTTACTTGTCTTGCTAAGCTAAGCGCTAATCCCATCACGATCATGGTAAGTAAAGTAACGATTGAGATAAATAGGGTTCGTTGTATTTGAGCATTAGAGATAGCTTGAGCAACCTCTACCTGAAATTCTTGTTTTATAACATTGCCAAGGTTTTGTAATAGGCTTAACCGAGAACTCATTGCCTTTAGTCCAACGGATATATTTTCAGGTGTGAGTTGATTGATGGTAGAAACGTTGTGAAGCGCATGACGAATTTCTTGGCTTTGCATGAACACATCGTTTCTAAACACTTCCACCGTTAGTGATACTTGGTGTTCATTGGCATTTAATGATACGAAGCGCTCTAAAAAAAGTAGTTGGCGTGCACTAAGCGATTCGATCATTTCTGCAAGTTCAGAATCGTATTCTTGTTCTGTTTGGTAGATATCAATTAATAATGTACTGAGCTTAAATTCTTCATTTGACCAAAACATTAACTATTCTAATTGTTGTAAGACCGTTAGGTGTTGCTGGATCTCTCGCTTAGTCACATCGAAAGGCACTTTTTCTATTGCTAATAACAGTTCTTGATATAAATCACCTTGCCATTCAATCGCGTCGAGCTTGTCAAAATTATCCGTCGCTTCCATTGTTGATAATGCTGCTTCGCTGAAGTCGACGAGAAGCTGATTTACCTCTTCAGGGGCATCTTTAAAAAGACTTGGGGAGAGTGCTTTTAATTCGGCATTAACCTTTTCACTTTTTCCTATAAATTTATTAGGGCTGTGCGTCAAGGTACTTCGATATAATAATTAAATATCCTCAAGATATATGACTAATTGATTCGTTCTTTCAAAATCGTTTAACTGAGTTGTTAAAGTGTAAGCCTGCCTACCTGCCAGAAAAAGCAGCAATGAGATAGGGAGTAGAACTAAGCCAAAAAGTTTGTGTTTGACTGATAGGTTATTCCAAGCCTTAAATATTGTCATATAACATTCATTTAACTTTCTTTTCTATAGCATAGGATGAGAATGGGGCTGTAGATATTTTAAAACGAAAAATGTTTAAAAAATAAAATATTAAGTTGGTTTGCTTTGCTTATTTTATTGTTTTGTCATTCATTTATTGCTCACTATTTTTAGCTTAAGCTGCTTAAATACTTGTCTGTTAAACCAAAGTATTTCGAATTACCGTCAGATTCTAATACAAGACTCATGCTTGAGGTTGCGATTAATCTTGGGTCATTTGTTGAGAATAGTACTGTTTTATTGAGTAACTTATCACTAAAAAGGCGATTAAAGTAATGAGCATTTTCTTGCTCTGCACCATTAAAAGGTTCATCAATAATAATTACGGACTGCTCACAAGCCCCTAGACCAAGAGCAAGTCGGAGTTTTTGTTGGATACCATTTGGTAGGTTTCTGCACTTGTCTTGACTTAATTGTGTGTCTAATCCTTCAGGTAGCCATTTGTCTAACTCAAAGAAGCTAATTATTTCGCTCATCTTTTTTGTTGGGATTAGCCCGTTATGAAGAATGAAATTAGCTTCTAATGAGCCCTCAAAAATATGTAAGTTGAACGGAATATAGTTGATTGATGTTCTATAGCGATAGTTATTGAATTGCTTGATATTGTAGCCGTCAATTGATACTGCACCCTGATAACGATCTTCTAATCCTGCGATGATGGAGAGCAGTGTTGTTTTACCACAGCCTGTTGGACCACAAATTACCACTTTAGCTCCCGGTGGGATTTTGAACCCTAAGTTGGTCAATCCTGTCGCTGCTCCTGCGTATCGGTGAGTTATTCCACTGCCAATAATCCCCCCCTGAAATGAACGAATTGGCGGGCTTTTTTCAAGTGAGAGCTTATCGTCATTCATTGACATTAAATTGTTGATTTGTGCTGAGGATGCTTTGATTGATTGGAATTTCGAAATGGAATTATAGATGCCCATGATAGGACCAAGAGCTTTCCAAACCAAAATAACAGTGGCAAGCATGGCGCCCGCATCGGAGGTTCCATCCATTACGCCAATTACTGCGGTGACAATACTGGCGGTACCGATAACTTGGATAAGACCACCACCAGCAGCTTGAATTTTACTGTTGGTTACTGCGACGTTTTCAGCGTCATTAGTACTTTGCATATGGGAAGCACTAAATCGAGATTGAACAACTCGCAACAATGGTAAACCTTGAATAGTTTTGATACCTCGAAGTATTTCGTTCCATTGATAAGAGACCATTGCATTGGCTCGTGAACTCTTTGATGTTGCTTGTGAGTAGATATAGCGAGAATACACACAGAAAGCGAGCATCAAGACTAATCCCCCCATCACAACTAATGCCGCGGTACCTGACATGATGGCAATTGCGATGATAAATACAATCACAAACGGCATATCAAAATAGCTTAGCGTTGATTCTGCGGTAACTAGGCGACGGAATGTATCGATGTCTTTTAAACGAGCTAATTGTGATGACACCCCAGCGGTAGAGGTCATGGCATAGGGCAACCAAAGTAGTTTAGATATTACGTTCTGAGATATATGTACAGCTAAGTCTTTACCTGAGGTGGCGATAATATTAACTCGCATCTTTTTAAAAAAGTATTCTGAAAAACCGATAATGAACGCAAACAGAGTTAACCAGTAAAGCGTTGCTTGAGAGCTAGAGGTTAAGGCAAAGTTGTAAACACTCATGATGAAAAAAGGTTGGAGTGCTCCTAATACACTAATCACAAAACTCAGTATGATTAGGCTTTTTAGTTCGTTAGTGTATCGATAAAAGGCATATTTAACCCAGTTACTTCTGTCTTGAGATTCGGGTGGTGGTTCACGGAATAATCTGGAGTATTCGCTGATTGACACCAATACACATGCTTTATTACATAGTGGATATTCGATGGTGTTGTTATTGATGTAATCAAAGAGGATCAGTTTTCCATCTTGCGTACCTAAATAAATTGCGGTGAGATTTTCAATTTCAATAAAGCAAGGGTGGGGGTGAGCTTCGATAGTTTCTAAGGTCTTGAGTTTCGTTGTCTCACAGCGGTAGCCAAGGCGCTCCATTGTGGCGATAAAGCTGTCGTTATCTTTTGATTTTGAAATAAATGCATCACTTAGGATTTCAGGGGTCCCTTCCCATTCTAAGGCGATTAACGTATAAGCTAAACCGTGAATTAATGGAGATTGAGCATAGCGCTCGTCATAACTTGGCGAATCAAAATCTTGTAGTCGCTGAATGATATTACTGAAATCGACTAAAATACTCATTGGTTGCATCCTGAGAGTTTAACACGCTTAAGGCGATGATTGAGCTTGTCTATTTTATTACTGATGATAATGAAGACTTTATCGCTTGCTCGATAAGCAGTACTGGTGAGTATCAGTCGTGCAAAATCATCATCGTATACACAGTCTATGTCGTCGAAGATTAACACTTGTTTATTGGCAAGTAGAGCGCGTACCAGTAAAAGTGCATAACCGACTTGGCGTGAAAAAGGGTTTCTCGTATGACCTTTAAGCTCAGTGTAGAAACCAGAAGGTAGAGCATCAATTTGGGTTTTGATGTTCATCGTTTCACATAAGGCAAAAGCAGTATTATTGAGACTCGGACGAAAACAAGTCAGATTATCAATGATTGTACCCTCGACAAAAGAGCTGGTTTTATCAACCATTAATACACTATTACGCCAAACGTTATAATTGATATTAGTGAGTGGAATATCATTGATTAAAATATCGAGTTGTTGACCTGCAGTTTGGCGAGTAATGCAGTTTGCTAAATGTGTTTTGCCGCTGCCACTTTCTCCTGTAAGCAGATATGCCTGTCCTCGTTCAAACTCAATTCGTTGTTTTTCTGAATATTTTACCAAGATATGTTCAACTTCGGTGGTTGCATGTTGTTGGTCGACTGATGCGGCTAGCTCTAAGAGTTCTGCGATACGTTGAATTTGCAGTTTATTTAGTTTCCAGCGGCCTATAGTGCGCATTACCTGTTGATAGGGGGCAAAGTATCGGTTGGTGAGCATAATGATGGCGGCCATGATACCTTGGCTTGATTCCATATTGATGACAGCTATCGCTAGAACAACAACAACACCTGCAATAGAAAGCTGTTGAATGAGTGCTAAGATCAAATTGAAATTCGACTCGATTTGTTCGTATTTGATGCTTTCAACTTCTCGTTCTTCAACCATTTGAGTCATTAAACTTTCGACTCGGTATTCCATGTTTCGAGCTTTTATATCGAGTGGGCTAGAAATGATTTCGATGATTTTGGATGTGGTTAAACCTTCGATATCAGATTTATTCTGCAAGCTGTCGATTTTTTGCTTAGAAAGCATTAAGGCAAAAATGAGTAACACTAAGGATGCAGCCAGAAGCGTTAAACCAGCCCATACGTTGATGACGCCAATTAGTAGAATGGTTATGACACTGACAGAAAGGTTAATTATGGCTCGAACAGACTCACCACCAAAAAATGATTTAATTTCTGGAATAGTTGCGATTCGCTCTAGGTATTCTCCAGATTCTAGGTTTCGAAATTTGGAAATTTCCGCTAAGCAAATGGATTGAAACACCTTGTTGGTTAGGTTGGTTTCAAACTGCTTCATAATGACCGATGAGATTTTTTCTTCTTGATTCTTAATATGATAATCGAGAAAAATGGAGAACAAGATAATAGCAAACAGTAAGAATAAGGTATCTTGTGATTGATTTGGTAATACGCGGTCAAAAATGATCAGGATTGAGAAGGGCAATACCAAAGCCAATAGAGTTGAAATGACCGTTGAGAAGACAAGGTAACACTTATCCGCAAGATTAATTTTTTGCGAAAACAGTTCAGTTTGCATTTAAGTCACCATTATTTTTCGTTCCATTTTTTGTACTGCTTTGATTCGTTCTGTTAGTCAGTAGGTGCTTAGGAATTAAATCTTGTTTATCTCGTCCCTCAATATCACCCATTAATGCCATGATACGTTCAATTGATGAAATGGTTAGAATCCCTTTGATCTGTTCAAGCCTAATGAGTTCGATAATGTAATCGTAACGCGCACTTTCGTAGTCTCGCAGCGCACTAAATAGTTTGCTTTCAGCAGACAGTAAATCAGTGATGGTTCGAGTACCTAATTGGTAGGCACGCTGTATGCCTTTATAGGAAGAGTAGTTAGCGCGAATAATATTTTCATAACTTTCAATTGATTGAGAGTAATCATTAATGTTTAGAACAGAGTTATTAACGTCATTGCGAGTAGAGAACAGAGAGTCTTGATAAAGCAGCTCGGTTCTATCGATAGCTGATGATGACTTTTGGTAATCGTAGTAATCAGAGCCCCCGGATAGAATTGGTACCGCTAAATTAAGTTTTACGTTTGATGAATTACTTTCACCAGTCGCACTTGGGTCGGCTCTGTCATAATTATTTGTATCATCGTGTCGGTAGTTCGCTGAAAGAGAGACGGTGGGTAAGAAATTTGAGCTGCTTTCTTTAAGTGCTCTACGGCTTCGCTCTACGGTTTTCTTTGCGATTAATAAATCGTTATTGAGTCGCAAAGCTTGTTCGAGAATCGCGCGTTGTTCTGAGTCACTTATTGCTAACAAAGGTACACTTTCATAAATGTCTTGTGAGGGGGTAATAGGATACTGAATTTGAATTGAGAGAGTATTAAGAATGACACGACGATCTTTTTGTAGCGTTCTTAATCGATTTGCAATCCCTTCTTTTTGAGCTATCACTTCGTATAGTTCACTCGCTGCGGTATTACCTAACTCTACATTTCTTTGCATCTGACGAGTTCGGGTTTTTGAGGATTTGAGTTCCACTTTAGTTGCTTTAATTTGAGCATTGTTTTTAAGGTATTCAAAGTACTGAGTTGCGATTTCTGAAATGGTACTTTGTATTTTATTTTGGTGTTTGATTTCTTCAATATTGAAATCAAGTTTAGCTGTACCGTATTTGAATATATCACCAAGGTTAAATAAAGTTTGTGCTAAAGAAAGGCTATAGCTGTTTGAGTTGTAGCTGGATGTAGTGTTTGCTTCTCTAGTTAATATGGTTTCATTTTCATTCCATGCGGTATCGGCTGCACCGTTAAGTGAAGGTAAAAACTTAGAGCGGCTAATACCAATGTTGTTTTGACTCTCTTCAACGCCTTTGTTACTCGCACGTAAAGATAGATTGTTTTCAAGGCCGAGTGTAACTGCCTCAAGCAGGGTTGCAGCCGTTGCTAAAGGGGCTATGTTAAGTGCTAAGACAATGAATACACTATTAGTTAAGTTTTTGTACTGCAACATACTTATTGATCACCTTTATGATTTCTTCGTTTTTATAAGGCTTACTGATCACGTAATCCATCCCTGCTTCAATACAGGCTTGATGTTCATTACTGCTGGTCAATGCGGTTGCACCTATTATCGTACAGGGTTTTTGGTTGTTTTTTTGTTCGTATTCACGTATGCGTTTTGTTGCTTCCATGCCATCCATACCTGGCATAATACAGTCCATAAAAATAATATCTGAGCGATGCTTCATGAAGTGCTCTACGGCATCAGCACCATCATTTACTGTCTCAGGGTCATATTCTTGTTTCACTAAGATCCGTTTTAGCAAGAACTGCTGAACGCGATCATCTTCGACTATGAGGAATGAGCTATTTCCCAATTGATCTTCTGTTGCTTCTGCTTCCATAATTGTGAGTAGATTCGGAATAAACTCATGGGGAATAGCGGGTGAATTAATAATTTTATCGACGAAGTTGTGGCTCTCTTGCGCTTGCTTTGTGTTGGTCACTGATAACAATAATTTGGTGTTAGGGTGGTTACGCAATTGTGATTTAACTGTTTTGCTGAGTGATGGAAGTTTGTTTGATTCAAAGGTATCGGTAAGCATAACTGCGTCATATTCACCAAAGGTTTTTGCTAACGAAAACAGTTCATTTGGTGTTCTTACTGTTGTGATATCTAGTCCTAAGTTACTTAGCATGTTTCTCATGATATCTATTCGTAACTGAGAGTTGGCACATAGAAGCAGGCGCTTATTATCGAAGCGTGTTTTTTCTGTGTAGAAATTTTTTGCCTTGAGATCGAGTTCAATTTGAAACCGTTCTTGATTGCCAGATTGGAACCAACGGCTTTCATAGTGTCTGTCATCGTTCAATAAATTTTTTGCTAAACTGTCTTTGTTCGTTGAATACTCTTTGTGATCACTCCAATGAAGTTTATTCAGTTTTGCTAGCGGTATATCTAGTGAAGTTAGAAAATTAAGGTTAATAGTTAAGCGTGTGTTTTCGATATCAAGCGCTGCTCCTGATTTGATGGTAACTAATAGTTTATGAGTGGCTTTCAATTGGATCGCATTGGAAAGTTGTAAAAACAAAACCCAGAATAGGCTTGTAGACTGACCTTCTACTCGGTTAGGAAGGTTATCGGCGAAGAAGCAGTCTAATTGACTTTCGTTGCGTTGTACTTTTGAACTTAAATGAATCATAAGTTCAGACAGTAAACTTAATAGCGAGAAGTCTTTGGCTTTACTTTCCGTTCCTTGTGATATTAATCGGTTATAGTTTTCGGCTAATTCTGAAAGAGTATTTGCCGCAGAGGTAATATCTTGTGCCATTAAGACCCCGCTTTCGTCAGTTTCTTGGACAAGGTATTGAACGCCTCCTTGAATGGTATTAGTGATACCTCTGATTTCATAACCGATTAATACATATAGCTGTTTATAAAGGTCGTTATTACGTTTTTGAGCTTCTAATTTGGTAAATTTTTGTTGTAGGCTTGAATAAATACGGCGTTGTTTTGGTGCGGTACTGACGTCATTCAAAAGTGCGTTGAGCTTTTCTAAATCTAAGTTTTCTAATTCATTAGCTAAGTTATTTAGTTCTAGATCAACAGCATGTTTATTGGTGTTGGACTTTTTAAGTTTAGATACAGCAATAAGATTGGAAATGATGGCAATAAGGGCTAAGCAGATAACGACAATGGTCAGCCAAATAAAGTATTGGTTTCGTTCTACCATAATATTGTTAGCGTGATTACTAAACATAGTTTGGTAGTTCTCATTTAATTGGACCAAATTGGTAGTAAGAGCAAGGTATAAAACCTGTATGTTGCTCTCTGTAATAGAGTTGTTTTCAAATCTATTAATAGCGAGTTCAAGTTGTATGTATTCAGTAGCGCCAACAAGACTGAATTCAGTTTTATTTAAGGAAGCGAGAGACTTAAATTCATATAAGTCATTTTTGATCTTACCCAGTGTTAATGTATTGATATTGCAATCTAGAAGCGTTAAACACCTCTGAAGCATATTGATGTTAGTTTCTATTGTTTGATTAAGCTTCTTAGCTTGTATTAACAAAGGGGCGCTTTGTACTTGTTCCACAGTATCGGAGCGAGACCATGAAATAAATAAATAAATGGCGAGGGCAGCTAGCCCTATGCTAAAAGCTATACTTAGACGAATAACAGGAATGATTATGTTATGTGATGTTTTAACTTTCACACATTACCTCTCATCGAATGCATTTTCGATAGCTGACATAACAGGTTTTGCAGCGTATTCGATAACTCGACGTGAGCCAGTTTTTACATCTGCAGTAAATTCCATATAGGGTGAAAGTTTGTATTGAGTGCCTCCTCGTTCGAGGTAATTTTGATTAATTTGAATTTCTGCTAAGTAGAATTCAGCGTCTTCTTCTTCATAAGAAGATCGGCTTATTGAAGCAATTCGTCCGTCTAAAAAACCATATTTAGCAAAGTTATAAGTGTCCATTTTGACTTTGACCGTTTGACCTATTTCTACAAAGCCCATGTCTTTACGCGGGATCTTAGCTTCGCCGTGTAATGTGTTATTAATTGGTGCAATGTCTGCGATACTTTCACCCGGTGGGATAACGGCAGAGTGAAAATTGAAGTGAACTTTATCGACAACACCATTGATTGGAGCATACACAATGAGTCGATTAACTTTATCTGAGTGTTGAGGAAGAAGAATGCGTTTCAGTTTAAGGTCTTTATTCGTTTGAATAATTTGTGCTTGATATTCTGAATTACGATTTGTGACTAGGTCATGGTGTTGTTTCTCAAGTTTATCAAGTTGGAAACGTTCATTCATAATGGACTCGTCGAGGTTTTCAATTTCTCGTACCATGTTAGATTCTTGAACTTGCATACTCAGAACATCGACATAAGAGGCCATTTCTTCTTTATACAGAGTCTTTTTGATATTAAGTTGTTTTCGGATCAAAGAGAGTTGATTTTTAGAACTTATTCGACGCTTCAGCATTGATTTAATTAGAGAGTTTTTGTGTTTAATATCGTGAGTGATGAGATCTTCGTTTGACTGATTTTTAGAAAATTCTTGTTTCCATGTATTAATATTTATCTGTGCGAGTTCTGGGTATTTATCTAGATAGGAAGTGAAGTCAGGTTCTTTCATATCACGTAAACTTTCGTAACGCAGTTTATCTAGCTCTAATTGGATAATTTCAGTTTCTACGGTATCAAGTTGTGTATTTCGGTCGAGTGAACGTATACGAGCAATAGGTTGCCCTTCATAAACTACGTCTCCTTTTCTGACTAACATTTCATCTAGAATCCCCCCTTCTAAATGTTGAACTTTTTCAACATCGGATTCCAACAATAACTCCCCTCTGACTGAGACAACAATATCGATACGAGCCTGTGAGGCAACGGCAATAGAAATGATAGAAACAAGAAAAATGATTAACAAGGTTTTATGCACACTCGTCATCGCACTCGCAAGGACAATGTTGTCGTCTGCGGTCACATTAGATGACTCGTTATTAGATACGAGTGCTTTTTTTAAGTGGTGTTCAATTTTTTTGTTATTCATGATTCATTCTATTCATTTGCTGTCTTGAAGTAAGCGCTTAGGAAATTGTCATATATTTAGATTTGAATTTTTCTCTCAATATTACCTAAATATCTAAGTTATAGGATATTTAGTTATTTTTTTCTAATGGATTATTTTAATTATTACTACAGTGCAATTTTCTTTTTAACCTATGGTAGTTCAGCAAATATAACAAGAATTTATTGTGGTTATTTTTAATAAGTTTGATTGAGATTCAGTATGAGAATTTAATTAATTAAAAAATTGATTTTTGAAACTTTTATCCTTTAATAGCTTTGAGCAGGGTTAATTTTGCTTTTAATTAAGGATAGTAAATATAAAAACATCTAGCGTAATTAATATAAAACCCATCAGTTGGAAATGGAATCGGAGGCTGTAATGGCAGGTGAGAATCAAAATAATCAAAATCTTAATGAAGCTGTAGAGCAAGCGGAAACGGATGAGGCTAGTTCATCTTCACAACAGCAGAATCAACAAAATCAGCAAAACTCTATTGCATCTACCATCGCCACCGGTGCTGAAAATACTGATATTGCGGATGAAGTTAATCAAGCGATGACCGATGATCCAAGTGGTGCTGGTGCAAATGATGACTCTGAATCTGGAGAAATTGGTGGAGCTGTTCAGGAAGAAGGGACTCCTAATAATGAAAGTGGGGATGCTGAGCAATCTAATGTTGTGGGCGGAGCTGCTGAAACTGCGGATGAAGAGACTGCTTCAGGTAGTGGTGGTTCTACTGATGGAACAGGCGCTCAGTCGGTAGGTGGTGATGTATCTGGTGCTGGCTCAGGAACTGATGCTGAAGGAAATGATGCACAAGCTCAAACTGCTCAAACCTCTGCAGTTCAAAGCAGCCCTTCTTCTGATACAGAAATGTCACAAGGTGTTGATGATTTTGATTCCGAAACTATTGAAGAAACCTTTGCAGTTGATGTGCAAGAGTCAAGTGATGTTACTGTCTCTGAAGTGGAAGACGACTTTGACTCAACGACAATCAGTGAAACCTTTAAAATTCAAGTTGAATCTGAAAATGATGCTGCCGTTGTCGATGATGTGGCGTATACGATCCAAGAAGATGGTTCACTAACCTTTACTGATGAACAATTATTGGTAGGAGCTTCGGACATTGATGGCGATGATCTAATTGTTTCTGATGTCTCTTATTCTGGCACTGACGGTGTGTTTACTGATAATGGTGACGGAACTTATACCTTTGCACCAAATGAGAACTTCAATGGTGATGTTGATTTAAGTTTTTCAGTTAGCGATGGCATAACCACAACGGAAGCACACATTGATGTGACTGTTGATGCGGTTAATGATATCCCTGTAGCAGGTTCAACTACATATACTATTAATGAAGATAGTGTACTTACCTTCAATGAGTCTCAAGTTCTTGCTAATGCCTCAGATATTGAGGGAGATGTATCACTTGTTGGTATTAATTACGATGGCCCTGATGGGGTCTTCTCAATTAATGGTGATGGTACATGTAGTTTTGCACCCAATGAAAACTTTAATGGGGAAGTACAGTTAAGCGTTACTATTCAAGATGAAGATGGTGCGACAGTAGACACCGTTATCAATGTTAATGTTTTACCAATAAACGATGCTCCAGTATCGGGTGACTTGGCGTATAGCGTGGACGAAGATGGTTCAATTACCTTAAGCCAAGAGCAGTTACTTGCTCAAGCGGGTGACGTTGATGGCGATGACCTATTGGCATCTAACCTAACTGTTGACGGTAATGCGACAGTAACAGCAAATGATGACGGTAGCTTTACTATTATACCCGATGCGAACTTCAACGGTGATGTTGATATTCAATTTAATATTACTGATGGTACTGATACGGTACAAGCAACCGCAGACCTTACCGTAAATCCAATTAATGACTTGCCACAAGCACAAGATCAACAGTTCACCATTGAAGAAGATGGCACATTACTGTTTACCGATGAAGATCTACTTGCTGGAGCATCGGATATTGATGGTGATGAACTGTCGATTGAAAACGTGCTCTATACAGGTGCAGATGGTGTTCTTAGTGACAACGGTGACGGTACTTACAGCTTTGCACCAAACGAGAACTTTAATGGTGATGTTCAATTCTCATTCGACGTTTCTGATGGTACAGACGTAACCCCTGCTGTCATCGATGTTAGAGTAACGCCAGAGAACGATCCGCCAATTGCGGGCTCAACGTCTTACACAGTGCAAGAAGATGGCCAAATCACTATCAGTGATGAGCAGTTATTAGCGAATTCTTCTGATGTTGAAGGTGATGTTGCTCTATCAAGTGTTAGTTACACTGGTGATGACGGCTCATTCGTTGATAACGGTAACGGCACATACACCTTCATACCAACTGAAAACTTCGACGGTGGCATTTCACTGGATGTTGTTGTCGTTGACGAAGATGGCGCTACTGCAACTACCACAGCAGGCATTGATGTTATTGCTGTGAACGACGGTCCTGAAACGTCAGGTATTCAGGCTGAAATCGACGAAGATAATTCGATCACCATTACTCAAGAGCAGTTACTTGCGAATGCGACCGATGTTGAAGGTGATGAGTTAACGGCGTCTAATCTTCAAACCAACGACCCTGACGCGACGATTGTTGCTAATGACGATGGTTCATTCACTATCACGCACACTGAGAACTTCAATGGCGAATTGGATTTCACCTATAGTGTGAGTGATGGCGAAAATGAAGTTCTGACCACACTTGATCTAACCGTTAATCCTGTCAATGATGCGCCAGAAGCAGGCGAAGAGATCTTCATTCAAGCACAAGAAGACCAAACGGTTGGTGTGACGCTTCGTGAAGAGCCTGCACTGCGTCTAGATCAAGCGCCAGAAAATGGCATTATCGAAGTGAATCTTGATAATGAGTGGGTAGTACTGGAAGTTGGACAAGAAGTCCCTGCTGATACAGAAGTACGCTTTGTACCAAGTGAAGACGCTTTAGCGAACGGTACGCATACTACACAAATTGGTACCTTCGATGATAATGCGAGCGTGGACGACTGGGGTACAGAAGTTGACCCATACACTCGCGAGTTCTCGGATGGCGATTTAACGGTTACGGTGAAAAGTAACGATGATCCGCTTGGTGCGTGGAATGGTAATACGCACATTGGTCATGGTATTGGTGATACTGACCGTCAAGGGCTGAGTGGTAATGAGAAACTGACGGTTTCCGTTCAAGGACAAGACATCAATGAAATCAGCTTCCACCTCGATGGTTTGGGTGGTTGGTTCATGGAAGAGTCGCGTCACTTTACGGAAGTAGAAATTCGAGCTTTCAACGACGATGGTGAGTTAATCGATTCGATGACTTACCATAAAGAAGACCGAAGTGATTACGAGACCGACTATACCCTTACGGTAAGTGAACCAGTGTCTTACTTTGAACTTGGTACCGTACAAGGTAACGGTACTTACGTGGTTCAAAATATGACGGTATCGCAAACTTGTGATGATGAAGCGGTGTTTACTTCAATTGGTATTGATGGTTCTGAAATTACTGAAACGGTAGAATTGAATATCCGCGCAGGTGATAACGAAATCGAGTTAACGGCAGATCTTCCAAATATAACTGTTGATACTGAAGATTCAGCTCAGTTTGCTTCTGTAATCATTACCGAAGAACAATTACTAGCTCAAGCGTCAGATATTGATGGTGATGATCTTGATATTCAAAATCTAGAGCTGGTGGGTGAAAACTCAGAGCATGCAACACTAACAGATAATGGTGACGGTACTTGGACAGTAACACCGGATGAAAACTTCTACGGTGAAATCGAGCTAGGGTACCAAGTTAGTGATGGTGAGCTAACTGATGACAACATCATTAATATCAATTTCGAGTCAGTGAATGATGCGCCAATCGTTTCTGGCCCGATTGTACTATCGACAGATGAAGATCAAGGTATCACGTTCAGCGCAGATGATTTGTTGGCGAACACCACAGATGTAGAGGGCGATACGCTATCTATTTCTGACATCACATACGGTGGTGATGACGGTGATTTAGTCGACAATGGTGATGGTACATTTACTTTCATGCCGAATGAGAACTTCAACGGTGAAATCGACATCGACTACAAGGTGTTCGATGGTACCGATGAAGTAGCAACGCACCTAGACCTAACGGTTGTACCTGTTAACGATGTTCCAGTTCCAGGTGAACCGCTACACACCCAAATGCTTGAAAACGGTTCCATGATCATCGAAGCGAAAGACCTATTGTCTGGTGCGACCGATGTTGATGGCGACATTCTCCATGTCGAAAACCTGATACTTACAGACCAAACGCAAGGTACGCTAACAGATAATGGTGACAACACATTCACCTTCGAACCTGCTGAGAATTTCTATGGTGAGGTGAACCTGAGCTTCGATATCAGTGACGGTCAAGAAAGCGCACCAAGCACTGCAAAAGTCGACGTTGAGATTGTCAACGAAGGTCCTGAAGTGAGCGGCCCAATTGAAGCTGCGGTTGATGAAGATGGCTCAATCACCATTACGCAAGAAGACTTGTTAGCGAACGCAACGGATATCGATGGCGACAATCTTGAAGCCGTTAATTTAGCAACCAACGATTCAAATGCGGTTATCGTAGAAAACTCCGACGGCAGTTTCACTATCACACCAAGCGCAGACTTCTTTGGTGAGATTGAATTTACTTACGATGTGACAGATGCTATTGAGACAGTTGCAGCCGACCTTAACCTAACCGTAAATCCAATCAATGATGCCCCAGACGTGCCTGACATGTCTTTCGCTACGGAAGATGGTCAAGCGATTACTATTACCGAAGCTGAATTACTGGCACAAGCGACAGACGTTGAAGGTGATGAACTGTCAGTTGTGAATGTAACGAGCGCAAGCGACACGGTAGAAGTCACAGACAATGGTGACGGAACATACACATTAACACCAGAGCAAGGCTTCTTCGGTAATGTTGACTTAGCGTTTGATGTGAGCGATGGCACTGATGTGGTTGCCGCAAACATCGACCTAAAAGTTGAGTTCGTCAACGATGCGCCAGAAGCGACACCGATGGTGGCAGATGTCGACGAAGATGGTTCAATCCTCGTTACACAAGAAATGCTGTTGGAGAACGCGAGCGACCAAGATGGCGATGAGCTATTTGCTTCTTCGCTTGAAACCAATGATCCGAACGCCAGCATTGTAGACAATGGTGATGGCACGTACACAGTGACACCTTCTGAAAACTTCAACGGTGATATTGCATTCACTTATGAGGTGAGCGATGGTGAGCTGAGCACGTCTAATGATATGACATTGACCGTGAATCCGGTGAATGACATTCCAATTGTTGCCCCAGGCATGTACCACATCGAAGAGGATGGCAGCATCCTGTTCACTCAAGAAGATCTGTTGAGTGGTGCGATTGATATTGATGGCGACGACCTAAGCGTTACTAGCATCAATTACTCTGGCGATGAAGGCACAGTCACCGACAATGGTGACGGCACGTTCAGCTTCGTTCCTGAAGAGCACTTCAGTGGTGATCTGCAGTTCAGCTTTACGGTAACAGACGGTACGGATGAGGTTGAACAAGACCTTAACGTTCATATTGAAGCAGTCGCGGATGCGCCGGATCTTGTGATAACCGATGGCGACGGCGTTAACGTTGATGACCAAGCTATTTTGGTTGAGCCAGGCGGCATTGTTGAACTGAACATTGCGGCGGCACTGGTAGACCAAGATCTATCAGAAACACTGACGGTAACGGTAGATGGTGTTCCAGAAGGCTCGGTTATTCAATACGATAATGAAGGCGTTCTGAATGACCAAGGAAACGGTATCACCAGTTACAACGACACAGAAATTACAGTAATGTTTGAAGGTGAAACGGCAGGTTACCAAAACGCAGCGGGTTACTACAAAGTCGATGAAGACGGCAACATTACGGGTGTTGAAGTTGTTTACGAAAACGCGTCACAAGTTGGCGGCGGCGGTGACCTTGTTCCAGGACAAGACCAGTTCAGCTTCCAAGTTGAAGAAGGTGAAAGTTTCAATCTGTTCTTGATTCCAAACGGACATCAGCACAATGACTTTGACGCGATGCAAGACGGTCAGTACGAGTTCCGTGCTGAAGATGGTTCACCTGCGAACATGGATACGGTTGATCCTCAACTTGTATTTGTTGCTGCCGATGGCACTGAAACTGTAGTTCAAGGGCAGAATGGTGATGCGATCTTCCATGGTGGTTCAAGCTCTCAGCTAAACCAAGATGGTATCGAGCATACTCGCACGACGGTTAATGAAGATGGCGAGCTCGTTTACGGATTTGAAGATTTGTATGGCGGCGGTGATGCTGACTATTCAGACTTCAACTTCACAATTGATGTCGGTGAAGTGAACAGCCAAATCTACAGTGGTGAAGTGACGGTTGGCCCTGATGGTACGGTGAACTTACCAACAACGGCTATCGAAAATGCGCTACAGATCCAGTTACCAGAAGACTTCAACGAACAGCTTGAAGTTCATGTAACTGCAACCGCAACAGAGTTATCGAATGATGATTCTGAAACGGTCTCTCAAACCATCTACATTAACGCGACAGGCGCGCACATTGAGCACGCACCTGAAGCACTTCCTGTTGCAGCAACAGTAGAAGAAGATGGTTCTATCACCATTACGCAAGAAGACTTGTTAACCAATGCTCGTGATCTCGATGGCGACCAACTGACAGCTCTGAATTTAGCAACCGATGATGAGAGCGTAACTATCACAGATAACGGTGATGGTACGTACACATTAACGCCAGATGCTGACTTCAATGGCGATGTTAGCTTTACGTTTGATGTGTCTGATGGTGATGATGTTGTCTCTACCAACCTAGAGCTAACAGTTTCACCAGAGAATGACGGTCCTGAAGCGCAAGATCAAGCCTTCACAGTAAACGAAGATGGCGTATTAACCTTCACTGACCAAGACCTACTAACGGGAGCTACGGATGTTGAAGGTGACACACTAACGGTTGAAAGCGTGACATACACAGGCGCTGACGGTGTGCTTACTGATAATGGTGATGGCAGCTACAGCTTTGCACCTAACGAGAACTTCAATGGTGATGTGAACTTTAGCTTTGATGTGTCAGATGGTACAGATACAGTTCAAGCCAATATTGATGTGAGTGTAACACCGGAGAACGATCCTCCAGTGGCGGGCAGCACGTCTTACACGGTTCACGAAGACAACTCAATCACCATCAGTAACGAGCAGCTATTAGCTAACTCTTCAGATGTTGAAGGTGAAGTGGCGATTGATAGCGTGACTTACAGTGGTAGTGATGGTGTACTTGAAATTAATGGTGATGGAACATACACCTTCTCTCCAAATGAGAACTTCAATGGCGAAGTTAGCCTAGATGTTGTAGTGACGGATGAAGATGGTGCGACTGAAGCTACTACTGCAGGCATTACTGTTCTTGAGGTGAATGATCCGCCGGTTGCAGGTCCAACGTCTTACACAATTGATGAAGATTCTGTACTGACATTTAATGAATCTCAAGTACTGCTTAACGCGTCAGATATTGAAGGCGATGTTGAACTTGTTGAGATTAACTACGATGGTCCTGACGGCATCTTCTCAATTAATGGAGATGGTACATGTAGCTTTGCACCGAATGAAAACTTCAACGGCCAAGTGCAGTTGGATGTAACAATTCAAGATGAAGACGGTGCTCAAGTTGATACTTACATTACGGTAGATGTCTTACCAATTAATGATGTACCAGTATCGGGTGACTTGGCTTACAGCGTTGAAGAAGATGGTTCAATTACCTTAAGCCAAGAGCAGTTACTTGCCCAAGCATCTGATGTGGAGGGGGATGACTTAACGGCTTCCAACTTAATGGTTGATGGTGATGCGACAGTTACCGCTAACGATGACGGTAGCTTTACCATTACACCAGATGCGAACTTCAACGGTGATATTGATCTAACGTTCGACATCAACGACGGTGCAGACACTCTTGTTGCTACCGCAGACCTAACGGTGAATCCAGTTAACGATTTACCACAACCGCAAGACCAAACGTTCAGCATTGGCGAAGACGGTATCTTGAATTTCACAGATGAAGACCTGCTAACGGGTGCTACCGATATTGATGGGGATGACTTATCGGTTGAAGGTGTGACTTATACAGGTGCCGATGGTGTGCTTACTGATTATGGTGATGGCAGCTATAGCTTCGCACCAAACGAGAACTTCAATGGCGATGTCAACTTTAGCTTTGATGTGTCAGATGGCACAGATACAGTTCAGGCCAATATTGATGTAAGCGTGACACCAGAGAACGATCCTCCTGTGGCAGGCAGCACGTCTTACACGGTTCACGAAGACAACTCAATCACCATCAGTAACGAGCAACTATTGGCTAACTCTTCAGATGTTGAAGGTGAAGTGGCGATAGACAGTGTGTCTTACACTGGCAGTGATGGTGTGTTCCAAGACAATGGTGATGGTACATACACCTTCTCACCAAATGAAAACTTCAATGGTGAAGTAAGTCTTGACGTTGTTGTTACCGATGAAGATGGTGCAACCGAAGCGACTACAGCTGGAATTACCGTTCTTGAGGTTAACGATCCACCAATCGCAGACTCAACGAGTTACTCAGTGAATGAAGATGAAGTTATCACCATCAGTTCTGAACAACTGTTGGCGAACTCCTCAGACATTGAAGGTGAAGTGGCGATTGATAGCGTTAACTACACTGGCGCTGACGGTATCTTTACTGACAATGGCGATGGAACGTTCAGCTTCGCGCCAAACGCAAACTTCGATGGTGATGTAAATCTTGATGTAGTGGTGACAGATGAAGACGGTGCGACAGTAGCCACCAGCGCAAGTATTGATGTTCTTCCAATTAATGATCCACCAGTATCGGGTGATTTGGCATACAGCATTGATGAAGATGGTTCGATTACTCTGACTCAAGAGCAGTTGCTGTCTCAAGCATCTGATGTGGATGGCGATGATCTGACCGCAAGCAACTTAAGCGCAGGCGATAATGCAACCGTTGTTGATAATGGCGATGGCACCTTTACGGTAACGCCAGATGCGAACTTCAATGGCGATATCGACCTAAGCTTTGATATTTCGGACGGCACCGAGTCGATTGTGGCGAACGCCGATCTGACGGTAAACCCAGTCAACGACTTGCCAACGACATCTGATGTTTATGCGAACGTTGATGAAGATAATGTCATCACTATCACGCAGGAGCAGTTACTTGCGAATGCCGCTGATATTGAGGGCGATGACCTTGTCGCTTCCGACTTAACCTTAGTGGGCGACGATGCAACGATTGTCGACAATGGCGATGGCACGTTCTCAATCACTCCAAGCGAAAACTTCAATGGCTACATCGATGTTGCCTACAGCATCAGCGATGGCGACACACCAATTGCCGCTAACTTAGGCTTAACCGTTGACCCAGTTAACGACGCGCCAATTGTTTCTGCTGATGTGGCGATAACCATTGAAGAAGACGGTTCATACACCATTACTCAAGAAGAGCTCCTACAATTCGCGACTGACATCGAAGACGATGACATGACCGCAATTATCGGAGAGCAGGGCGATGAAACAACCGTAACCGGTACAGTGTTGGATGCTGAAACTGGCAATCCAATCGCAGGTGCGGATGTTACGCTAACCGACAACGCAGGTCATTCTTACACAGCGGTGACCGATCAATCTGGTAACTACTCTGTGAGCGGTCCAGTTGTTGACCAAGGTACCGTTACGATTGAACAAGAAGGCTCAATTACTAGCAGCTTCCTAGTTCCAGCAGGCGAAGATACCAATGGTGGCGTGACTGCAATATCTGAAGTCCTTGAAGAAACAGATATGCGTATCGTGGTCACATGGGGTGACAGTCCACGTGATATGGACAACCACCTATGGCTCTACGATACAGAGAATGGCAGTGAGCTAGACCATATTTACTATCGCGACATGAGCCATGATTTGGGTGAAGGTAATGTCGTTCAGCAAGATGTAGATGACACGAATGGCGGTGGTCCTGAAACCATCACTATTCCAAATTATCAAGATGCTGACATGCACTATTCAGTACACAACTACACCAGCAGAAGTTGGGATGTAGATGGTGTTGAAGATGTACAGGTTCAGGTATTTGTTGGCGATACATTGGTTGAAACCTTTAGCCCTGATTTATCTGAAAGCCCATCGGGTGACCACTGGCATGTATTTGATATCGTGAACGGCGTTATTGTTCCAAGCCAAGATGTAGGCAGCGAGAATGCGTTTGATTTACCAACGGCAGAAGAAGCGCTCGCGAATGAAAACGGCATTGATATCTCTGAATTGCTAACCGGCGAGGAAGGTGATGATTCTGGTGAAACGGGTGGTAACGAACCAAGTGTTGGAGATGTTTCCATTGAGAACGCTCTTATCACTGACAATGGTGATGGTACTTACACCATTACACCGGAAGAGAACTTCAATGGTGAATTCTCGATTAGCTACAACGTAGACGATGGCAACGGTGGGGTTACTCCAGCGGAACTAGACGTGACCGTAACAGCAGTTAACGACCTTTCTGTAATTTACGACCACGACTACACCATTAATGAAGATGGTTCGCTGACCTTTACCGATGAACAGCTATTGGCTGGTGCAACGGATATTGATGGCGATGACCTTTCTGTCGAGTCGGTTAACTACGAAGGTACAGACGGTGTGTTCACGGATAACGGCGACGGTACTTATACCTTTGCTCCAAACGAGAACTTCAATGGTAATGTCGACCTAACTTACGATGTGAGTGATGGTACAGATGTTGTATCGGCGAATATTGATGTTCAAGTGGTTCCAATCAACGACGTACCGGTAGCGGGTTCTACGACTTACAGTGTTGAAGAAGACGGCAGTATCACCCTAAGCGATGCACAACTTCTAGCGAATAGCTCGGATGTTGAAGGGGAAGTGTTTGTCAGCGATGTAAGCTACAGCGGCACTGATGGTGTATTCACTGATAATGGTGATGGTACTTACACCTTTGCTCCAAACGAAAACTTTAACGGTGACATCAGTCTTGATGTCTCTGTTATGGATGAAGATGGCGCAACCGCTGAAACAACCGCAGGTATCGACGTCATTGCCGTTAATGACTTGCCAGTTGCAGGTTCAACGACCTACAGCGTTGACGAAGATAACGTGATTACCATCTCTGAAGCACAGCTTCTTGCGAACAGCTCAGACATTGAAGGTGATGTATCCGTTAGCGACGTTTCCTACTCAGGCGCAGACGGTATCTTTACTGACAATGGTGATGGTACTTACAGCTTCGCACCAAATGAAAACTTCAACGGCAATGTCAGCCTAGATGTCACCGTTGCAGATGAAGACGGTGCAACCGCTCAAACAACGGCGGGTATTGATGTTATCGCAGTCAACGACGCGCCAGTGTCAGGTGACTTGGCTTACTCAGTGGATGAAGATGGTTCAATCACACTAAGCCAAGAGCAGCTGCTTGCTCAAGCATCGGATGTGGACGGCGATGATCTTACCGCTGCCAACCTAACCGCCGGTGATAACGCGACCGTTACGGCAAACGATGATGGTTCATTTACCATTACCCCGGATGCTGACTTTAATGGCGATATTGACCTAAGCTTCGACCTTTCTGATGGTACTGAAACGGTTGTTGCAACGGCTGACCTTACTGTGAATCCAGTGAATGACATCGCAGTTGTAGAAGATGTCGCTTACACCATTGAAGAAGACGGTTCGCTTACCTTTACGGACGAGCAACTGCTAGCAGGTGCTTCTGATATTGATGGTGATGAGCTTTCAGTTGCCGACGTGTCTTACACTGGCGCAGAGGGTGTGTTTACCGACAATGGCGATGGAACCTACACCTTTGCACCGAACGAGAACTTCAACGGTGACGTAAGCCTAGACTTCTCAGTATCTGACGGTACAGAGACGGTCGATGCTAACATCGACGTAACGGTAACAGACGTTAACGATGCACCAGTGGCAGGCGCAACGTCTTACCAAATGAACGAAGATGGCACCATCACATTGAGCCCTGAGCAGTTGATTGCTAATAGCTCCGATGTGGACGGTGAAGTGTCGCTTGATAGCGTGAGCTACTCAGGTGCAGACGGTATCTTGGTTCAAAATGAAGATGGGTCGGTAACGTTCGCACCAAACGAAAACTTTAACGGCGACATCAACCTTGATGTGACGGTTATTGATGACGACGGTGCAACGGCTCAGACTACCGCTGGTATTGAAGTTATTGCAGTTAACGACGCACCAGTGGCCGGAAACGTGGCTTACTCGGTTGATGAAGACGGTTCAATTACGCTATCTCAAGAGCAGTTGCTGGCTAACGCATCCGATGTTGATGGTGATGCACTAACCGCAAGCAACCTATCTGCAGGTGACAATGCGACCGTAACAGCGAACGAAGATGGTTCATTTACTATCACTCCGGATGCTGATTTCAACGGTGACATTGATTTGAGCTTCGATGTGTCAGATGGCCTTGAAACTGTTCAAGCTGGAGTCGACCTAACGGTTAACCCAGTCAATGACCTACCAACAGCAGAAGACCAAAACTTTACTGTTGAGGAAGATGGAACGCTAACCTTCACGGATGCAGACTTACTAGCAGGCGCTGCAGACATCGACGGAGATGACCTGTCTATTACGGACGTGTCTTACACTGGCGCAGAGGGTGTGTTCACTGATAACGGTGATGGCACTTACAGCTTTGCTCCAAACGAGAACTTCAATGGCGATGTAAACCTTGGCTTCACAGTGTCTGATGGCACTGAGACAGTCGATGCCAATATTGATGTGACCGTAACTGACATTAACGGTGCACCAGTGGCGGGTTCAACGTCTTACCAAATGAACGAAGATGGCACGATTACAATCAGCCCTGAGCAGTTGATTGCGAACAGTTCAGACGTTGATGGTGAAGTGTCGCTTGAAAGCGTGACTTACACTGGCTCTGACGGCGCATTGGTTCAAAACGATGATGGTTCTGTGACCTTCACGCCGAGTGAGAACTTTAACGGTGATATCAGCCTAGATGTGGTTGTAACCGACGATGACGGTGCAACTGCAACAACAACGGCAGGTATTGAAGTTCTGGCTGTGAATGATGGACCTGAGTCGGAGGATGTGAAACTAACCACAGCCGAAGATAGCACCATTCTTATCACACAAGACATGTTGTTAGCTCAAGCTACCGACATTGATAACACTGCAGATGAGCTGTCAGCATCTGGTCTACAAATCGACCCTAGCTTGGGTGAGTTGCTGGACAACGAAGATGGTACTTGGTCATTCACGCCAAACGAAAACTTCAATGGCGATGTGCCAATGACGTTTAACGTTAGCGATGGCCAAGAGACGATCTCAGTCGACGGCAACATCGACGTCACGCCAGTGAACGATGCCCCTGAAGCGCCTACGATTGAGATGCAAGGCGAAGAAGATGTGGTCATGGTGATTGACCCAGCTTACATCGCGGATCAAGTGACGGATTTAGATGGTGACGAGATCAGCATCGAAAGCATTACGGTTCGTGCTCCAGCTAATGCGACTTTAACTCAGCAGCCAGATGGCATGTATCACTTAGTGACTACTCAAGACTTCAATGGCTTGGTAGAACTGGGTTATCAAGCAACTGATGGTGAAGAGGTGGTTGATGGTTCGCTGAATGTGGATGTGATTCCAGTTAACGACGCTCCATTTAATGTCGGTAACGCAATGATGACCACAGACGAAGATGGCGCGTTCACCTTCGATGCTGGCGACTTGATGAACTTGTTCGGTGACATTGATACGGCTGACCTTGTGGTTTCACGCATTATCACCGCCGACGGTGAAGATGGCGGAGAAGTAACAGACAACGGCGATGGCACTTGGACATTCACACCAACGGGTGACTTTGCAGGCGTTTCAGACCTGCAAGTTGTCGTAAGTGATGGTGAGTTTGAAACGGTTCTCGATGTTCCTGTGTACGTTCGTCCTGTTGCGGATGGCGCGGTAATTACCACGGACCATGACGGTCCGCTAGTCTTCGGTGAAGATGAAACGGGTCACTTGGGACTGAACGTTGGCCTAGTCGACGACTCAGAAACACTAAGTAACCTAGTGATGACAGGTTTCCCTGTTGGATTCGAGGTAACCGATGGTGTGAACACCGTGATGATCACTGAGCCGGGTCAATACATCGACCTGTTCGACTGGGATATCTCAAACATTCAAATGACGCCTCCTGAAGACTTCCATGGTGAGTTCTTCGTAACCGTAAGCGCAACAACGGTTGATTACGGAGATGAGCCGGAAGCGTTTGAAGATGGCATCGATTCTGGTGATTTCGAAACCGTAGCGGGTGATTCCATCATCCTAACGGCGGACGACCTAATCGGTTTGGCTGAGAATGTGGATGCTGACTGCGATGATGAAGTGAAACTGGTTCATCTTGCCGACCGCAGCCAAGGTGAGATTGTCGATAATGGCGATGGCACTTGGACTTTCACTCCAGCACCAGGCTTTACTGGCGAAGCAGACATTGCGTACGTAGTTGATAAAGATGGCGTGCTTCATGATGAGCAAACTGGCGTAGTCGTGAAAGAAGGTGACTCACAAGAGAATGCAGCACCAGAAGTTGACAGCATCACGACGACGGAAATCGCAGCGGATGCAACCTTGTCGTTCACTGATGAAGACATGTTAGCGAATCTGAGCGATGCAGAAGGCGATAGCTTGAGCATTGAGTCAGTGAGCTTGATGGAAGGTCAGGGCGTAATTGAGAGCGATAACCAAGGTAACTATCAATTCACACCTGCTGAAGACTACACCGGTGATGTTCAAGTTGGATTTATAGCGACCGATGGCGAAAATCGCATCGAAAGCTTCTTCAATGTGGATATCCAAGGCGGAGATGAAGCAGCGGCGAGTGAAGGTTATGCCTTAGCTGATGATGGTTCACTAACTATCACGGATGCACAGCTGGTGGATGAGTTGGGCGTGAGTGATTCTGCACAAGTTGTTGATGTTGCAGACGCGAACGATGCTGGCTTCTTTGCCGAATCAGGTGAAGGTGAGTGGACTTACTGGCCGAACGAAGACTTCGATGGCAACTTAGCGATGAATGTTGAAGTTAACGACGGCGGTGAAGTATCAAGTCACAGCTTAAGCATCCAAGTGGAAGATGATTTAGTACAAAGTGATGAACCACAAGTCCAAGCTGCTCAAGCAACAGAAGAGCAACAAGTGGAAGTGGCTCAACAAGCTGATGACCAAGCTCAAGATGCTGAAACTGAAGACAGTACAGCAGATGTAACCGCGGCACCGGGCGATACCATCTCTATCTCGATTCCAGATGAGGTGAGTGGTAACGAATCGGTTGATTACGCTGATATGTCTGGCTTACCTGAGGGCGTAACTGTGAGTAACGCACTGGATAACGGTGATGGTAGCTTCACAATCAGTGGCAACCTAGAGCAGCCTGTATCCGTTGAACTTCCAGAAGGTTATGAAGGTACTAGCGAGATCCAATTCCAAGGTTACGACGAATTGGGTAGCTCAATAGACGGTGCTAGCGGTTCTGTTGAAGTTGAGGTCGATGATCAATACACCATGCAAGGTTCTACGCAAGAACAGCAACCAGACATGGCGGGTATGGAATCTGGTGGCAGCGACTGGACAAGTTCAGGTGGTCAAGACCAAGGTGTTGACTTCACGGACGACTCTGGAAGCTTCGATTCAGATTCTCAAGCAGGAACCGAGCATAGCGATGATATTGATACGTCAATTTAATTAAAATGATAAAAGAGTGGCGTAATGCCACTCTTATTAACTATGTAATCATTTGTTTTCGTTGTTTTATAGTGCTTATATGTGTTGAGTTAATAGGTTAGTAGAAGTGATTAATATAGAAATGTTAGAAGAAATGTTCGATGGCGATAAAGAAATAACTCAACAAGTTTTTGAATTATATCTTGTCGATAATGCGGAAATGGGGAGCATAATACTCGAACAATATAAAGTAAATGACTTATCAGGATTATTCCATACCGTACATTCGCTTTCTGGTGCTTTAGGGAGTTTATGTGAGATGGATATTTTATCGGCGATACAAGAGGTTGAAGCTGCAGCGAAAACAGAAAGTAGACCAAATAAAGATACAATAAATACAATTGTCGAAGGATTAAATAATATAAAAGAGCAAATGGAGAGTCATTTGACCAATTTGGGTTGACCACTACACTTCAGTGAAAAAATTATTTATACGAGCAACTTAGAAGCCACGTAGTACTACGTGGCTTTTTTTATGTTAATTGTTTTAGTTTTTTGTCTACAACAAATAACGGGATGTTCAAAGCCGAAGGTGGGTTAGATACGTGCGATGGTAATTCATTATCAATATCAATATGAGCATGTAACTGTTTTAATATCGTATCACGACGTAGATTTAGCTCTAATGAAAGCGGCATTTCGTTAATTAAATCTATTGTTTTGTTTAAGTTATTAGGAAGATCTTGGCTTAATTTAATAATTTTTTCTAAAAAGTTAATACACAATTCAGAAGAATAGGGATGGCGTTGCAATTCGTTCAAGAGTTGTTCAAATGTTGGTTGTTCAACTTCAGGGCCTGAAAGTTTTTCTATTGTAACGGATAATTGGGTTATAGATTGAATTAACTCTGCATCATTCTTTAATACGTTAAGACAATCTCGGCAATAATTATCTAAATTTGTTTTTGTTTTTAATACTGCATTGACCTTAGCTATAAGCCAAAGTTCACCCAAAAAAGACAGTAAGTACACTAGTTCGATCAATACAATCGTATTGAGTTGGTGCAGATTATCATAAAAAGAAGAGGTTGCTTTTAAGATCAGTCTTTTTGCTTTTGATATATGCCCTTCTTCAATTAAACGCTTACTGATTGAATAATTGTATAAAATATTTAACTGCACTTTCTGTTTGTCTGTTAAACGATATTCGCAACGACGAACGAAATTTTTTTGTTCCAAAATCAGTTGTTTTTTGTCTACTTCTGATGTCGTTTGTTGGATGTAGCTATCAAAGTAACTTAAACATTCAGAGAGGTACGAACACCAGCTAGGAGAGGCAATTGGTAAATGATTTGCTAGTAGATGACTTGCTTTCAGAAATTCACACTTGTCATTACATATTAAAGACAGCTTTAGCACTAATAATGAACGATGTGGATCTCTTGCTGTTAGGGTCAGTGCATCTAATGCTGTGTTTAATGACTCCTCATAATGTTGAGCATTCATTTGTAATAAACTTAAAAAATCAAAAGCTTGAACGAATAGTGGGTATTTTTCACACAGTTGCACTGTTGTCTGTATTAGATTATCAGAAGTAGCGGATTTAATGTCATTTTGAACTTTTAGACGAGCAAGAACGTAATTTTTCCTGCTATTAAATGAGGGAGTTTGAGTCAGTTTTAATAATAGTTCCTTATCGTGCTTAAATAAAAAATCGATAAGAAACATGTCAAGTTCAACAATGTTTTTATGAGATGCGATTGATATCGTTTTAGATATCAATTCTTCATATTTATGCTGTTCTAAAAGTGTGTAGAGTTTTTTAAATAACTTGTACTCTGAAAAAGCATTTTGTACTTTATTTTTGAGTGTCGCTTTACTTATTGGCTTACATAAATAATCCCCTCGACCTTTTGAGAGAGTGCCAAGGACTGTTTGTGTTGTGTTGTCGCCTGATACAGTTATGACTCTTGCGTAAGGAGATATAAACCCTTTTTCTTTTAGTAAATCATGTAATTCAGAGCCATTAATGGCTTGTTCAAGATGGAAGTCGATGAAAAGTAATGCGTATCTTTTTTTTGCACAGCACTTTATAGCGTCTTGGTATGAATACGCTTTATCTATCTGTGTAAAACCAAGCTGTTTAATCAACTGAAATAAATACATGGACGATATTTGACAATCATCGACAATGAGAATATCAAAGTTTGACTGCTTAAAATTATTTGATGTTGGATTAAAAACCGAAGTCATGCATCGTCCTTATTTTATCGTCATGATTTTTTCTAATAAAATTTCTTTTTTAAATGGTTTTGCAATAAAGTCATCCATTCCTGATTCATAGCATTTTGATATATCTTGATCCAGAATGCTGGCAGTTAACGCTATGATTGGTATTTTTTTGCGCTTTTGATTTTTTTCTACTTTTCGGATCTCTTTAGTTGCTGTAAATCCATCTTTTACTGGCATCATACAATCCATCAAAATGATATTGTATGCTTCACTATCGGTGAACTTTTCTACCGCTTCTTGTCCATTGTTCGCAATATCAAAAGTGTATCCTGAATTACCAAGAAATAATGATGCAACTTTTTGGTTTACCAAATTATCTTCAACAATGAGTATATGTTCCTTGTTTACACTAATTTGTTCATTTTGTGCTTTTAAGTGTAATGGTGGTGAATGCATTACATCATTAATAGATATTTGATTTTCTTGATGAATACTTAATGAATTCTCCAAGGTTTTGATAAAACGATGTCCTAAAATAGGGAACGTGACTAATCCATCAATGATGGAATCAAGGGTAGTAATACGACTTTTATGTTTTTGAACGAGGATTAAAGGCGTGTTCAAATTTTTGTTATGAATGCTGATTAGTTTTTCTCGGCAATTATCTTCTAAACAGCTGGTTACACAATATAAGATAATGGCTTTGCTACTATCAAAAATAGTGATTTTATCTGTTTCTTTTTTAACTATGATATTGTTGATACGGTAACGATGTAGTTCTTCCGTTAATGGGCGTGATAAACCAGAATTGTCATCAACTAATATTATTGTTAATTTCTCCAGTTTTTCTGGGATTGGGAGTTTCTTATTAACAATATTGGTTTTTATACGGAAGGAAAAACGGCTTCCTTTTTCTTGCTCTGATTCAATATCAAGAACCCCTCCCATTAATTCAATTAATTGGTTGGTTATTGTTAATCCTAACCCTGTGCCTCCAAAGCGACGAGTAATGGAACTATCGCCTTGTATAAATGGGTTAAGTATATTTTCTTTTGCACTAGTATTTATACCTATGCCTGAATCTTTGACTGCAATAGTTAAATACCCTTCGTTATCAACACGGTGTGAAAAACTTACAGATATAGATATGAAGCCTCTATGTGTAAACTTCATTGCATTCGATGTTAAGTTCATCAACACCTGTTTAATCCTATGCTCATCAAGAGTTAAGAAGTTTGGAACGTCAGGTGATATGTGAATATGTAGGTCTAGATTTTTTTCTGTTGCCTTAGCAATGTCGATTGAAAGCGTATCAAAGATCACTTCACGTACATTACTTGGCTGAGAATAAATGGCAAAATTTCCAGCTTCGATCTTTGATAAATCAAGAATATCGTTAATCAAAACAAGCAAGGTTTGTGATGAGGTTTCTATTGTATTGAGATAATCAAGTTGAATAGGGGTTAGTTTAGTCTCTGCGAGAACGCCAGACATACCAATAATACCATTGAGTGGCGTTCTTATCTCGTGTGACATATTGGCTAAAAAAGTTGTTTTCGCTTTATTGGCATTTTCAGCCTCTTCTTTTTCGTTGATTAGTTTTTTCTCATTTTGGTGTCGTTTGGCAATGAGAATGTTCATTTCGTTAGAAAAAACAGTGAGTTCATCTTTTCCATTTTCGGATAGTTGTATACTGTAATCATGGTTTTTCTCAATATTATTCATTGATAAAGACACCATTTTTAAGTATGAACGAATTCGTGATGATAACGATAAACCAATACCTATTATGAGTATAAATAAGGAAATGAGTAAGATGCTGTAGCCTGCAATAGCAAGCTGGTAGCTTTTTATTTTATTTGTAACTTGTTGTTCTAACTCAGAGAATACTGTATTCCTATTTACTTCGATTTGGGAAAGGTAATTATTGGTATTAGCTTGAGATGATTGTTTTGCATCAAACGCTGCTTTTAATGTTTTAAAATCTGAGTTTAACTCTTCTATTTGAATTAAATCAGTAATATATAGGTATTGTTGGTAATAAAAACGGTCTATTTGTTTTTCAAATTGTTGAGATGGAAAACGAGAATATAGTTGAGTGTACCAATTTTCATTTAGAGCCCAATAGTGTATTAGTTCTAGTTGATTTAGCAAAGTTAGCTTTTGGCTGATGGACTCAAATCTAGAGGTGGAAATAGTATTTATTAAAAGTCTATACACATTATTGAGGCTATTGATCTGTGATTCATTTTTATGAACTATTGTATCTAATGTATTGTTTTCTCGTTCTACTGTACTATCTAATTTGCTTATTTCTTTATGTAACTTAGCTGATTCGATATTTATAGTCTTTAATAGCATGCGATTTATCAAAATGTCAGAGTCCAAACTTTCTGATGATGTGCTTGCTTCTGAAAGAAAGCTCATTCGTACCATGTGCATGGTGTTTATGTATGAAAATAACAATTGACTTAATTTAAGGTTAGCGCTGATGTTGTGTAGGTTATTATTACTTTTAACATGATCATATGTTTCCTTACTAAAAAAGAGAGAGATAAGAATTAAAGGGACAAAAGTAATGACCAAAACTCTTGATTTGATAGAAAAATGATCTAGTAGTGACATAAACAATCCTTGTTCATAAAGGCATAAGTGCCAACCTATAAGTAAAGCATAGGATGAAAAAGTAAGAACAAGTAATTATCTTTTGTTTTTAAACATTAATTAATAGTTTATTTGATATTGGACTAAGATTGAATATATCAGAATTCATATTGATAAATATGTTATTTAAATGTTGTTATCTACAGTATATTTTTATTGTTTATATTGTAAGTAGTTACGTGTCAATATATTGTCACCTTATATTTGAGACTATAGTTGAATTACTTGTGACCTTGCCTACAAATCTTTATTTTTTTTTATGAAAATTAATTTACGGTATTGCTGCTTGTTAGTGTTTGTACCATAGTTTATTTACAACTGAAAAAACAGTTGATAACAATAAATATAAAACAGCTAGGTACAAGGATATGTTATGGCTTATGCAAAGTTAGATATGAGAGCCTGTGAAGAGCAGGGTTTAAAAGATTCATATTCTTTATATTTAAAGGAAATAAATCGCTATCAGTTACTTACTGCAGAAGAGGAGTTGGTTTATAGCCGACTGTATAAAAAAGGGGATCTGTCAGCAAGGAATACATTAATTGAGTCAAATCTGAGGCTTGTTGTTAAAGTTGCGAATAAGTATCGAAAAAGAAATCAAACGGATTTGGCAATTTTAGATATTATTGAAGAAGGGAATTTGGGTTTAATCAAAGCCATTGATAAATTTAACCCGGAATTAGGATATCGTTTTTCAACTTATGCTGTTTGGTGGATCAGAGAATCCATTGAAAGTGCATTATTTAATCATTCTAGAACCGTTCGTCTCCCTGTCCATATAACGAAAGAACTAAATACTTATCTTAGAGCTGCTCGTGAATTATCTAAATCATTAAAACGTGAACCATCAATTAGAGACATCTCTACTTATTGTGAAGAGGAACAAATTAAAGTAAGTAAGATTATAAGCTTGATACCTAACCAACTGACTTGTCACTCAGCATGTAGTGATGAATTATCCCCTAATTTTTTTGAACTTTCATCAAATAATAAAGCATTAGAACCTGATAACTCTTTATCTCAAGATAACTTAGAAATGAATTTGTCATCTTGGATTGATTCTTTAAATTATAGAGAGAAGGAGATCATCATCAATCGATATGGTTTGTTTGGATGTAAGGTTAAGACATTAGAAGATTTAGGTAAAGATTTGGATTTATCAAAAGAAAGAGTTCGACAAATACAATCTGAAACACTCATTAAATTGAATACTATTTTTAAGAAAAACAAATTGGATTTAGAAATAGCACTAGGTTGATTTTGTTTCATATTTAATGTCATGGATTTTGAGGTTGTATTTATATGGATGATGGCGTTATTTTAAAATTATTGTTGTTTGCTAATGTTGTTTCTTTGGTTTTGTTATCTAAAGGAATCTATGATCTTGTTAAGAATAATGAGCTTTCGAAGAGAATATTAGTTTATATACTTTTGTTTATATACTTTGTTGGGTTTGTATATATTGAAAATATTCTTTTAGAAAAAGGGCTAAGAGACTATGTAGATATCTCAATGTTAATTAGTGTTACTTTTTTTACTCAATTAGCATTCATTTTTATATTGATAACAAACAAGATAGTGAAAACGGTATCTATTAATGATGAAACAGAAGTTATAACCAATAAAGTAGAAATTTATAAAACTCTTATTGAAGAAAAAATAAATAATGGTGAATTGTTTAACTTAACAAAGATTAAAATACAAAATTACAGAACATTAATTGAATATTCTTCAGATAAAACATTTAATAGCATTTTATCTTATGCTTCCCTATTGGTTAAGAAACATCGTAATGATAGAAATGTTTCTATCTTTTACGATAACAATGAAATTATAATTATTGGAAATTTAACGAATAAGGACAAAATCTACAGTATTGCTTTAGAGGTATATGAGCGACTTATTCAACCTATTAAAATGAAAGGCAAAAATTTCATACTGCAACCTATTATAGGTAATGTAATCTACTCCAATGATATTGATAACGCAGATGAAATACTTAAACGAGCAGATATCGCTTGTTATAAAGCAAAAAAATTGGGTTTAGTTATTGATTTTTATTCAGAAAATTATGCGCAATCTATTAATGATGAAGTCGATATTTTGAGCAAACTAGTTCATGCTATTCCGAATAAAGAGTTTGAGCTTTATTATCAACCTATTGTGAATAGTATAGATAAAACTCTACATGGTTATGAAGCATTGATTCGTTGGCCACAAAAAGATGGCAGTATGATCCCTCCAGATAAATTCATTTCAATTGCTGAAAAAAACAATTATATCAAAGGCATTACTCAGTGGGTTGTGAGTCAAGTAGCTTCAGATATTATTCGATTAAAAAATGATAATTTAAACTTTCAGGTTCATATCAATATCTCTACATTGGATCTATATGATGATGATTTGTATAACCAGTTATTTGATATGGTAGCAAATAAGCATCTTGAACCATCGAGTATGATTTTAGAAGTTACGGAAAGTGCCTTAATGTCTGATGTAGATGCGGCCTATTTGATGTTATCTAAATTATCAGAGTTGGGTTTTTACATCAGTATTGATGATTTTGGTACAGGGTACTCTTCTTTATCTCTGTTAAGAATATTGGCATTTAATCAAATTAAAATTGACCAATCATTTATTAGGAATATGGCTGTTGGTAATAGTGATTATGCAATAGTGGCATCGACGATTTATCTTGCACATAGTTTAGGCTGTAATGTGGTCGCTGAAGGGGTAGAAGATGAACATTTATTTGCTGAATTGCAAGAATTAGGTTGTGATTATGTCCAAGGTTATTACATTAGTAAGCCTCAGGATATTGACAGTATTATAAATTGGTCATTAAAGTTAATTGAAAGAGAAAAAATGTCAGCTATCGCTTAGTATGACTGCTCAGTACAAGTCATGTACGACTCTTCTCCCATATCGTTAATTGGTATGGGAGAATTGATGCTAATCATTTAAATAATCTATCATTTGCTGCCTTATTTTCGCTAGTTCAGCTATTACTGAATCTATAGAGTGCTGAGACGGCGTTTCATGATTTTTGCAACTTGCTTCAATTGTTTTAACTAAAGGTAAAATATCTTCTTCACATAAATTACTTAATGCCCCAAAAAGGGTATGAAAAGTACGAAATAATTCAGGTAATTTATTATTTTTATATTGGTCTTCTATTGTATGTGAAAGTGCTGAATGTTCTTCTAGATAGAGTTCGAACAATTGGCGGAGGATCTCTTTATCCCCATCAAACATTTCTTCTAATATGCTAATATTAATCACTATTACTCACCTATTGATTTTATATATTTTAACTATAGAAGATAAATAATAAAAAACATATCATTTATAAACAATAGGTTAAGATTTCTTTTTATGAATCACATTCTTTCTATGAAAATTATGGTATCAATAAAGCAGAGGTTCTTACTATGGAAGTTGGTGATGTATGTTAACTGACCAAAAAATTTTAATTGCAGAAGATGAACCTGTGAGCCGTCTTGTACTGCAGCGGTTATTAAAGGCATTCACATGTATTTCAGTTACAAATGGACAGGAAGCTCTTGATGTTATTCACCAAGAGCGTATCGATTTGGTGTTATTGGATATCCATATGCCTATCATGGACGGTTTTGAGGTAATTGAAAGACTTAAGAATAATGAAGAAACAAAAGATATCCCAATCATTGTTATTACTGTGAATCAATCTACGGAAGATGAAATTCGTGCCTTAGATCTTGGTGCTGTTGATTTTGTAACTAAACCATTTCACGCTGTTATTTTACAAAAACGTATTCGTAACCAACTTGCGCTTAAACTCAAATCAGATTTATTAGAGAAACATGCATCCTTAGATGGGTTAACGAATTTACTTAATCGTCGTATGTTCGATTTTGATTTAGAAAATCGATGGGCTGAAAGCCAACGCTTAAAGGGTAATCTGGGATTAATTATATTTGATATTGATCATTTTAAACTTTTTAATGATAACTATGGGCATTCAGCTGGGGATGAGGTGCTTATTAGAGTCGCGAAAGCTTTAATGAGAACCTTACAAAGGAAAACGGACAGAGTTTACCGGTACGGTGGTGAAGAGTTTACTTTAATTCAATTTGATACCGATCTTGAACAGTTAAGACAGACTGCGGAGTTATTACGTCAATGTATTTATGATTTAAACATTACGCATGAATTTTCATCGTATGGTAGAGTAAGTATCAGTGTTGGCGCTGCTTTGATTAATGCGGAATCTATTAAATCGGAACAATTTTTATTAGAAACCGCCGATCAGCAGTTATATAAAGCAAAAAAACAGGGGCGTAACTGTGTATCGTTAATAAGTAATTGATAAATGGATATAATTCATTCAATTTTGCGTAAATTACATCAGTTTGGCTTTTTTTTAATCAAACAAACATTTTTTTTCAAAAAACACTTGCGCCCGATCTCATTTTCTCTATAATGCGCGACATCACTTGATGAGGCAGTTGCTTCAGATGGTCCCGCGGAGGGATGGCTGAGTGGTCGAAAGCACCGGTCTTGAAAACCGGCAAGGGTTAATAGCCCTTCTAGGGTTCAAATCCCTATCCCTCCGCCACTATTACACTGTCGAGCTTATAGCTTGATAGTAAAAAGATAAAGTGTGCCGACTTAGCTCAGTAGGTAGAGCAACTGACTTGTAATCAGTAGGTCACCAGTTCGACTCCGGTAGTCGGCACCATCTTTTCTCTCTATGAGATACAATCTGTTCCCTTTTAGTTCAGTCGGTAGAACGGCGGACTGTTAATCCGTATGTCGCTGGTTCAAGTCCAGCAAAGGGAGCCACATTTGAAAACGCCGCTTGATAGTTATATCAAGCGGCGTTTTTGCATTTAAGCCATTTATTACATTGGTATAAAGAACAAATAAAAAAGCCTCTTACTGCTCGCATATGTAAGAGGCTTTTTTGTATCTAATCAATAGTACTAAAGTGACTAATTTTTACTGGCTTCAGTTAATTTGTTTGTTTCTAGTTTTTCTTTTAACCATAAGCCCGATGTTTTCATCGCGTAAGCAAATATAACACCTAAAATTAATGATGGAATGACAAGCTGCCAATTCCCATTGGAAGCAAAAGTAGCGCAAGAACCAATAAAGGTACCAGGAATAAAGCTTAGCCATGATTTTTTAGCTTGAGCACACATAAAGAAAGCAACAATGGCAGTAATGATATAACCAAGGATCTCTAAGCTCATCATGGATGATAATTTTATGATCACCATAGCCCAAAAAACACCGCTTAAATTTGTCGCAATACTTAATCCTATACCTTTAATGCCATCAATAGGGGAGGCGAAGTAGGTAGTACATCCTAAAAATCCGGCCCAACTTAATAAACCTAAGCTTATGGCTACCCAGCCCCAAACTCCTGAAAGAATACCTGTGGTAATTGCGATTGCAATCAATGTGCTCATAACTTTGCCTGTGTTGTCTGTTTGCTAATTAGTAATAATAGTGATTTCTTGAAATTATTTTAGTGATGTAAATCTCTTAAAATGGTTATGCTTACATCTGTTTTCTTTTAAATTGAGATAGCAATCGATTACTGCGGGTTTTAAATTAATTTATGAATATATTGAGTTATTTTGGAATAAAGTTTCATATAGTTGTAAAACTTTATTTCAAAGTGAATTAAGTCTATTAACACCAATTATATGCAGCGTTTGTCGTAAAAATTTGTATTGATAATTACTAACTTAATAGTAAATGTGCTTTGCTTCACATAATGATAGTTATATTTTTAATATTTAAATGGAATTGCATTCCGTTATAAGTTGACGTGAATCGCATTAAAATAATTTATACCGCAAAATATAAAAATAAGTGTGATTTAGAGCAAAATTGCGGATTTACTTAATTTGTAAAGTCAAAAAAGTTTCGTATTGTAATTCCAGATTAGAAATTAAATTACTCATAATGGAATTGTATATCATGTTTAAGAAAACGCTTTTATCAACCCTAATACTAGCTGGCCTTGCAGGCTGTTCATCAACATCATCTGAGCAGTCTGCTGTTAATCAACTAGCTGAAAACCTAGATATTAACTACACAGTTATTACAAACCAAGGTGCTGATGACGGTCTTGCATGTAAAGAGCTTCAAGCTGAATGGGCATCATGTAACAAAGTAAACATGACGCTAACTAACACTGGTGAAGCTATTGATTCAAAAGATTGGACTATTTATTTCCACAGCATCCGTTTAATTTTAGATGTTGAAAATGACCAATTTAAAATTACTCGCGTAACGGGTGATTTACACAAACTTGAACCAACAGATAAGTTTGATGGTTTTGCTGCTGGCGAAGAAGTAGTTCTTCCACTGGTAGCTGAATACTGGCAGTTATTCGAAACTGACTTTATGCCAGGTGCATTTGTAACAGCTCCAGGTGCAGAAGCTCGTAATATCATCTCTTTAGATACAGAAGATACTGGCGAATACGTAGATGAAATCATCGGTGTTCAATTAAAACGTACTCTTGCTGATAATAACGTTGTTGCAACGGCAAACACTCGTTTTGAGAAAAACGCAGATGTAGTTGAAGAAAACGTGGCTTCTCACATTATTCCAACACCATTAAAAACAACACTAACGAACAAAACGGTAGATTTAGCTAAAGGCATCTCTATTACTGCAAACGGTATTGATGCTGACCAACTTGCTGCGTTAAATCAACGTGCAGAACTGCTTGGTCTTGAAACATCGGGTGAATATCCAGTGTCAGTTTCTGTTGATAAGAAACAATTTAAAGATGGCGTATCTGGTGCATACAAATTAGATGTGACTGAAGGCAAAGCAACGGTTGTCGCGTTTGACCAAGCAGGTGCATTCTACGGCGTACAATCTTTACTTGCTCTAGTAAGTTTAGATAACTCAGAAATCCCAACGTTAAACGTAGAAGATGCTCCACGCTTTGAATACCGTGGTGTAATGGTTGATGTCGCTCGTAACTTCCACTCAAAAGAAGCGATTCTTGCGACGGTTGACCAAATGGCGGCATACAAGCTAAACAAACTACACCTTCACTTAACTGATGATGAAGGTTGGCGTTTAGAGATCCCTGGTCTTCCTGAGCTAACGGATATTGGTGGTAATCGTTGTTTTGATGAGACAGAAACTTCTTGTCTACTACCTCAATTAGGTTCTGGTGCTGATTCAGATAACTTTGGTTCTGGTTACTTCACAACAGAAGATTACCTAGAAATCTTAACTTACGCTAAGAACCGTAACATTGAAGTGATTCCAGAAATCGATATGCCAGCTCACTCACGTGCAGCAGTTATGTCAATGGAAGCACGTTATGCTCGTCTTGCTGCTGAAGGTAAGATGGAAGAAGCGAACCAATACCGTCTGATGGATCCAAAAGATGAATCAAACGTAACTACGGTTCAGTTCTACAACAAACAAAGCTTCATTAACCCATGTTTAGATTCATCTGCAACGTTCGTAGATAAAGTAATCACAGAGGTTGCAGCAATGCACAAAGCGGCGGGTGTTCCTCTATCAACATGGCACTTCGGTGGTGATGAAGCGAAAAACATCAAACTTCACGCTGGCTTCCAAGACATTAACGATGAAGAGAAAATTGCATGGAAAGGGGATTTAGATCTATCTAAACAAGATTTCCCATTTGCTAAATCGCCACAATGTCAGTCTCTGATTGCAACCGGTGAAGTTGCTGATTTCGAACATTTACCAAGTCACTTCGCAGAGCAAGTATCTAAGATCGTTGCTAAGCAAGGCATTCCACACTTCCAAGCATGGCAAGATGGTTTAAAACACTCTGAAGATGCAAATGCATTCGCAACTGAATCAGTACGTGCAAACTTCTGGGATACATTGTACTGGGGCGGCGGTGCTTCAGCTTACGAATGGGCTGAAAAAGGTTACGATGTAGTTATCTCTAACCCAGATTACGTTTACATGGATTTCCCATACGAAGTCGATGCAAAAGAGCGTGGTTACTACTGGGCAACTCGTGCAACAGATACTCGTAAGATGTTTGGTTTTGCACCAGAAAACCTACCTCAAAATGCGGAAACATCTGTAGATCGTGACGGTAATGGCTTTGAAAGTGCGGGTACAGTATCACCTAAGAAACCTTTCTATGGTCTATCTGCTCAACTTTGGTCTGAAACCGTACGTACTGATGAGCAATATGAATACATGGTGTTCCCACGTGTTATCGCCGCGGCTGAGCGTGCATGGCATGAAGCATCTTGGGAAAATGAATACAAAGCGGGTGTTAAGTACTCTCTACAAACAAACCTAGTAGATAAGAAAGCACAATTAGCTGATTGGACTAAGTTTGCAAACACAATGGGTCAACGTGAGTTAGCTAAACTTGAAAGAGCGGGTATTGATTACCGTCTACCTATCCCAGGTGCAGAAGTTGTGAACGGTGAGCTAAGCATGAACATTTCATTCCCAGGTGTAACGCTACAATACTCTGTAGATGGCGGTAAAACGTGGGCTGAATACGATAATGCAAATAAACCAAAAGTAACGGGTGACGTTCAAATTCGTTCAGCATCATTTACTGGCGAGCGTGTTAGCCGAGTAACTAGCGTTAAATAATTTACGTTAGACACATTAAATTCAGTCATTAAATAATCAAACGGCACTTCTTTTTTAAGAGGTGCCGTTTTTTATTAGTTTAAATAAACAAAGATATTATGTGTTTACTTAAATCGATAATTACCATGTGTATTTGATACCAACACGGTAACGAGTTTGACGGTTATCGCTGTAGCTGTCTTGGCGTACATTACCCACTTCAACAAATGGGCGCCATTTCGTACCATCAGGGTTTACGAAACTATACATGATGCGGAAATTGTGGAGATAGTCGTAGCTTTCATTATCAAATTGAGGTTTTGCATCATCATCGGTTTCATTCCAAATTTGAAACTCGTATTGGAAATCCCATTTCCCCGTATTGTAGCCAAGCCATGTATCTAACTCTTGGATTTTAGATGTGTATTTTTCGCCTGCTGCGTTAGTTTGTGTGTAATCCCAAATTTTCCATTTATAACGTGCTTGCGCTCTAAAACCATTATCAAAAGAGTGGTTTACACGAACATATGGAACATACACTAAACCATCAGGGTTAAAATCGAGTGATGAACCCAATAGCCCCGTCGTGTTTTCTGCTATTTTATCGTAGTAGAAAATCGAAAGCTCTGAACCATTCATACTCATTTCATCGTACATTTGGTCTTGATCTTTATTGTTGTATCTTGCATCCAATTCAAAGCCGATATTCTTCCCTGTATCTAAGAACATTTTAACTCTGTCTGCATGTTTATTATTGCCATCTTTATATTCATGGCGATATTCCACTGTTGTTTTATAGTCATTGGCTAGGGCTTGTGTTGCAAATATTGCTAAACCAGAAGCGATAATAACTTTATAAGATTGTTTCATAATATTCCCTATTTATTGTTATGGGTGTTTCACTGCTAAATCTTGAATTTGTGTTCATTGTTACTTTTTAGATGTGTATTTAGGTGTACGCATTGGCTGTGTTTTTAGGTACTTCTGTTGGACGCCATGGGTCACCAGTATGCTCAAGCCAAGGCATGAGTTCGTTCTGAATTAATTGAGAGATGAGCTCAGGTTGTTGCTCAGCAATGTTTTTCATTTGATAAGGATCTACTTGATTATCATGAAGAACATAAGTTAATGGCTTACCTATTTTTCTATCGATCATCAGAGTGTATTGCTTATTTCGAATTCCACGACGACCGTAAGATTGTCCGCCATAAGGCATAAAGGTATAAAATTGAGAGGTAGGTTTTGTATCGCCTGTTTCACTTCTAACTGTTTTTGAGAAATCAGAGCCTTCTACGGTATCCGGAATTAAATCGTCCATACTCATTAATCCAAATAGGGTTGGGTAGATATCAGGTGCTGAAAAAAGAAGATCATCGGATTTGGGTGCAATTTTCCCCGGCCAGCGGAACATCATTGGAATTCGCATTGCTTCTTCATAATGTACATTTTTGGTCGGGTTGCCATTTGAACCCATACAACAACCGTGGTCAGAGAAGAAAACGACCAAAGTGTCTTCCGTAAGATTCAAGGCGTCTAGTTCATCGATGATACGACCAAATTGTTCATCAACACCATTGACCATCGCCATGTATTCTTTGAAATATTCGGGGCCATATCCTTCTAGATATTCTTTATCCCATTGAACATTTGGACGAGAGTTTAACGTTCTTGAGCTATCTTTAAATCGATCAAGATACTTTTGAGGCACTTGGTCGTAAGGAGAATGAGGTGGGTTCATCGAAACGACAAGCGTAAATGGTTTGTCATTATCACGATAATTGCCCCCATCATTACGTAAATATTTAATGGCTATGTCAGCTTCATGTTCAGGACTCCATTGATTGATATGAAGAGGCTGATCACGAGGTGTATCGTTCGTCCAATACATTGGTGTTAAATGTTTATCATAGGTTCCGTATGAATACCAAAAGTCAAAACCATGACGACGATCTGGGGCTGTCCAGTCATTCCAGTAACGACCTTCCATTGGGTTGTTATAACTCGGAACAAAAGGGGCTTCTGGTGCATCTAAATGCCATTTGCCGATATAACCCATGCTGTAGCCTTGTTGGCTTAAAATATCAGACCATGTAGATTGATTCTTTTTTAATTCAATACCGAAATCTTTACCACCAAACATTCCTGGTGTGGGTGTATGACTATTTCCCTGAATCCCATTGCGGTAAGGATATTGTCCGGTCATCAACATCCCACGAAATGGAGTACATAACGGAAAATTAGATACAGCTTGTTTGAGAACAGCACTATCTTTAGCAAATCGATTTAAATTTGGCGTTAGAGATGGGTCTTCTCCCATAAAACCAAGAGCTTGTGCTCTCATTTCATCTGGAAATATGATTAATAAATTTGGACGTTTAATCTTGTGTGCCAAGTCGGCCATTGAGTTAACTGAGCCTGTTTTTTGGCAACCAGACAATACTGATGTTGCAGCAATAGCTCCTGTTGCGGCTGCACCTTTCAATATGTCTCTGCGTGTAATAGACATTGAGTCTCCTTACTAAATTGAATTGTAGGGTTTTCGTTATTGTTTATTTTTCTTCGAAAGCTTGCGGATCGTAAGTGATCGAAAGTTAACTTGCTGTGTTAGTGATCACAAAACCTGAGAGTGCTGATGGATTTTTAACCGGGCACTATTTTCTTTTTTTACAGTTCTAAAAATAAATGAAAGGCAAGTCGCATTAACTATGGGATTTATTTGGTATTTTTGCTTTCAAAGAGTAATATATGAAGAAATACGAAAAACAACGTAAGATAAAAACAAAGCGAAGATTATCGAAAGAATGTGAAAGAGATCAAAAGTTTCATACTTCCATATTGTAGGAATAATTTTTAGGTGTAAGGTTAATTCGAAATCAAACGAAAGAGATTTCGTTGATTTAAGGAGACAAGTAAAAAATGATGAGTGCTGTCGAAAGGCGCATGGAAATCGTAAACGTGGTTAACCAAGATGGTAAAGCACGTGTTGAGGACCTTGCTGCACGATTTGATGTCTCTAGTGTCACTATTCGCAGTGACCTGAGCTTTTTAGAAAAGAATGGGTATGTTGTTCGTTCTCATGGAGCGGCTATTCCAAATACTGGTGTGATTGCTGAACTTACGGTTCATGAAAAGCGTCATCAAAATATTGGGACAAAGTCTTCTATTGGTTACGCAGCAGCACAGCTGATTGAAAATGGTGACACCGTTATTCTGGATTCTGGTACGACTACGCGAGAAATTGCATCTAACTTAAAGTCGTTAGAGCAAGCAGTAGTCATGACTAATGGTCTGGATGTAGCTATGGAATTAGCATCAGCTTCTGGTATAGAAGTACTGATGTCGGGTGGAGTTCTTCGTAAGAAAGCTCTCTCTTTTTCTGGCTCTCAAGCTGAAGCTAGCTTAAAAAATTATCGTTTCGATAAAGTGTTTTTAGGTGTTGATGGTTTTGATTTGAGATCGGGTATCACTACACATAATGAGCAAGAAGCAAGTCTCAACCGACTTATGTGTGATATTTCAGAGCAAGTGATCGCAGTTGCAGATTCAACCAAATTTGGTAAACGCAGTTGTCATATGATCAGAGAATTCGGAAATATTGATATCTTAGTTACTGATTCTGATATTCCTGAAGAGTACCTACAAGGTCTTCGAGAAATGAAAGTTGAAGTAATCATCGTCGAAAAAGAAAAGTAACCGACCTAACTCCATAGCTGCATTCGGATGCAGTATGGAGTTAGTAAATGAACACCTTTCAACACCTTGTACAGCGTCATAAAGCGGGTGAACAAAACGGAATTTATTCGGTTTGTTCTGCTCATCCGTTAGTTATCGAAGCGGCGCTTTCTCAAGCTTTAAGTGATGACTCCTTGCTACTAATTGAAGCAACTTCTAATCAAGTTGATCAATTTGGTGGCTATACAGGAATGAAGCCAGCTGATTTTCGAGACTTTGTATTACAGCTAGCAAAATCACTCAACTTTCCAATCGAAAAACTCATTCTTGGTGGCGATCACCTTGGTCCAAATCGTTGGCAGAAACTACCAGCTGAAGAAGCAATGGTGAATGCAGATGATCTTATTGCCGCTTATGTCGCTGCTGGATTTAAGAAGATCCACCTAGATTGCAGCATGTCTTGTGCAGATGATCCAATGCCATTATCTGATGAAATTGTCGCCGAACGTGCAGCTAGATTGGCTAAAATAGCAGAAGATACGGCAATTTCTTCTTTTGGTCATAGCGATCTTGTTTATGTTATTGGTACAGAAGTGCCGGTACCGGGTGGTGCAGCTGAAGAGCTAGATACACTTCAAGTTACTTCACCAGAGGCAGCAAGAAAAACCATTCAATCTCATCAATTTGCATTTGAACGAGCTGGCGTAGCTGACTGTTGGCAACGTGTAGTTGGTTTAGTTGTACAGCCAGGTGTTGAATTTGATCATACTGGTGTGATTGATTATCGCTCAGAAGAAGCTTCAGAGTTAAGTAAAGTGGTTGATGACTTTGAGCACATGGTTTTTGAAGCACATTCTACAGATTATCAAACAGATAAAGCGTATCAAGCTCTTGTAAGAGATCATTTTGCTATTTTGAAAGTAGGTCCAGCGCTTACTTTTGCTTTGCGTGAAGCGTTATACAACCTATGCGATATCGAAGAGCAATTGATACCAAAAGCACACTGTTCAGATTTACGTGAACATATCGAAAAAGAAATGTGTGATTCTCCTGAATATTGGCAACCCTATTACCAAGGTAATGAAGCCCAACAGCGTTTCTCTCGTAGTTACAGCTTTAGTGATCGCATTCGCTATTACTGGCCAGATGAAAAGATCAATCAGGCGCAGAATACTCTGTTCACTAATTTATCTCGTAATGGCATTCCGCTTCCATTACTTAGCCAACATTTATCATCTCAATTTCGCTCAGTTCGTGAAGGCCAATTGAGTTTAGAACCTAAAGAACTTGTTCTCGATAAGATCCGTCAAACACTTCGTAGTTATGCGAAGGCTTGCAAACAAAATAAAGAAGAAGGCGTTGCATTATGAATCACTACCTTGGTTACACAGAATCAGAATTAGAAACGCTTTCTGGTTTTTGGACTGCGAAAGAAATCACTCAACAACCAACAAGTTGGCGTGGAACAGATTTAATTATTCAAGACAATATCGTAGATATTTCAGCATTTATGGATAAGTGGAATACGAACTCTGAACGTCGAATTATATTAACGGGAGCGGGTACTTCAGCATTCGCTGGACAAGCGGTTGCTCCGGCATTATCAAAAGTATTGCGACAACGTGTAGAAGCGATTTCAACGACTGATCTTGTCTCTAATCCGGCGGAGTATTTTGCTGAAGATGTTCCCACGTTATTGGTTTCTTTTGCTCGCTCAGGTAATAGTCCAGAAAGTGTTGCGGCAGTCGATTTAGCCAATCAATGTTTATCCAACTGTCATCATCTTATTCTAACTTGCAATGGTGAAGGGGCGTTATTTACTCAATTTCAACATCAAGAGAACGCCCTTGTGTTATTGATGCCAGAAGAAACTAATGATAAGTCATTCGCAATGACCTCTAGTTTTTCGTCAATGACTTTAGCTTGTTTTTCTGTTTTAACGCACAAAAATAACAATTCGAAAGGAATCGAAAGTATTTGTAAGTGTTCTGAGGAGTTGATCAAAGAAATTAATTCCAATGTCAGAGATACTGCTTCCCATGATTTTAGTAGGGTTATTTATTTAGGTAGCGGTGGTTTGAAAGGATTAGCACAAGAGTCTGCTTTGAAATTATTAGAACTAACAGCGGGTAAAGTTGTTGCTTGTTTTGATTCTCCACTTGGCTTTCGTCATGGTCCAAAGTCCATTGTTAATAATGAAACCATGATTGTTGTTTTCATTTCTAATGACCCATACACCCGTCAATACGATTTAGATCTTTTAGCTGAACTTCGTCGTGACAATATCGCTAAAAAAGTTATCGCAATTACCGCTCAACTTAATGATGTAGTTGCAGATGAAAACGTAATTCGTGTACCTATGATGGAAAACGCGTCAGATGTTGAGTTGCTGTTTCCTTACATGTTGTTTGCTCAAGCTTACGCATTCCATCGTTCTGTTGCACTAGGAAATACTCCTGACAACCCGTGCCCTACAGGTGAAGTTAATCGTGTTGTTCAAGGCGTCAATATTCATACTTTTAATAATAAAGATTAAAGCAGGGAAATATTATGACTGGACCACAAATCGTTTGGACGCGTATTGATGAGCGTTTACTGCATGGACAAATTCGAATTACTTGGGGAAAACATTCTGAAGCTAATTTGATTCTTGTTGCTAATGATGATGCCGCTGAAGGCCCTAATGCTGCGTTTATGCAAGCTGGAATGAAAGCCTCTGCTGGTGGTGAATATGCGGTGCGTTTCTTTTCAATTCAAAAAACCATTAATGTGATTCATAAAGCATCGCCAAAACAGAAGATTTTTATCTTATGTAATAACCCTACTGACGTTGCTCGTTTGGTAGAAGGTGGCGTTCCAATTACACATTGTAATGTAGGCAATATGCATTACCACGATGGCAAACGTCAAATTGCGAAAACCGTTTCTGTAGATAAAACCGATATTTTAGCGTTTGAAAAAATGGTGGAAAAGGGCGTGACATGCACGGTTCAAAATACACCAGATCAAACACCAATTAACGTTCTTGAACTAGCAAAAACAGCAGCCTAGGTAGGTACTTATGTTATTTGAAGCAAGTTTAGTGGCAGTGTGGGCATTCTTCTGTGGTATCGATAAATACGATGTCGCGTTGAATATCCATAGACCACTTATCACAGGACCTGTTGTTGGTCTAATTATGGGCGATATGCAAATTGGCTTAATCGCAGGTGCAACGCTGGAACTCGCATGGTTAGGCCTAGTGCCTAATGCTGGGGCACAGCCGCCAGATGTAACTATGGGTACGATTGCCGCTGTTGCATTTGCTGTAATGACAGGACAATCACCAGAAGTTGCTATGGGTGTTGGTATGCCTATCGCAGTATTAATGCAAATGCTTGTTATCGGTTTCTTTGCTATGACCTCATTTACCATGGGTAAAGCAGATAAATACGCTGAAGAAGCAAATACGAATGGCATTGATTTTCTCTTACTTTCCACCATTACAATGCGTTCAATGCTCTACGCGGTGATTGCCTTCTTGACCGTTTATTTTGGTGAACATGGCGCCGCTTGGATTGATGCTAATGCTCCGAAAACATTGTTAGAAGGATTAGGTATCGGCGCGAAAATGGTTCCTGCAATTGGTTTTGCAATGCTATTGAAAATCATGTGGTCAAAAGAAGTGGCGGGTGTGTTCTTTATCGGTTTTGTAATGACTACGTATTTACAGCTTCCGATCATGGCCGTGGCAATTTTAGGAGCATCAGCAGCCGCTCTATATTACTTCTTTAGTGGAAATGGAAACAAAAATTCAAATCAAGAATTTGAGGACTTTGAAGATGGTATCTAAAACAGAAAATCCAAACGCTCTAATTGACGGCATTGATGAGTTTCAAGGTACTCAAGTGGCGAATCCTAAGAGCTTGGTTGATGGTATCGACGAATATCAAGACAAAGAAGTTCGTAAAGTTATCTCGAAAAAAGATCTTTGGAAATGTGCGATTCGTGGCCTTTTCATGGAAGGGAACTTCAACTTTGAACGTATGCAAGGTGGTGGCTTTGCTTACTCAATTGTTCCTGCACTGAAGAAGATTCATGGTAATAACAAACGTGATTTAGCAACGGCAACTAAGAACCATCTTCAGTTCTTTAATGCGAGTCCTAAACTGTTTACCTTCCTGCTAGGTACTGCCATTGCAATGGAAGAAAACAAGGAAAAACCATCTACAGTGAATGTAATGAAAGTCGCGGGTATGGGACCTACTGGCGGTATTGGTGATGCAATCGACCATATGACTCTTATGCCGTTAACGTTGGCGTTAGGTGCATCAATTGCAATGCAAGGCTCTATTGCAGGACCGTTTGTCTTCTTCATTCTGTATCAAATTGTGCACTTCTTTGTGTATTTCGGTTTGATGTTTATGGGATATAAAGCCGGTACTGCAGCCATGGTTAACATGAGCGATGCGACTGAGAAATTAGCCAAAGCAGCGAATATCATGGGTATCTTTGTTATTGGTGCATTGTCAGCATCCTTTATTAAAGTTCAAACCACCTTATCTCTCGAACTCGGAGGGAAAGTCGTTGAACTTCAAACTGCACTGTTTGACAAGATAATGCCTAATATTTTGCCATTAGCATTGGTGTTCTTCATGTTGAAAATGGTGAAAGGTACTGGTTTTTGGGCGAAACCTCCTGTGTTGATTTTCTCAACGTTAGCCGGTGGTGTTATTGGTCACTACCTAGGTATTTTGTAACACAAAAAGAAATGAAGTCGTATAAGGGGATTCTCCCATCCCCTTAATTTCAAAGCATTATAAAAGCATTGGTAACAAGGATTAAATCATGATTGGTATTGTAGTTTCAGGCCATATTAATTTTGCTACAGGGGTTGAGTCAGCAGTAAAAGCCATTGCTGGTGAACAAGAACAAATGGAGTTTGTCGATTTTGTTGAATCTATGTCGACAGATGAATTAGAGCAAGCCTTACGAGCTGCTGCAAAGCGTGTTGATTCTGGTGAAGGGGTACTTTTCTTAACTGATATCCCTGGTGGCTCACCTGCAAATCGTGCTTTAACCATTTTAATGGATACTGAAAATGTTGAGTTGATTGGTGGTGCAAATCTACCAATGATAGCAAATGCTGCATTTGAACGTGATGATACAACAGTAAAAGAGTTAGTAACGACATTATTAGAAATAGGCTCTTCATGTATGCAAGACATGCGATTACAGCTTGAATTGTTCATGGAACCAGAACCTGAATGTGAAGATGGGTTGTAATATGCGTTACGCTTTATATCCACAACGTGTGTTTGTTGCTGACGGTATTAAAGAACATCATTACGTCATAGTGAATGATGGGGAAATAGAAGCGATAACAGCATGTGAACCAACAGATTGCGAGATTTTACCATTAGAAGGGAAAGCCTTGCTGCCAGGGTTTATCGATATTCATATTCATGGGCGAGCAGGGGCTGATGTTATGGACGCGACGCCTGAAGCATTGCAAACCATTTCTGATGCTTTGCTTCAAACTGGGGTTATTGCTTGGGTTGGAACAACGGTAACGGCACCTTGGGATAGTATTGTTAGGTCAGTTGGTATTGTAAAAACGTGGTTAGATAAACCTCAACAGTGTGGTGCTGAGTTATTAGGTAGCTTTCTAGAAGGTCCATATTTTACAGAAGTGCATCGAGGTTCACATCCAACTGCTTATTTAAAATCACCAAGCATTCAAGAGTTAGAAGAACTTTATGACGTAGCGGCGCATTCACTATTACGAGTAGCAATAGCACCTGAAGCTGATGGTGCAATGGAAGCCATTCAATGGCTGCAAAGTCAAAACATCAAAACCTCTGTTGCTCATACAGATTCGACGTTTGATCAAGTTACCCAAGCACATCAATTAGGTGCCGATTGTGGTGTCCATTTGTTTAATGGTATGCGTGGTTTACATCATAGAGAACCCGGTTGTACAGGGGCTGTTTTGTATCATGACATGCTTGCTGAATTAATTGCTGATGGTGTGCATGTTCATCCTGTAATGATGCAGCTCGCTTATCGCATGAAAGGATATCAGAAAATTGCACTTATTACAGACTGTATGCGAGCTGGTGGTTTAGAGGATGGTGAGTACCAACTTGGCGCACAAACCATCACTGTAACTAAAGGGGAAGCGAGAACAAAATGCGGGTCGCTTGCTGGAAGCACATGCAGTTTAGATAGTGCGTTAAGAAATATGATTCAGCTAAGTGAAGTACCAGAATGGGAAGCGGTACAAATGGCAACATCAGTTCCTGCTAAATATTTAGGTATTGATGATCGCTTAGGAAGCATTGCACCAGACATGGAAGCAAGCTTTGTGGTCGTAAATCAAGACTTCGCTGTTCAGAACACCATGATTAAAGGTAAGTGGGTTTATTAACTCTCGCCATTTTTATTAAAAATTCATAGCTATCTAAATAAACATCTAATAATGAATTATTTAGATAGCTATAACACAAAACAATGTTTTAGAGGTTTAAAATGGAAATTCGTCAACCGATTCATAGCGATCACGCAAAACAGTTAGATACAGCTGGATTGCGTGAACAATTCCTTATTGAAGGGATGTTTCAAGAAAACCAAATTACTCTTACATACAGTCACATTGACCGCATTATTGTTGGTGGTGTTGTACCTATATCGGAAAGTGTTCCATTTGAAGGTGGAAAAGAAATTGGTGTGGATTTCTTTTTACAACGCCGTGAACTAGGCATTATTAATATTGGGCAAGCTGGGCGAGTGATTGTTGATGGTGTGACTTATGATATTGCTGCTCGTGAAGCCATGTATGTAGGCATGGGAGCTGAAGAGATCAGTTTTGAAAGTGTTGATCAACAAGATCCTGCTCGTTTTTATTTAAATTGCGCGCCAGCACATCATGCTTATCCAACTCGTAAAATTACACGTGAAGAAGCCTCTCCTGAAACATTGGGTAATCAAGAAAACTGCAACGTTCGAACCATTTACAAATACTTGCATCCATCAGTACTACCAACGTGCCAACTATTAATGGGAATGACTGAATTAGCACCTGGTAGTCTATGGAACACCATGCCTTGTCATACTCATGAACGCCGTATGGAAGTGTATTTATACTTTGATATGAAAGACGACAACATTGTTTTCCATTACATGGGCGAGCCTCAAGAGACACGTCATATGGTCGTTCGAAATGAACAAGCCGTTATTAGCCCTAGTTGGTCAATTCATTCAGGCGTTGGTACATCGTCATATACGTTCATTTGGGGCATGGTTGGTGAAAACCAAACTTTCCATGATATGGACCATGTAGCAATGACAGATATTAAATAGTCATTTTAATTTTATTATTATGTTGCTGGTGTATATCGGCAGCATATATCAAGAATAGTAGGAAAGAACATGAAACTTTTTGATTTAACAGGCAAAGTTGCCATTGTTACAGGGTGTAATACGGGTCTTGGTCAAGGTATGGCACTTGGTTTAGCGAAAGCGGGGGCAGATATTGTTGGTGTTGGTCATCAAGCCGCTCCCGAAACTGAAGAGCAAGTGAAAGCATTAGGTCGTAAATTTCATTACATTACTGCAAATCTAATGAAGCAAGAAGGATTAGAAGAACTCGTTGCTGAAGCGGTTGAGGTGATGGGTCACGTTGATATCTTAATTAATAATGCAGGTATTATTCGTCGTGAAGATTTACTCAAATTCTCAGAGCAAGATTGGGATGACGTAATTAATATTAACCAAAAGACGTTATTCTTCCTTTCTCAGAAAGTCGCTAAGCAATTTGTTAAGCAAGGAAATGGCGGCAAAATCATCAATATTGCTTCTATGTTGTCATATCAAGGAGGGATCCGCGTTCCTTCTTATACTGCAAGTAAATCAGCGGTTATGGGGTTAACTCGTGCCCTAGCGACTGAGCTTGCAGAACATAATATCAATGTTAATGCGATTGCTCCGGGTTACATGGCAACGGATAATACGGCAGCATTGCGTGCAGATGAAGACAGAAATGCCGCGATTCTAGAACGTATTCCTGCAAATCGTTGGGGATTACCTTCTGATCTTGAAGGGCCTGCAATCTTCCTAGCATCACCTGCAAGTGACTATATTAATGGTTATACGATTGCGGTTGATGGTGGTTGGTTAGCTCGTTAATCTAAAGTACAGAAGGAACAGCAAAATGACATTAGGAACAAAGCAAGACGTATTACAAGCGATGAAGCGAGTTTATCGTTACCAAGCTGAAAACCAAACAAGAAGTGTAGTAAGACGCAGTGGCAAAACCCGTTTTATTAAAGATACTGATTGGGAGCGTGGTGTTTTTTGGTCGTGTACTGCCGCTGCATGGAAAGCAACGGGAGACACTGAATATTTGGATGGTGTAAAAAATTACGCTCTACATACTGGATTCAGAACTGGACCTAATGCTCGTTTTGCTGATGACCATGTTTGTTGCCAAGCCTACCTTGATATTTATCCTGAATTTAATCAACCCGAAGCCTTAGAGCCAACCATTAAAGCGCTTGATATTATGGTTAATGAGCCAGAGCTAGGCCGTAAAGATTGGTGGTGGTGTGATTCATTATTTATGGCACCACCAGCTTTTGTTGCATTATCAAAGCAAACAGGCGATTCAAAATACTTGGATTACATGAATACTGCTTTTTGGGATTCAGCTGAGCATTTATTAGATACAGAAACGGGTTTGTATTATCGTGACTATCGTTATATTCCAAATGGAAATGGTGAAGAGTTACGAGAAGAAAACGGCAATAAAGTCTTTTGGAGCCGTGGCATTGGATGGGTATTAGCATCGGTTCCTCGTATTCTAGCTAACATGCCTGAAGACTATATGAATCGTTCAGAGTACATTACTCTATTTACACATTTAGCGGCTGAAGTCATTAAATACCAGCAAGACGATGGTTTTTGGCGTACTAGCTTATTAGCTCCTGAAAACTTCCCTGCACCTGAAAGCAGTGCAACTGCTCTGTTTTGTTATGGTTTAGCATGGGGCGTTAATACTGGTGAGTTAGATAAAGAAACTTACTTACCAGTTATCGAAAAATCGTGGGCAGCTTTACTTGAATGTATTCACGATAACGGCATGATTGGTTGGGTACAGCTACCAGCCTTTAATCCACGTGACGTTAAGTTTGAGCATAACATCGATTATGGTGCGGGTGCTTTCATGCTTGCAGCAACAGAGGTTGCGAAGTTAGCTGAATAAATACTTCTTAGAAATGTTGAATAGAAAAGCCGATCATGT
>NZ_JAAUWR010000021.1:0-87305 GCF_014694495.1 Aliivibrio sp. S10_S31 | reverse complement strand
TCTGGAGAGTCTAATGACTGTTGAACTGCGTTTCTTTTGAACTCATTAGAAAACTTTCGTTGTGATTTGATTTTCATGTCACTCAATCCTCGTGATCGAGTGTCCACTTTATTGGGGTCAAATCAGGTTTCAGGTTTCAGGTTTCAGGTTTCAGGTTTCAGGTTTCAGGTTTCAGGTTTCAGGTTTCAGGTTTCAGGTTTCAGGAAGATTAAAAACAAGTACCGCTGAACTTTGCAAGCGAAGCGGTCTGAAACCTAGAGCTCAAAATACCTATCATACTCACTTTTATAATATCTAGTTAGCACAGCATATAGTTCCTAGTCATTTACTAACAACCCCTCCCAGCCTCCCCTTATATTTACTTTATCAACCAAGTGGCTATGTCGATAAAGGGGAAGAGCTAGAAGCAAGTGTCTCTGAATTCGCAAGCGAAGCGTATAGTCTCTAGCTCTTCCGCTTTTGACCTTACTCGCACCTCGAGCGAAGCGTTCTCGCCTCTCGTCCCTACTCTTTCACGCAAAAAAAAACCCAGCAACAAGGCTGGGTTTTCAATTTTATCAAAGTTGCAATCAGTAATCGAATTACTTGATTTTTGCTTCTTTGTAAAGAACGTGCTGGCGTACAACAGGATCGTATTTTTTGATCTCCATTTTGCCTGGCATGTTACGTTTGTTTTTGTCGGTTGTGTAGAAGTGACCAGTGTTAGCAGTTGATACTAACTTGATTTTCTCACGTGCGCCTTTAGCCATTGTTCAGATTCCTCTTAAACGTTCTCGCCACGAGCACGCATATCTGCAAGAACGGTTTCGATACCTTTCTTATCAATGATACGCATACCTTTAGCGGTAAGACGAAGTTTAACGAAGCGTTTTTCGCTTTCTACCCAGAAACGATGAGTTTGTAGGTTCGGCAGAAAACGACGCTTGGTGGCATTTTTTGCGTGTGAGCGGTTGTTACCAACTGCAGGACGCTTACCAGTTACTTGGCATACTCGGGACATTGCTGTCTTCTCCAAATCGTTTCAGCTCGATATCACCTTGGTGGCAAAAAACCACTAGAAATTCCATCTGAAATTTCTAATTCAAGGCTATCAAAGGTCGCGCATTATACTAAGTGATTGCGCATTGCTCAAGACCCTAAGGGATCCTTTTTACGGTTTTTTGTATTTTTTTTATTCAATCGGTAAAAAAAACACTCAAATCCATCCTCTTTCGGCAAAAGAGACTATTTCTCCATCACCGATCACAAAATGATCAAGGACTCGGATATCTACCAATTCTACAGCATCAGAAATACGTTTTGTAATTCTTCTGTCGGCTTGACTTGGCTCGGCTACGCCGGAAGGGTGATTATGCGCTAAAATGATGGCGGCTGCATTATAATCTATCGATCTTTTTACAACTTCTCTCGGATAAACAGCAGCAGCATCGATTGTTCCTTCAAATAATATCTCCCCTTTTAGCACTCGATGTTGATTATCAAGGAACAAAACATAAAACGCTTCCCTATGCCTATCTCTTAACATTCGGGTTAAATAACGTTTCGTGTGTTCGGGGCTAGTTAACGCGTCTTCTTTTTCAATCTTTTCAAATAAATACCGCTCAGTCATTTCTACAACGGCTTGAAGTTGTGCAAATTTTGCGGTTCCCAACCCTTTATGACTACAAAATTCATGTTCATCAGAGCTAAGTAATTTTCTTAATGAGCCAAACTCCTTTAATAGCTTATCTGCCAATTCAATGGCATTCATTCCTTGGATCCCTGTTCTTAAAAAGATCGCGAGTAATTCAGCATCAGTCAGTGACTTTGGACCAAGGGCGAGTAACTTCTCTCTTGGTCGAGATTCTTCTGGTAGATTCATTAACGACATAATTTTCTCAATTGATGACTTACTATCTACACAGCCTACGATGTCTAAATCTTATTCGCTTTCTCGATCGTTTAGCCTTCGGCAAGCTTCAAACCTTGATTGCAATTATGTTTTTGGTCATTTACTTGATGGAAGAGATTGGAAGTACATCACTCTGAAAAAAAATTATGATATGGTTAGCGCTACTTTATGGTGAACCACTTAACAGGGTAATTAGTGTCATGGCATCTCTTGCAGGGAAACGAATTCTTCTTGGTATTAGCGGCGGCATTGCAGCTTATAAATGTGCAGAACTGACTCGTCGATTAATTGAACGCGGCGCTGAAGTTCGCGTAGTAATGACAAAAGCAGCAAAAGAGTTCATTACCCCATTAACAATGCAGGCGGTTTCTGGCCACCCTGTTGCAGATAGCTTACTTGATCCTGCTGCTGAAGCATCAATGGGCCACATTGAATTAGCTAAGTGGGCTGACATTGTTTTACTTGCTCCTGCAACGGCTGATCTGATTGCTCGAATGGCTGCTGGCATGGGTAACGATTTATTATCTACTTTAGTTCTTGCTACAGATTCTCCTGTCGCGGTCTCTCCTGCTATGAATCAGCAAATGTATAGCAATATCGCGACGCAAGAAAACATCGCAACACTCGCTCGTCGTGGCATGCACATTTGGGGGCCAGCAGCTGGTCAACAAGCTTGTGGTGATGTGGGCATGGGACGAATGCTTGAGCCAATGGAGCTGGTTCATTTATGTGAAGATTTTTTCCAAGCTAATTCTGGTGAACAAACAGAAGCGGATAAAAAACCACTTCAAGGTCAATCTCTACTTATTACTGCGGGCCCAACTCGTGAAGCCATCGATCCGGTTCGTTATATCTCTAACCATAGCTCAGGGAAAATGGGATTTGCTATTGCAGAGGCCGCAGCTCAATTAGGTGCTAACGTCACTTTAGTCAGTGGTCCTGTTAACCTTGCAACACCAGAGAACGTGAAGCGCATTGATATTGAAAGCGCAGAACAAATGCACGAAGCGGTAATGAAAAATGCACAATCTCATTCTATCTTTATTGCATGCGCTGCCGTTGCTGATTTCAAACTAAGCCAAGTGGCGACTCAAAAATTAAAGAAAACCGCCGATGAAGATGGCATGACGCTTCATATGGTTAAGAATCCAGATATTGTCGCTTCAGTTGCGGCATTAACGAATCAACGTCCATTTACTGTCGGTTTTGCAGCTGAAACTCAAGATGTGGAAAAATACGCTCGCGGTAAATTAGAACGCAAAAATTTAGATATGATCTGTGCAAACGATGTATCAGTTCAGGGACAAGGCTTTAATAGTGATAACAATGCGCTTCACCTATATTGGAAAGAAGGTGATAAAGCGCTACCGTTAACGACGAAGTCGGAGTTGGGTAAAGCGATTATGCTTGAGATCGTTGAGAAACTATAGAAGCAGGATTCAGGACGCTTCGCGCAGAGGCTTTAAGAAGAGCTAAAAACTATAAGAGCGTGAATGGCAGATATCGTAAGTCATTCGATTTTAGGAGGAGCCAGAACTGAACTCGATGCGCTTTTCCTGAAACCTGCTCTTCAATAGGAGCGAAGCGGTCTAGTTAGCGAAGCGTATAGCCTCTAGCAACGAACAACCTAGCTCCACAAAAAATAATAAAAAATGACAAAGGAACCGTAATGGCGACCCCAAGAAAACCAAATCGTCGTGATGAAATACTACAAGCTTTAGCTGAAATGCTAGAGTCCAATGAAGGTGCTGCTCGCATTACTACAGCCAAATTAGCAAAACAGGTTGGTGTATCAGAAGCTGCGTTATATCGCCATTTCCCAAGCAAAGCCAAAATGTTTGAAGGCTTAATTGAGTTTATTGAAGAATCTATTTTTTCGCGTGTTAACCGCATTCTTGAAGATGAAAAAGATACTTTAAAACGTATTGAGCTATTATTAAAACTTCTGCTCGCCTTTGCTGAACGTAACCCTGGATTAACTCGAATTATGACAGGCCATGCGCTGATGTTTGAAAATGAGCGCTTAAGAAGCCGCATCAATCAAATATTTGAGCGTATTGAACTTCAATTCAAACAAATCTTACGTGAACGTAAATTACGTGAAGGGAAAGCATTCCCAATTGATGAAAGTATTTTAGCCGCTCAGCTTGTGGGTCAAGTCGAGGGGAGTTTCTGTCGTTTTGTCCGTTCTGATTTTAAATATCAACCGACTGAAAACTTTAACGAGTATTGGGCGCTACTCAGTGCTCAGATCCAATAATTAATTAGATAAAATAGGCTCACGATGTCAAAGTATCCAGCTCCTAAATTCTCTAGCGCTCTTCTACACCCTAAATATTGGGGGGTATGGTTTGGATTCGGATTCCTTTTTGCCATCGTCACCCTATTGCCTTATAAAGTAACTTACAAACTTGGTCGCTCTCTTGGTTTACTTGGATTAAAACTCGGAAAATCAAGAGCCCATGTTGCTCGCCGTAATTTAGAACTCGCTTTTCCAGAAATGGAATCGTCTGAGCGTGAAGCCATTATTGTTGAGAATTTCAAAAACTCAGGCCTTGCGATTTTTGAAACTGCAATGGCTTGGGTATGGCCTGATTGGCGTGTTGAAAAACATTTTAGCTATGAAAATAGACAGCATATTCTCGACCTTGAAGCTGAAGGCCGCGGTGTTTTAGTTGTTTGCCTTCACGCTCTTAACTTAGAGCTAACAGCAAGAGCTTTCACTTTCTTTGCTCCCGGTTATGGTGTTTACCGTCCACATAACAACCCAGCTTACGATTTCATTCAATATTGGGGCCGTACCAATAACGGCAACCAAATGATTGATAGAAAAGACGTTAAAGGCATGCTGCGTGTATTACGTAAAGGCGAACGCCTTTGGTATATGCCGGATCACGATTACAACCGTAATAAATCGGTTTTTGTTCCTTTCTTTGCGGTTCCAGATGCTTGTACCACCGTAGGTTCGGATATCTTAATCAGTGCAAGTAAATGTGCTGTTGTTACTGCATCGGGCTTTAGAACTTACAATAATTACCACTTACAAATTGATAATGACATCAGTGACCAATTTCCGAAGAAAGATCCCGTTGGTGTTGCTACGGTAATGAATAAAGCGGTAGAACGTGTCATTTTACGCTGTATTCCTCAATGGATGTGGCTACATAAACGTTTTAAAACAATGGAAGATCCAAACGTTAAAAAAGGCATCCGCTACGATTAGGACGTGTCAGGATAAATAATGAAAACCAATTTAATCACACGTGAAGGCTTTAATAAGCTACAAGATGAACTCACGTTTCTATGGAAAGAAGAACGCCCAGAAGTCACAAAAAAAGTGACTTGGGCGGCTAGCCTTGGTGATCGCAGTGAAAACGCTGATTATCAATACAACAAAAAACGCCTTCGTGAAATAGACCGCCGTGTTCGCTATCTTCGTAAACGTTTAGACCAAGTAAAAGTGGTCGACTATTCCCCACAGCAAGACGGAAAAATCTTTTTCGGTGCGTTCGTTGAAATTGAAAACGAACAAGGCGATGTCCTCTCTTTTCGCATCGTTGGTCCTGATGAAATATTTGGCCGCAACGACTATATCTCTATCGATTCCCCAATGGCTCGTGCACTGATCAAAAAAGAAGTGGATGAATATGTAATTGTAAAAACGCCTGATGGGGATAAAGAGTGGTTTGTGAATTCGATTAGGTACTAGGTGTAGGGACGAGATTCGAGGACGCTTCGCTCGAGGGACGAGGAAGATGGGTTTCAGGATTCAGGAAGAGCGAAATAGTGATCGTTGAAATTAAAGCATCAAAGAAGGTTCTCCCCCTTTATCACTAAGGTTATGCAAGTGACATTGTTAATATAAGGGGGAGTTAGAGGGGGTTGGTTACACCATACTCTAGTGATTCAGATAAACTAAACATTATCACTAGCAACCCCTCCTAGCCTCCCCTTAGATAGATATTTGCTACCAATCAGCATTAATGAACAAGGGGAGGAACTGTATAGTGATCGCTTGAATTACCACTGTCTCCTCTGAACCCTGCAAGGGAGCTTGCGACCGATCTGAACCCTGCTCTTTGCTTCTATCCAATAATTTTTAATTAAAAAAGAATCAAAATGATAATAAACATAATTGCTAAAGAACTTAACGTTCGCCCTCAACAAGTTTCTGCTGCCGTTCAACTGATTGACGAAGGTAGCACCATCCCATTTATTGCTCGTTACCGTAAAGAAGTAACAGATGGCCTAGACGATACGCAACTTCGTACGCTTGATACTCGTTTAACTTACTTACGTGAATTGGATGACCGCCGTCAATCGATCTTAAAATCGATTAAAGAACAAGAAAAACTGACACCTGAATTAGAGCGTGAGATTTTAGATGCGGACAGCAAAACACGTCTTGAAGATCTGTATCTACCATTTAAACGTAAGCGTCGCACTAAAGGCCAAATAGCTATTGAAGCAGGTCTTGAACCATTAGCTGATTTATTGTGGACACAGCCTGAAAATACACCTGAAGATGCCGCTCAATCTTACATTGATGAAGAAAAAGGCTTTGCAGATGCTAAAGCTGTATTAGACGGCGCTCGTGCCATTCTTATGGAACGCATGGCAGAAGACGCAAACTTACTTGAAAAAGTACGTACTTATCTAACGGCTAATGCTGAGCTTGTATCTAAAATGGTAGACGGCCAAGAGCAAGCTGGTGAAAAGTTCAAAGATTACTTTGATCATCATGAAGCATTAACAAAAGTCCCTTCTCACCGTGCTCTTGCTATGCTACGTGGTCGCAATGAAGGCTTCTTACAGCTTTCTATTAACGCTGACCCAACTCAGGAAGAAGGTGCTCGTGGCTCGTACTGTGAAATCATCATCGCCAATCATTATGGTATTACGTTAGGTTCTCAACCTGCTGATTTATGGCGTAAACAAGTGATCAGCTGGACATGGCGTATTAAGATTTTAATGCACATGGAAACGGAATTAATGGGCGGCCTAAAAGAACGCTCAGAAAACGAAGCGATTGATGTATTTGCTACCAACCTAAAAGACCTATTAATGGCAGCGCCAGCAGGTCTTAAAACGACACTTGGACTTGATCCAGGCCTACGTACAGGTACGAAAGTCGCCGTGGTTGATGCTACTGGTAAAGTGCTAGCAACCGATACGATTTACCCTAACCAACCCCATAATCAAATTGCAAAATCAGCACAGATTATCGAAGCATTAATCAAACAACACAATGTGGATTTAATCGCCATTGGTAACGGTACTGCTTCACGTGAGACCGATGCCTTTGTGGGTAATCTACTAAAAGATGCTGGCCTATCAACGGCGAAAATCATCGTAAGTGAAGCGGGTGCATCGGTATATTCTGCCTCTGAATTAGCAGCGAAAGAGTTCCCTGATTTAGATGTATCAATCCGTGGTGCGGTATCTATCGCTCGCCGTCTGCAAGATCCTCTGGCTGAGTTAGTAAAAATCGATCCAAAAGCCATTGGTGTTGGTCAATATCAACATGATGTGAGCCAAAGCCAACTAGCGAAAAAGTTAGATGCCGTAATCGAAGACTGTGTAAACGCCGTTGGTGTTGATGTAAATACCGCCTCTCCTGCTCTATTAACTCGTGTTGCGGGTTTATCAGCAACGATTGCACAAAACATTGTGGATTACCGTGATGAAAACGGCCGCTTTGAAAACCGTACAACGCTGAAAAAAGTTGCTCGTTTAGGGCCTAAAGCCTTTGAACAATGTGCTGGTTTCTTACGTGTAATGAACGGTAAAAACCCATTGGATGCCTCTGCAGTTCACCCTGAAGCTTACCCAGTAGTAAAAACCATTGCTGAGAAAAATGGCAAAGCTATTGATGCCATTATTGGTAATACTGAGTTTTTACGCTCGGTTGCGGCTAACGATTACATCAGTGCAGATTTTGGTTTACCAACAGTCACTGACATCATTAAAGAGCTAGATAAGCCGGGACGAGATCCTCGTCCTGAGTTTAAAACAGCCACCTTTGCTGATGGCGTAAATACGGTATCTGACCTTGAATTAGGCATGGTATTAGAAGGTGTTGTATCAAACGTAGCGAACTTCGGTGCATTTGTTGATATCGGTGTTCACCAAGATGGCTTAGTTCATATTTCTGCATTAAGTGATACGTTTGTTTCTGACCCTAGAGAAGTCGTTAAAGCTGGTGATATCGTAAAAGTAAAAGTGATGGAAGTGGATGTGCAACGTAAGCGTATCGCTCTTTCTATGCGTTTAAACGACAAGCCAGGGGAAGACAATCGTCCTCAACGCCAATCAAATAAACCACAACAGCGCAATGAGCGTTCTCAAGCGCCAAGACAGCAACGTAATAACGATGTTGGCGGTGGTGCAATGGGTGGTGCGTTTGCGGCTGCTTTTGCGAAGGCGAAGAAGTAAGTTTCGAGGGACGAGAACGCTGCGCTTCTAGGGGCGAGGAAGAGCTAAGAGAAAGGATTTAGGGTTCAGGGCGCTACGCTTGCAGGTTTCAAGTGTACTCGCTTTTGAGCTTCCTAAAACCTGAGACCTGAATCCTCCGCTTTGCTCGCATACTGCAATCACAGCGAAAGAGAATGGTTCTCCCCCTTTTATCGTTATTACTATGAGATCGATATAGTTAATACAAGGGGGAGTTAGAGGGGGTTGGTTTGTAACCTTCGTAAAAAAGAGAGGAACAGTATTATGAACGCTGTAATCACAACGATCATCTCTGAAATCTGCAAGGGAGCTTGCGACTAAGCTATGCTCTTGCTCCTCCTGAAGCCTGAGACCTGAATCCTACGCTCTCCCTCGCTCCTCGAGCGAAGCGTACTCGCCTCTCGTCCCTGCTCTTAAACCCTCAAAGCACCGCCAATATATCCGACGGATTATTCGGAACTACCGCCTTATCATAGTGAAAACTTATCACACTACGACGGCGAACCATTCGTCCCATCTCTTCAAGTTTATCTAATAAATTCTTTGGCAAATTAAAACGGATGGTATAACCCGTTCCTTCACCTTGAGCGTAAGTATCCAACGACAACAATCGAGCTAATTTAGCTAAATCATCATCAATATCATACAGAGTGGCGAAATGAGGTTTAGGCTCCTCTTTTTCTTCCATCACATCATAACCAGGGTGATCTGATGGCTCCCAAGCATCCCGCTTATGTTGCTTATCATCACCTTTGATTGCTTTTTCAGATGTGGTTTCGCTCATCTTTGTCGTCGGCGCAACAGGCTTCTTAACACGATTTTCACGTGCTACTTGTTCTGTTGGCAGATTAACAGAAGGTGCGATAAGCGGCACACTGACACTGTTAGGTGAAAAGATCATAAAGCGTTTCCTTAACTAAATAAAAACTAAGCGTGTTGATTTAAAAAAGTGCGTAGCTCAGAAATAAATTCGTCATTATGCGAAATAAAAGGTGCGTGTGATGCTTGCTCAAAAACGATTTTAGCCGAATTCGGCATAAGTTCATCCATATCATGAGCAACTTTAATTGGCACTAATCCATCCAGTCGTCCATACATACGACATACTGGCATCGACAATTGAGATACAGCTTCTCGTAGATCTATATCGGCCAAAATCATTAAACCTGTAGCTAATGCTTGCTGATCAGGCATAGGTCTTGAAAATACAGCCTTTTTTACCAACTTAATGTCTTGCTTAGCATTAGGACTACCCATAGCTTGTAGTGCCATAAAACGCTCAACGGTTAATGTGAAATCGGTTTTTAACTGCTCAGTAAATTGTGATAATACAAGAGGTTTTATGCCTCGCCAGCCTTTCTCTGCTGAAAAACGTGGTGAACTCGCAACGGTAATAAGTTGTGATACTCGCTCGGGAGAAGTTAACGCGGCCTTTGTCGCAATCAATCCCCCTAATGACCAACCTAACCATGCAGCCTTTTTAGGTGCTTGAGCAAGAACTTGTTTTACCATTTCATCAAAATCAGCACTGCCTAACTCTGCACTATGACCATAACCAGATAAATCGACAGTATGCACACGATAATGTTGGCTAAGCTTTTCAGATGTGGTCTGCCACACCGCTCCATTCATTCCCCATCCATGAATGAGAACCAGATCGGAACCTTCGCCTTCCGTTTGCCAATAAAGAGGTGTTGTCATCTACACTGCCTGTTAATGATTAATTAGTATGGGTGGTTTAGTGTTCATCAGGTGGATAAGAAGATCAATACAAAAATTAGGCGTAAGTCATTGTGACTTTTGCTCACAAGCAATGCCACCATCTGAAACCATTTGGTGCCAAGCTTGCTTAGATTTAATCAAAACAGTGCCTCGCTGTCAGCGATGTGGTTTACAAACCGAGCATGAGACCGATGTCTGCGGAGAGTGTCTTTTGCACCCACCACAATGGGACCGCTTATATTGTGTAAGTGATTATTCTGACCCATTACGCGAATACATTAATAAACTTAAATACGCTCAACAGTTCTGGCTTGCCCAAGATTTAGGCGTATTACTCAGTAAGCACATCCCAGAACCAGCGCCTCTCATTCTTCCTGTTCCTCTGCATTGGAAACGATTCTGGTGGCGTTCTTATAATCAAAGTGATCATTTAGGTTGGACATTAGAAAGGGAGATCAATCTTAAGTCGCCCACCACTCATTGTAATAACAAGATATTGAAACGCGTTAAAGCGACAAGGCCTCAACAAGGTTTATCTCGCTCGTTTCGACAAACCAATTTAGTCGGCGCATTTAAAATCACTAAACCAATCAAAGAGAAACACGTAGCTCTTGTTGATGATGTAGTGACAACGGGTGCAACGATTAATCTGTTGTGTGTGGAGTTAAGGAAAGCGGGAGTTGAGCGTATTGATGTGTATACGGTTTGTCGGACGGGGCGGAGTTAGGGGCTAGGGACTATACGCTGTGCTAACTAGAGACTATAGAAGCCTGTATGACTGATGTGGTGATATTTTAGGTTTCAGGACGCTTTGCTTGCAGGATTCAGGGGTGCTCGCTTTTGATCTTCCTGAAACCTGAGTCCTGAACCCTCGCTTTGCTCTTATAGAAGCGAAACTGTCTAGTTAGCGCAGCGTATAGCTTCTAGTTTCAAACGCTGTTAGTACAACGACAAAGAATAGTTCTCCCCCTTTATCGCTATAACTATGAGATCGATATAGTGAACACAAGGGGGAGTTAGAGGGGGTTGGTTATAATGTTTCTTGTTATTCGATTAAACCGAACTTCATCATTTACAACCCCTCCTAGCCTCCCCTTATATTAACAATTTCTGCCAAGTAACATTCTCGAACAAGGGGAGGAACTGTATTGTGATTATAGATACCACAACGATCTCCTTGAACCCAGATCCTCTACCATCTCAAGCAACTTGTTGCGTCTTAAGCGAAGCGCCCTCAAGGCGAAGTCGTCTGCTCTTAAAAACTCAAGCAAACGATTGCTTTTCATTAAATTATCTATAAAATACCGCTCCAATTGATTAAGTATCGAACTTAACAATGCAACCCTATCGAGAAAGGTTCTGATTAACAGCAATCACAGATTGACGCCTTCTCACTTCAAACTCCCATTCAGCGAGATTTGAAGACAACGTTATACAACTAGGAATATCGGCCATGACCGTTAAAAACAGCACCACAAAACCATCAGAATTGATCTATCAATTGGATGATCGTCCACCGCTACCGCACACTTTATTTGCTGCTTTTCAGCACTTATTAGCAATGTTTGTTGCGATTATTACGCCTTCTCTGATCATCTGTCAGACACTTGGTGTTCCAGCGGCTGAAACCAATACCATCATCAGTATGTCTTTATTTGCTTCGGGCATTTCTTCTTTTATTCAAATTAAAACCTTTGGCCCTATCGGTTCTGGCTTACTTTCAGTTCAAGGCACCAGTTTTAATTTCTTAGGCCCAATCATTGGTGCTGGCCTTGCACTAAAAGCCGGTGGAGCTGATGTTCCTACAATGATGGCAGCCATTTTCGGTACCATTCTTGTTGCTTCAACCGCTGAAATTTTCCTATCTCGTGTTCTTGAATACGCTCAAAAAATCATTACTCCATTAGTCTCTGGCATTGTTGTTACCCTAATTGGCCTTACTCTTATTCAAGTCGGTTTAGTGTCTATGGGGGGCGGGTATTCAGCTATGGGCGAAGGCACATTTGGTAGCCTTGATAAACTCGCTCTTGCTGGCACGGTATTACTAATTATTGTGGTATTAAACCGAGCAACTAACCCTTACCTACGTATGGCGTCTATCGTTATCGCCATGACAGTAGGTACGCTAGTGGCGTGGGCGATGGGAATGCTTAATACAGAGATGTCTCATGATGCAGCTCTCATTGCCCTACCTATTCCTATGCAATATGGCTTAGGTTTTGACTGGTCTCTGTTTATTCCTTTGGTGCTTATCTTCTTAATCACGGCACTAGAAGCCATTGGTGATATTACTGCGACATCAGAAGTATCAGGCCAACCAGTGAAAGGACCGGTTTATATGAAGCGCATTAAAGGCGGTGTATTAGCTGATGGTATTAACTCGGCAATCGCTGCAGCATTTAACAGCTTCCCTAACTCAACGTTTAGCCAAAACAATGGCGTAATTCTATTAACGGGTGTAGCAAGCCGTTATGTGGGTTATTTCATCGCAGGTATGCTAGTTCTTCTTGGTTTATTCCCAGGGGTAGCAAGCATGGTGCAGATCATTCCTGAGCCTGTGCTTGGTGGTGCGACTATTGTGATGTTCGGTACGATTGCGGCTGCTGGTGTGCGTATTATCTCTCGTGTTGAACTAGATCGTCGTGCCATTCTAATCATGGCAATGTCTTTCTCTATGGGTCTTGGCTTAGCTCAAAAACCTGAAATTCTTCAGTTCATGCCTGAGATGATTAAAAACATTTTCTCATCAGGTGTAACTGCAGGTGGTGTAACTGCGATTATCTTAAATATCGTATTGCCGTATGCAGAAGTGAAAGAAGAAGCAAAACAAGATGTGGTTGTTTAAATAAAGGGACTAGGAGCAAGTTCGCTTCGCTCTAGGGACGAGTAAAAACGAAAAAGACCGCAGATGATTATTATCTGCGGTCTTTTTTATTTTTTTACTAGGAACGATACGCTGCGCTAACTAGAGACTATAAGAGCAAGCATGGTTGATGTGGTGAGTTTTTAGGTTTCAGGGCGCGACGCTTGCAGGTTTCAGGTGTACTCGCTTTTGCTCTTCCTGAAACCTGAACCCTTCGCTTTTTGCTCTTATAGGAGCGAAGCGGTCTAGTTAGCGCTAGCGTATCGTCTCTAGTTTCCAACCCCTCCTAGCCTCCCCTTATATCAACAGTTACTACCAAGTAACCTTTGTGAACAAGGGGAGGAACTGTATTGTGCCCGTAGATATCACAACAATCACCTCTGAACTCTGCTCTTCCTGAATCCTAGCTTTTTGCTCTTACGCTCTTCCTCGCCCCTCAAGCGAAGCATTCTCGATTCTCGTCCCTGCTCTCACCCCAACGGAAACTCAACTTGAACCTTCAAACCACCTTCACTTCGGTTTGATAAACTCACTTCACCTTGATGCTGAGTAACAATACGCTTAACGATGGCTAACCCTAACCCTGTCCCTTCACTACCACGAGCCGTATCACCTCGAGTAAAAGGTTCAAAAACGGTTTCTAGCTGTGCGTTATCAACTCCAGGGCCATTATCTTCAATAATAACCCATACGGTTTTATGGTCAGCAGAAACACTGGTTGAGACTTGGATCCAATCACCACCATATCGAATCGCATTAACGACCAAATTAGTGATCACTCGCTTAATTGCTACTGCATTACCATTAATCGCTTTTGGGATCATGGCGAGTTTGGTTTGAATTTCACGCTCATAACCACCCTCAGCTAATATCACTTCATTAACGATGGTATTAACATCCACCTGAGTAAAATCTTGCTTTGCGACTGGCTTTAAATAGTCCATGAATTGACCGATGATCTCATTACACTCTTCCGTGTCTTTAATCATACTTTCGGCAAGGTAGCTGTCTTCTGGAGACATCATTTCTGTGGCTAAACGAATCCGAGTTAATGGTGTTCGAATATCATGACTAACCCCGGCCATTAATAACGCTCGGTCTTGCTCTAATTTCTGAATGCCCTTCGACATTTGGTTAAATGCACGAGTCACTGCTTGAATCTCTGATGCTCCTTTTTCAGGTAACGGATCGGGTATTTCACCTTTACCTACTTTACGAGCGGCAGTTTGCAGTGCCATTAATGGTCTATTCTGAATTTTAATAAACGTCCAACCACCAAGAATGACGAGTAGAGCGATAAATAAACTGTTTCTAAAGAGCGGTGCAAAATCATCTTCTTGCAGCTCTGAAAGTGGTATTCGCATATAAAACTCAGGCATTGCTTCACTCTTCATCCACAATACATAGCTGTCTGCACCTAGAATCAAACGCACCTCTGTTGGTGCCCCTAACTCCTGAGTCATCTCTTCACTTAAAAATTCAACCGGGCTGGCCTGATAATACTCTTTCATATCAGGATCGTTTTCATCATGAATACTTACACCAAGTTGCTCTAATAATTGGCGTCGTAGAGGCTGCCCTAAATGAACATTTTTACCACTCGCTAACGTGACATCTTCCGCTAACATTAAGCGTACTTCATAAGCCAAAATGCGATTAAACTGCTGCAAGCTAGGTAATAAGGCGTAATTAAAAACCGCGAGATAAGAGAATACCTGACTGGCGATAAGAAGGGATGCGAGAAGTAAAAGGGTTCTGGCGAAGGTACTTTTCATAGAGTTTCTCTGTTTGGTGATGAATTTGAAGAGAGCTAGAGACTATACGCTGTGCTAACTAGAAACGACAACAGCGAGCAGGTTCGTGTTGGAATAACTTAGGTTTCAGGACGCTTCGCTTGCAGGTTTCAGGTGAAGATCTTGTTATAACAGCGACAAAGAAAGGTTCTCCCCCTTTATCACTACTGCCATGAGATCAACATAGTTAATACAAGGGGGAGTTAGAGGGGGTTGGTTATAATGTTTCTTGTTATTCGGTTAAACCGAACTTCATCATTTACAACCCCTCCTAGCCTCCCCTTATATCAACAATTACTACCAAGTAACATTAATGAACAAGGGGAGGAACTGTACTGTGATCGTAGATATCACAACGATCTCCCCTGAATCCTGCAAGGGAGCCTGCGACCGATCTGAACTCTACTTTTAACGCTCTTCCTCGCCCCTTAAGCGAAGCGTACTCGATTCTCGTCCCTGCTCTTACGCTTCTGCCCCATCAGGAACAAACACATAACCTAATCCCCACACCGTTTGAATATAACGTGGACGACTTGGGTCTTCTTCAATCATACGACGAAGACGAGAAATTTGAACGTCAATTGAACGTTCCATTGCTGAATATTCACGGCCACGGGCCATATTCATTAATTTATCGCGCGACATTGGTTCACGCATGTTCGTCACTAATGATTTTAGAACAGCAAATTCACCAGATGTCAGTGGCATTGGCTCATCATTACGGAACATTTCACGTGTTCCTAGATTTAAGCGGAATTCACCAAACTCAATCATTTTGTCTTCTGCGCTTGGTGCTCCTGGCGCTTCAATAACTTGGCGACGTAGCACCGCGCGAATACGTGCTAGTAATTCGCGAGGGTTAAATGGTTTTGGCAGGTAATCATCAGCACCGACTTCCAAACCAACGATGCGATCAATTTCATCGCCTTTGGCCGTTAGCATTAAGATCGGCAACATATTATTTGCACTGCGTAAGCGGCGGCAAATAGATAGGCCATCTTCACCCGGCAACATTAAGTCCAATACCATTAGGTGGAAAGTTTCACGAGCCAATAAACGGTCCATTTGTTCACTGTTAGCTACGCTACGCACTTGAAAGCCTTGTTCTGACAAGTAACGCTCTAATAAAGAACGAAGACGAGCATCATCATCAACTACTAAAATCTTATGGTTTTCTTGCATGGGCTTAACCTCAATATATGTCTTATTTCAGTTTACTCGTAACTCGAAGCAATTGAAGCGGTATTTCATAAAAAATGAGAGATGAAATTGTTACTTTTTATGTAACGAGTTCAAACTTTAAGACAGATTACCGTGTCAAACTTGAATTACATGGCATATTGATTGCTTAGTTATAATATTGTCAATGATTATAGATGAGTTCATCATGTTAGTTGGATATAAACGAGCACAATGTAAAAAAGTTCTTGTCATCAACCGTAAAGGTGGCGCAGGAAAATCCACGTTTGCAATAGCAATGGCGTCTTTCTACGCTCATCAAAAAGTAAAAACGGAAATCATTGATCTTGACCCTCAAGGTACAAGCCACTTTTGGGGCAGTAAAACCGAAGGGGTAAGAACGACTCGTTTTTTACCATCATCAAATGTGCCCTTTTCTCTCGCTTTACGCTTGGAAGCGGACACCAAAATCACAGTGATTGATTCTCCCTCTAACTTTAGTCGTTTTGAGATGGAGAAGTATATTTCTATGGTTGATAAGATCATCTTCCCTGTCCAACCATCACCGATTGATGTGCACTCAATGCTTGGGTTCATTAAAGACTTAATTAATTCCCCTGCGTTTAAGCATAATAATGTTGAGTTGGCTTTTGTGATCACTCGCTGCAAAGAAAACAACCAAGGTACTGAATTTGTTCATAAAGTGCTACAACATATGAAGTACCCACTTTTAGGCACCATGTCTGAACATCAAGCTTATCAAGAGATGTTTTCAGAAAAGAACTGTTTCTTAGCTCGCTATCCTGAGCTTGATAAACCGCTCTGGAAGAACATGAAAGAGTGGTTAAATGTCGATATGACACAGACAACAAATGTTGAAGATGAAGCGCAAAAAAAAGTGGCTGATACGACATCAACCACTTACTCTTCTATTTTGAAAAAGCATTATTAACCCTATTTAAAGGGGGTTAGCATCAATTAGATACCAAACTCAGCACGGTACGCTTTTACGGCTTCTAGTTGTTCAGCATTATCGCCTTTCTCTTCCAAGAAAGAGATTAAGTCAGTTAGACTTACAATCGAAATGATTGAGCAATTGAAGTCACGTTCAACTTCTTGAATCGCCGATAACTCACCTTTGCCTTTTTCTTGACGGTCAATAGCCACAAGAACACCTGCTAAATCAGCGCCATTTGCTTGAATGATTTCCATTGATTCACGAATCGCTGTACCAGCTGTGATCACGTCATCAACTAGCATAATGCGGCCTTCAAGTGCACTACCAACTAGGTTGCCACCTTCACCGTGATCTTTTGCTTCTTTACGGTTAAAACAGTATGGCTTATCTGTATCGTGGTGATCAGCTAATGCTACTGCTGTCGTTGTTGCGATTGGAATGCCTTTGTACGCAGGGCCAAATAATACGTCATATTCAATACCAGAATCCGCCAATGCTGCTGCATAAAAACGACCTAAACGAGCTAAATCACGACCGGTATTAAATAAGCCAGCGTTAAAGAAATATGGGCTTTTACGACCAGACTTTAAAGTAAACTCACCAAACTTTAGTACTTCTTTCTCAAGGGCAAATTCAATAAACTCACGCTGGTATGCTTTCATTTTCATTCTCTCTTTTTGGTTAATAATTTATAACTTTCAAATTGGAACAGGTTTCAAGTCGCTACGCTTTCAAGATTCAGAGACGAATACTGTTATCACAGCGACAAAGAATAATTCTCCCCCTTTATCACTACTGCCATGAGATCAACATAGTTAATACAAGGGGGAGCTAGAGGGGGTTGGTTATGTTGTTTTTACGTTATTCAAATAAACCAAACCTCATCATTTACAACCCCTCCTAGCCTCCCCTTATATCAACAGTTACTACCAAGTAACATTAGTGAACAAGGGGAGGAACTGTATTGTGAAACCTGCAAATATAGCGTCCTGAATCCTGCTCTTTCTTTAGGACGAAGTCCGTCCTCAATTCTCGGAGCACAGCGTTCTCGTCCCTGCTCTTAAAAACACATAAAAAAATAGCCCCTAAATTAGGAGCTATTAAAATCAATTATTCGGCCAATGCCGCTTTCTGCTTCTCAATAATGTCATTGATGCCCTGTTGCGCCAGAGCCAGCATGTCTAACAATTCTTGGTGAGAGAACGGCGCTTCTTCTGCCGTGCCCTGCACTTCAATCATTTTGCCATCTTCCATCATGACAACGTTCATGTCTGTATCTGCTGCTGAGTCTTCTAGATACTCAAGGTCGCAAATTGCTTCGCCGTTGTAGATACCAACAGAAACCGCCGCTACATGACCTTTCATTGGATTCGATTTTAGTTTACCCGTAGCAATCATGTGATTAATTGCGTCAGCTAACGCCACACTTGCACCCGTAATAGATGCTGTACGAGTACCACCGTCAGCTTGAATAACGTCACAATCAACTGTGATCATTTGTTCACCTAGCGCTTCTAGGTCAACGGCTGCACGTAAACTACGAGCGATCAAACGTTGGATTTCCATCGTACGACCACCTTGTTTACCGCTTGCTGCTTCACGGCGATTACGAGTATGTGTTGCGCGAGGTAACATGCCGTACTCAGCGGTTACCCAACCTTTCCCTTTGCCTTTTAACCAGCGAGGAACGTTTTCTTCAACACTTGCAGTACAAATTACTTTTGTATTACCAAATTCAACTAATACTGAACCTTCTGCGTGTGCAGTAAAGTTACGAGTAAGTGTAATTGGACGGACTTGCTGAGCTGTTCTTCCGCTAGGACGCATGGCAGATACCTTGATTATGACAAATTGTCGCCGATTATACCCAAGTCCAAGAATAAAGCATAGCTCCTGTTTCTCTAGTTACTCACTATTGCGCTTATCTGTTATAGTATTGCGATATTTTATTCATCATCCTTCCTATTGATGATTTGAGGACGCTTACATGATCTATAGTATGACGGCTTATGCACGCCGCGAAGTAAAAGCAGATTGGGGTAACGCTGTGTGGGAAATCCGCTCAGTGAACCAACGTTATTTAGAAACTTATTTCCGTATGCCAGAACAATTCCGTGGCTTAGAACCTGTTCTTCGTGAGCGTTTCCGTAAGCGTCTTGCTCGCGGTAAAGTAGAATGTCACCTACGCTTTGAAGCAAACAATGCAGCAAACAGCGAACTAAAAATTAATGAAGATTTAGCTCGCCAAGTGATTAAAGCGGCGCAATGGGTAAAAACAGAATCGGGCGAAGGCAGCATTAACCCTTTCCAAGTTCTGCAATGGCAAGGCGTAATGGAAGCTCCTGAGCAAGATTTCGATGCGATTAATAAAGAACTTCTTGAGCACTTTGAATTAGCAGTAAATGACTTCATTGAAGCTCGTGCAAGTGAAGGTGCAAACATGCAAGCACTTATCGTACAACGCTTAGATGCTATTACTGAAGAAGCAGCAAAAGTTCGTGCTCGTATGCCAGAGATCCTAGAATGGCAACGTAACCGTCTTCTGACTAAATTTGAAGATGCGAAAATTGAACTGGACTCTTCTCGTGTTGAGCAAGAGCTGATCCTTTTAGCTCAAAAATCGGATGTAGCTGAAGAGATCGATCGTCTAGATTCTCACGTTAAAGAAGCCAACAGTATTATGAAAAAAGGCGGCGCATGTGGTCGTAAACTGGACTTCATGATGCAAGAGTTTAACCGTGAAGCCAACACGCTAGCATCTAAATCAATCAGCACAGATATCACTGCATCTGGTGTTGAACTGAAAGTACTTATCGAACAAATGCGTGAGCAAATTCAGAATATTGAATAATTCGATTCTACTAAATATAGATTAATAAAAAGCCCTGAACTTATCAGGGCTTTTTTGTGGTTATCAATAACAACTTATGTTCTTTAATTTACCCTTTGTTTTCTTCTCCCTCCCATACCTAGTGAAAACAGCTTAGTCCAAAAAGAAGCATCGAGCTTAGTGACTAAAATTCCACAAAGTAGAGGCAACAACAATAAAACAGAGGTGGTAGATATGCTATTTCCCGCAAACCAAACAGAAAGGCTTAAAGTGATAAGAGGGAAAAATAAGAAGCAGATAGATGCTGTAAATGGTGAAGATACTTGACCAAGTTTAAAGTAAGCCACAATGCCTCCAACACTTGCAAATATACCTAAATAGACAACAGCCATAATCGAATCTACAGAGAATGTGCTCACATCTGGCTGCTCGATAAACATAGATGTGACAAGCAAACATAAAGAAGCGATCAAACTAGGAAGCGCATTATACGTAAGTACAGGAACTCGCTCACAGAACTTCTCAACCAACACATACATGATGGCATGCATAAGAACGGCACCTCCTAGAGCCAAAAATCCAAGCAGATAATCCTCTCCGCCTAAACTCATCTCCTTTGTTAAAATCAAAATTAAGCTTAAGACTGCAATAAATAAACCACCGATTTGAATCTTTCTCAGCTTTAAACCTAAGAATAGACTGGATGTAAACATCACAGCGATTGGCATATTTGCAAAGATAATCGAAGCTAATCCAGATGAAATATACTGCTCTCCAAAAATCATCAAGGTAAACGGAATAGCGAAATAAAACATTGCTACTATCAGCATCCAAAGTCGCTTTCCTTTCGGAAAAAAGAGAGACTGCTTAAACAACTTAGCCAACATAATTAATAGTGGCGAAGCAATTAAAAAACGCAAACCAGTCGCAAAGATTGGAGGAATCGTCTGAACGGCAAACTCCATTGCAAGCCAAGTTGTTCCCCAAATTAAACACACTGAAACAAACAATAATGCGGGTAAATATTTCTTATTCATAATGCGCTCCTTCTTTACATACAGAGCGAATAGAATGATTACATGAGAAGCAAACGTATTGAGTTAAATAGAAAAATACGTCATTAATAAATCTAAAAGACATTTTCAGATCCCTATCAAAAAGCGAGGTAAATCCATCAACGAATTGATGTACCTGCATGACAAAAAAGCACGCGTGTATTCACGCATAGATATAATTGTGGTGTGACAAAATCGTCACGAGATAGGAATTAACTGATTGGAGGTCGGTAAAGATAACCGAGATCAGCACTTAAGTAGGTAGTAGATACCATAGGAGCTGATACAAAATGATAAGGCGTTATATTAACAAACAGTGAATTACTCACCAGACTGCTGCTTGATGCATGCCCATGAGAACAACATTGCTTTTCAAAACAAGAGCCTCCGGGATCACAACACCCTGACTCTGCTGATGATTGAATATCACCAAGCTCTAGATTACAAAAATCAACATGACTAATTTCAACCACAGCGTGATTATCAGAGAACTGAGTTGGTAAATTTTCTGCACGAGATGTCGCACTATATAGCGTTAAAACTAATAGTGTCGCTATGAAAATACAAATTGTGGCTATCTTTCTAGTTAGCATCACAATATCTCGCTAGACATAAATACAAGAATGAAGATAACGGTATACGACTCACTTCACAATAAGCATTACGTTTTTTTACACAACCCTTACAACAACAAAATACGATTCTTTTCATCTATTTGTTACTAAAACGCCCCAATAGTTAATCACTACAGGGGCGTTTTATTGCTACAAACAAAAAATAGCGTTAAGACTACTCATCATAATGTTTGTTTTCGTTTATTTCATATGGCCAATAATGGTGTCCAACACGGATCAATAACGTCGCAGCGGCAAGAATGAAAGCGGCTAACGCTAACCAAACCACCAAGGTTGCATCAATCTCTTTCATTCCTAATGTAATGTAACGAGCAATAGCCATCATAGCGATGTAGATAGGATAGCGAACCGGGATTTTACCGTTCATCACGAACTGCTGCACCATGGCTAACACTTCAAGGTAGATAAACATTAAAAGGATGTCTGTTAATTGAATTTGCTGTTCGACAAAAACATGAATGAATTCGTTCACCATCGCAAATAAGGTGGCTAGCGTAATAGCGACCAATAATATTGCTTCTAAAATATGGAAAACTTTTAAAAACGGTTTACTAAATGATTTCGGCAGATGAGAAGGCATAACTAAAATATCCACTATTATTAAGGTTGAGGATTAATTAAGCCTTAATGATAGTGCCAACTCGATTTAACACAAAATTATTATTTGAATTAGCGTATTTCTTTCATTCAAATTGATTCTTGATTGTGCTATTCTTCGCCACCCAATTTTCTATGCTTCGCATTTCCTCTCAATATCTAAAAAAATGGTATATTAAGAGAAATGCCATAACTCCCAAGAGAATCTATCATGAGCAAAGGTACACTTTATATTGTGTCAGCCCCAAGTGGTGCTGGTAAGTCGAGTTTGATCTCGGCACTGTTAGAAAGCAACCCAACTTATGCTATGAAAGTCTCTGTGTCTCATACTACTCGTGGTATGCGCCCAGGAGAAACTGATGGTGTTCATTATCACTTTATTCAGAAAGAGCATTTTGAAGAACTGATTCAAAAAGGTGAATTCTTAGAATATGCCGAAGTGTTTGGTAACTACTACGGAACATCTCGTGTATGGGTCGAAGAGACCCTTGATAAAGGTATTGATGTGTTCTTAGATATTGACTGGCAAGGTGCTCGTCAAATCCGTGAACAAATGCCTTTAGCAAAAAGCGTATTCATTCTACCTCCATCAAATGGAGAACTAGAACGACGCCTAAATGCACGTGGCCAAGACAGCGATGCTGTTATTGCTAAGCGCATGAGCGAAGCAAAATCTGAAATTTCACATTACGATGAATACGATTATGTGATCATTAATGACGATTTTGATACTGCACAAATGGACTTCCGTTCAATTATCCGTGCAGAACGCTTAAGACAAGACAAACAAACAATGAAATATAAAGGCATGTTAGAAGCGCTATTAGCGGACTAATTTCTTCATATTTCTACGAGTATCTTGTAACCCTAGCTAGAAACTTATACGGGTTACTTGTATACTTTCTCATCATATAACTATTTTTGTTAATAAATTGGAGTCCTCATGGCACGTGTAACCGTTCAAGACGCAGTTGAGAAAATCGGCAACCGTTTCGATCTAGTACTTATTTCTTCTCGTCGCGCACGTCAAATGCAAACTGGTGGTAAAGATGCGCTAGTGCCTGAAGAGAACGATAAAACAACTGTTATCGCTCTTCGTGAAATTGAAGAAGGCCTGATCACTAAAGAATTACTAGATGCTCGTGAGCGCCAAGAGCAACAAGAGCAAGACGCAGCTGAATTAGCAGCAGTAAGCTCAATCACACACAATCGTTAATCTTTATAATCTCTTGTAGATTGTAAAACAGCAAACCTGACGGGGCGAAATTTGGATTTATTCGATAGCCTGAAAGATGTTGCCAAAGATTACCTGCCAGAGCCTCACATTGAGGCTCTTCGTCGATCTTATCTGGTAGCAAAAGAAGCCCATGAAGGGCAAACTCGCTCAAGTGGCGAACCTTATATCATCCACCCAGTAGCTGTGGCTCGAATCCTTGCAGAAATGAAGCTCGACCACAAAACGCTGATGGCTGCGCTGCTTCATGATGTTATTGAAGACACAGAAGTTAGCAAAGAAGAGCTCGCAGAGCAGTTTGGTGATACGGTTGCCGAATTAGTGGATGGTGTTTCTAAGCTGGACAAACTTAAGTTCCGCGATAAAAAAGAAGCACAGGCTGAAAACTTCCGAAAAATGGTCATGGCGATGGTGCAAGACATCCGCGTTATATTGATCAAACTTGCTGACCGAACTCATAACATGCGCACGTTGGGTGCTTTACGCCCTGATAAACGTCGCCGCATTGCTCGTGAAACTTTAGAAATCTTCTCTCCTTTGGCGCATCGCCTTGGTATCCACAATATTAAAACTGAACTTGAAGAGTTAGGTTTTGAAGCCCTTTACCCTAATCGCTATCGCGTATTAAAAGAAGTGGTGAAGTCAGCTCGCGGTAACCGTAAAGAAATGATCCAAAAAATTCACTCTGAAATTGAAGGCCGTATTGCTGAAGCTGGCATCACTGGTCGAGTGATTGGTAGAGAGAAAAACCTGTTCGCTATTTACAATAAAATGAAGAATAAAGAACAGCGTTTCCATACCATTATGGATATCTATGCGTTTCGAGTAATTACCAATAATGTCGATACTTGTTATCGAGCATTAGGTCAAGTTCACAGCATTTACAAACCTCGTCCGGGTCGTATTAAAGACTATATTGCTGTACCAAAAGCCAATGGTTACCAATCACTTCATACTTCTATGGTTGGCCCTCACGGTGTTCCTGTTGAGGTACAAATTCGAACTGAAGATATGGAGCAAATGGCGAACAAAGGTGTTGCTGCACATTGGTCGTACAAAGAAGGCGATAACTCTAGCACTACGGCTCAAATCCGAGCACAACGCTGGATGCAAAGCTTACTTGAACTTCAACAAAGTGCAGGTAGCTCATTTGAATTTATTGAAAACGTAAAATCGGATCTCTTCCCGAACGAAATTTACGTTTTCACTCCAAAAGGCCGTATTTTTGAACTGCCTGTTGGCGCAACGGCTGTGGACTTTGCTTACGCCGTTCACTCTGATGTTGGTAACAGTTGTGTTGGTTCACGCGTTAACCGTCAACCTTACCCGCTAAGTAAACCACTTAAAAATGGTCAAACGGTTGAAATCATCAGTGCTCCAGGTGCTCGTCCAAATGCTGCATGGCTGAACTACGTAGTGACATCAAAAGCACGTACTAAGATCCGCCAAGTGCTAAAAACCATGCGCAAAGAAGATTCTGTGGTATTAGGTCGTCGCCTATTGAATCACGCTTTAGGTCATAACGTATCACTAGACGATATCTCTCAAGAGAATATTGATCACGTTTTATCTGATCTTAAATTAGCTGAGCTGGATGACTTACTGGCCGCTATCGGCTTAGGTGAGCTGATGAGTATTGTTATTGCTCGTCGCCTATTAGGCTCTGCTGATGAATTAACAGAACAAACCTCAAACATTGAAACCACCACTGGTAAAAAACTACCAATCCGTGGTGCTGACGGCATCTTACTGACATTTGCAAACTGTTGTCGCCCTATTCCGGGTGATCACATTATTGCTCACGTAAGCCCTGGCCGTGGCCTTGTGGTTCATATGGAAGAGTGTGCAAATGTTCGTGGTTATCAAAAAGAACTTGATAAGTACATGGGCGTTGAATGGGCTGATGAATTCGATCAAGAATTTGATACGGCATTAGATATTGATATCCAAAACCACCAAGGTGCATTAGCTGATTTGGCGAATGTGATTGCAGGTACAGGATCAAATATCCGTGGTATTTCAACAGAAGAAAAAGATGGGCGCTTATATACAGTAACCATCGAGCTTACGGTGAAAGATCGTAAACATTTAGCTGAAATTATGCGTCGTATCCGTGTTATGCCACACGCACTTAAAGTACGTAGACATAAGAACTAGATGCGAGGGACGAGGTTCGAGTACGGACTTCGTCCTTTTAGTTAGAGCTATACGCTACGCTAACTAGAACGCTTCGCTCTAGAAACTATAAAATCAAAAGCATTGACCGATTTAAGAATGGTCTTCCAATCTAGCAATATAATGCTCTTATAGTCTCTAGCTAGCGCAGCGTATAGTTTCTAATTCCATTTTGACTACCTCTTTCTCGTCCCTAGAACCTAGTCCCTCCAACCTTATCTCAAGAATTAAAATTATGAATTTAGAACGCTACCAACGAATTACTTCTGTATTAAAAGCTCGTCAAACTGATCTCACTCTTTGTTTAGAAGAAGTACATAAAGCCAATAACGTTTCTGCGATTGTTCGTACTGCTGATGCAACAGGCATCCATAAAATTCATGCGGTTTGGCCTACAGAACAGATGCAGATGCTAGGGCATACTTCTGCTGGTGCTCGTAATTGGGTTGATGTGGAAACACATAAAAACATTGAAGATGCTTTTGCTACGCTTAAAGAACAAGGCATGCAGATTCTAGCGACAAACCTATCAGATACTGCAGTAGATTTTCGTGAAATTGATTACACCAAACCAACGGCCATCATTCTTGGCAGTGAAAAAACAGGCATCAGCAAAAAAGCATTAGCGATGGCTGATCAAGACATCATCATTCCTATGGTAGGTATGGTGCAATCACTAAATGTATCGGTTGCAAGTGCGCTTATTTTATATGAAGCACAACGTCAGCGTGATTTAGCGGGTATGTACAACCGTGAAGAGAGTGCGTTACCAGAAGAATACATTAATCGTGTTCTATTTGAGCGTGGGCATCCTGTATTAGCAAAGGTCGCTAAGCGTAAAGGTCTTCCTTTTCCACAATTGGATGAAACTGGGCAGATCGTTGCTGATGATGCTTGGTGGGAAACGATGCAGGCTGCGGATTAAAATCGAGAACTTAGGGTTCAGATCGGTCGCAAGATCCCTTGCAGGGTTCAGGGGTGATCGTGGTAACCGAAGCGATCACAATACTGTTCCTCCCCTTTTTCACCAATGTAACTTGGTAGAAACTGCCAATATAAGGGGAGGCTAGGAGGGGTTGTAAATGATGAAGTTTGATTTATCGGTATAATATAAAATACATTACCAACCCCCTCTAACTCCCCCTTGTATTCACTATATCGATCTTATAACTATTGTGATAAAGGGGGAGAACCATTCTTTGTCACTGTGATTTCAGCGAGCAACTCTGAAATCTGCTCTTGCTATTGCTCTTCCTGAACCCTGAAACCTTTAGGACGAAGTCCGTCCTTGAGCAAAGCGTCCTCGCCCCTGCTCTCAATCCCTCATCAACATAAACGTTCCAGTAAATTCCGCAGCGGGATTATCACCATTACACAAATCGACTTTTACTTTCACCCTCGCACGCTTACCTGATTGCAGACGATCAAAATCCCCTTCTAAACAATTCAACGAAGTAATGCCTTTAGGGTTATCAACAATGGGTTGGCGATATCGAATATGACTATCAACCAACATAATACTGGTAGTATCCAAGCCTCGTTCTTTTAGCAATAACCAAACAATTCCCCAAGCGGTTAATGTACCCATGGTGAAAATACTACCTGCGAACATACTATTATGCGGATTAAGGTTGGCATTTAAAATGGCACTGACTTCAAAACGATAACCTGTGTATTGGGTAATTTTAATCCCCATTTTATCGCTAATTGGAATTTCATTTTCCCAACGCTTCTGAAGCTCTGCGCACCAGTCAGGACGTCGCAACACATCAGCTAATGGGTCTAAATGTTTGAGCATTTGTTGGTGACGAACAGGCCCTCTTTCATCACTCAATTCCCCTTGGCTAGTAAATCCATTTCTTACATAGAATGGAATTGCATCTTCACGAGCATTACATACAAGGCGCTTGGCGTTCTCTTGTCGTGCATAAGACTCCAGAGCAACCATAATCAATGCACCAATGCCTTTTCCTCGACAATGTGGTGCAACGGCCATATAGCGAATTTGACCGTCATTATCAGGAGTTAAATATAAACGCCCGATAGCAACAGGCTGATCACGACCATCTAAAATCATTCGATGTTGGCTCATATCATCATACGCATCGCGTTCCGAACCTTCCGGCTGACGCCAAGGCTCACGTAAGATTTTCCAACGAAAATGATAGTAAGCTTTTAATTCAGCTTCTGTTGTTGGTGTGATCAATCGAAACATATAAATCCTTTTATTGTTGTTAGGGACGAGGGCGCTACGCTTCGAGAAACGAGTACGGACTTCGTCCTCGAGGAAGAGCTAAGGGTTAAGATCGGTCGCAAGCTCCCTTGCAGGGGTAATCGTTGTGATTTCAACGAATTAATCTGAAACTAGAAGCTATACGCTACGCTAACTAGAGACTATAAGAGCAAAAAGCGAGGGTTCAGGCTTCAGGTTTCAGGAAGAGCAAAAGCAAACCGAACTCAGTTCTTGCTCTTCCTGAAACCTGTAAGCGCAGCGTCCTGAAAACTAGTAACCACAACCAACCCCCTCTAACTCCCCCTTGTATTCACTATATCGATATCATAACTATTGCGATAAAGGGGGAGAACCATTCTTTGTTACTGTAATTTCAGCGAGCACCTCTGAATTCTGCAAGCGAAGCGATCTGAGCTCTGCTCTTGCTCTTCCTGAAACCTGCAAGCGCAGCGACCTGAAACCTAACTCGCCCCTCGAGCGAAGCGCCCTAGAATCTCGCCCCGGCCCTTAAACCTGCAACCAAAACGTCACAGGTCCATCATTCACTATCGACACTTTCATGTCCGCAGCAAAGCGTCCTCGCTGCGTATCTAACTTCTCTTCACATAGATCTGAGAAGTAATCATACAAACGCTCAGCGTCCACAGGGTGCGCCCCTTTTGAAAAGCCTGGACGAGTACCCTTCTTAGTATCTGCAGGCAGCGTAAATTGCGATACAACTAATACGCTACCATTTACTTGTTGCACATTTAAGTTCATCTTACCGTCTTGATCTTCAAACACTCGGTAAGTTAATACTCTTTCCATTAGACGCTTAGCTTTTGCTTCGTCATCTTCTCTTTCTACGCCTAATAAAATTAATAAACCTTGATTAATTTCACCAGTCACTTCGCCATCTACTTTTACAGCGGCTTCACTTACTCTCTGGATCAGTGCTATCACTTTCTATCAACCCTTGTTGTTCTGTTAACGCTTTAATATCTGATTCAAGTATATTGGTACTAACTTTTCCTGCTAGCCATCCTTCAAACTCACCTAAACTTGCGGTAATTTCGGCACCAATAAGAACGATAATCCAACACAAATATACCCAAACAAACAAAATAGGAACGGCTGCTAATGCGCCATAGATGACTTGGTATGAAGGAAATTGCGTTATGTATTGGGCAAACCCCACCTTACTAAATTCAAATAGACAACCCGCAGACATGGCACCAATAAGCGCATGAGTCACTCGGACTTTTTTGTTCGGTACTAATAAATACAAACCAACAAATGCAGAGAATGACAATATGATAGGTAACCAACCCAGTAAAGTCCGATAAAAACTGGAAACTATTTCATCATCCATAATCTTTAATGACGTTACGTATGACGTTGCCGCCAAACTTGCGCCAACCAACAATGGACCTAAAGTTAAGATCATCCAATACAATGAAAATGAATACATTGGACGACGCTTTTTCTTTACTCGCCAAATGTAATTCAAACTACGATCTATCGATGAGATCAGCATTACAGAAGCTACAAATAAGAAACCAGAACCTACTGCCGTCATCTTACCCGTATTTGAAATAAACTCTTTTAAGCTCGCTTCAACCGCATCGCTGGCGGCTGGTACAAAGTTTTGAATCACAAAGGCTTGTACCGTATCTCCCGCCCCAGAAAAAACAGGAAATTGCGACAATACAGACAGCAAAACCGTAATTAACGGCACCAAAGAGAGCAAAGTGATGTAAGCCATATAACCAGCACTTACCGTTAACCTGTCATGAATAACTCTTTGCTTTAAGAAAAGTAGATATGACCAGCCAATCCTCAGCTTGTGTTTTATTTTATCTTCCATCAATTCACTCTTTAACATATCAATCTCTATACATCATAACAGATAAAAAAAATCCCTTCGTAGTTGCCTACAAAGGGATTCTAAATTTTATTAGATTTGTGATTTAACTAAAAGCTAAATCCGAATCAATAATTACTTAGGTGCACGACCTGCACGCTTACGATCGTTCTCTGTAAGGTGACGCTTACGGATACGGATGCTTGCAGGTGTTACTTCTACTAGTTCGTCATCATCGATGAACTCTAGAGCTTGCTCAAGTGTGTACTTGATAGCAGGAGAAAGCGTTTGAGCTTCATCAGTACCAGATGCACGAACGTTAGTTAGTTGCTTACCTTTCAGACAGTTAACTGTAAGGTCGTTAGAGCGGTTATGAATACCGATAACTTGACCTTCGTATACTTCATCAGCGTGCTCTGTAAATAGACGACCACGTTCTTGTAGGTTAAACAGTGCATAAGTCAGTGCTTTACCTGTTGCGTTCGAAATTAGAACACCGTTGCTACGTTGACCGATAGTACCGCCTTTATGAGGACCGTAGTGATCAAACGTATGGTAAAGAAGACCAGAACCTGAAGTCAGAGTCATGAACTCAGTTTGGAAACCGATAAGACCACGAGAAGGCATCATAAAGTCCATACGAACACGGCCTTTACCATCTGGTGCCATATCAGTTAGCTCACCTTTACGGATACCGATGTTTTCCATGATACCGCCTTGGTGCTCTTCAAGAACATCGATAGTTACGGTTTCAAATGGTTCTGTTAGGTTGCCGTTTTCATCTTTTTTGATGATAACTTCTGGACGAGATACTGCTAGCTCGAAACCTTCACGACGCATGTTTTCGATCAGGATAGATAGGTGAAGTTCACCACGGCCTGATACGCGGAATTTGTCTGGATCTTCAGTTTGCTCAACACGTAGTGCTACGTTGTGAACAAGTTCTTTTTCTAGACGTTCAAGGATGTTACGTGAAGTAACGAACTTACCTTCTTTACCAGCAAACGGAGATGTGTTTACTTGGAAAGTCATTGTTACTGTTGGTTCATCAACAGAAAGTGGAGTCATCGCTTCAACGTTGTTTACGTCACAGATAGTGTCAGAGATTTTAAGCTCGCCAAGACCTGTAATTGCAATGATGTCACCAGCGTTAGCTTGTTCAACTTCGTGACGCTCAAGACCTAGGTAACCTAATACTGTACCTACTTTACCGTTACGTTTAGAACCATCAGCACCTACAACAGTTACTTGTTGGTTTGGTTTAACAGAACCACGAGTAACACGTGCAACACCGATAACACCTACGTAAGAGTTGTAATCTAGTTGAGAAACTTGCATTTGTAGTGCGCCGTCAACGTCAACGTTTGGAGCATCTACGTTATCAACGATAGCTTGGAACAGTGGTTCCATGTTTTCGCCAGTTTCACCTTCTTCTAGTGTAGCCCAACCGTTAAGAGCTGAAGCGTAAACTACTTGGAAGTCTAGTTGTTCGTCAGTTGCACCTAAGTTATCGAATAGGTCGAATACTTGGTCCATAACCCAATCAGGGCGAGCACCTGGGCGGTCAATCTTGTTGATTACAACGATTGGCTTAAGACCGTGTGCGAAAGCTTTTTGCGTAACGAAACGAGTTTGAGGCATTGGACCGTCAACTGCGTCAACGATAAGAAGAACAGAGTCAACCATTGACATGATACGTTCAACTTCACCACCGAAATCGGCGTGTCCAGGGGTATCTACGATGTTGATACGGTGATCGTTCCAGTTAATCGCTGTATTTTTTGCAAGGATCGTAATACCACGCTCTTTCTCGATGTCGTTCGAGTCCATTACGCGTTCTTCAGTCTCACCACGAGATTCTAGTGTGCCTGATTGTTGTAATAGCTTATCAACCAGTGTTGTTTTACCGTGGTCAACGTGCGCAATAATTGCGATATTTCTTAGTTTATCAATCTGTGGAGTAGACATGGATTCAAATTCACTCAGAGCGTGTAGAGCCACCATTGGCACTACTTGGTTTAAAAACGGTCAATAATTTAACAGATTTTAGAGCAAAACCCACGAAATATGTGATTAAAGACACAATTATTTTTAAATTAATTTAATACAGCACACAAAAACGATGAAAAAACAGCCAATTTACGTTCTATTTTTCCCTTCTAGGATTTTACTTCCGTCTTAAAATGAAAAAATAAAAGAACTTTAAGATCAGATAATTAAGTAAAACGAATACATTTCATTACGCTCTTTTCAAATCAATCGTATTGACAAATTTTTGATTTAACTGCTGAATAGCATCTAGAAGTAATTAATAACTTGAACTCACCTCGCACCAATATGGTGCAACTAAAGATCAAAATGGTGCAAACTGCATTGAAATACATGCACCAAATAAAACAAGTTATTGATATTAATGGATTATTACTTTTGGCATGCTTCTAGCAATGTAGTTTATAACAGCTAAGCTGACCAATATTTATATTATAACACCGGAGGTTATCCTACATGTCAGTAGAAAACGTACTAGCTCTGATTCAAGAGAACGAAGTTAAATTTATCGATTTGCGCTTTACCGATACAAAAGGTAAAGAGCAACATATCTCAATCCCTTCTCACCAAATTGATGCGGACTTCTTTGAAGAAGGCAAAATGTTTGATGGTTCTTCAGTTGCAGGTTGGAAAGGCATTAACGAATCTGACATGGTAATGATGCCAGATCCAGCAAGTGCAGTGCTTGACCCATTCACAGAAGACTCAACACTAAACATTCGTTGTGACATCCTAGAGCCAGCAACACTTCAAGGTTACGATCGCGATCCACGTTCAATCGCTAAACGTTCTGAAGAATACATGCGCTCTACTGGTATTGCTGACACGGTTCTAATCGGTCCTGAGCCAGAATTCTTCCTATTTGATGATGTACGTTTTAACACAGACATGTCTGGTTCTTTCTTCAAGATTGACGACATCGAAGCGGCTTGGAACTCAGGTACAGAATACGAAGGCGGTAACAAAGGTCACCGTCCTGGTGTTAAAGGCGGTTACTTCCCAGTAGCACCTGTTGATTCATCTCAAGACATCCGTTCAGCTATGTGTTTAATCATGGAAGAAATGGGCCTTGTTGTTGAAGCACACCACCACGAAGTTGCTACTGCGGGCCAAAATGAGATCGCAACGCGCTTCAATACGCTAACAACAAAAGCAGATGAAACTCAAATCTACAAATACGTTGTACATAACGTTGCACACGCATTTGGTAAAACAGCGACATTCATGCCTAAGCCACTTGTTGGTGATAACGGTTCTGGTATGCACGTTCACCAATCTCTAGCAAAAGATGGCGTTAACCTATTTGCTGGCGATAAGTACGGCGGCCTATCTGAACTGGCTATCTACTACATTGGCGGCATCATCAAACACGCTCGTGCAATCAACGCATTTGCTAACCCATCAACTAACTCATACAAGCGTCTTGTACCTGGTTTTGAAGCACCTGTTATGCTTGCATACTCTGCACGTAACCGTTCAGCATCTATCCGTATCCCAGTAGTACCAAGCCCGAAAGCTCGTCGTATCGAAGTTCGTTTTGGTGACCCAGCAGCGAACCCATACCTATGTTACTCAGCAATGCTAATGGCTGGTCTTGACGGTATTAAGAACAAGATCCACCCAGGTGAAGCAATGGATAAAGATCTGTATGACCTTCCAGCGGAAGAAGCAGCAGAAATCCCAACAGTTGCAGAATCTCTAGATATCGCACTTAAAGCACTAGATGAGGATCGTGAGTTCTTAACTGCTGGTGGCGTATTCTCTGATGACTTTATCGATTCTTACATCGGTCTTAAATCTCAAGATGTGGAAGCAATCAATACAGCAGTTCACCCACTTGAGTTTGAAATGTACTACTCAGTTTAATATTCACAATTTATTGCTGATTAAAGTAAAGAATTGATTAATTTTTAGGCTCGCCTCACAGGCGGGCCTTTTTTATATTGGCAAAAAAGGATTTAAAGGCAACACTCTGTTTTGGTTCGTTTTCTTTACAGAGCCGTTCGAGATTTCATCTCTGTAGTATCGTATGAAGTCATAAGATAATGGCAATCCAATTAACTGAATAACCAAGACAGTTAATTCGATCAGCAACGCATCATCCATGGTGGTAATATGTCTTATAAACAGCTTATATTTCTTATCTTATTCTCTACATCTGCCTTCGCTGGTACGGTGTACACGTGGGAAGACAGTGATGGGACAAGGCATTTCAGTGATTCTCCACCACCAACAAACATCAAATCGAAACAACTCTCTTTATCTACTAGCGTGCCTTTAGAGGAATCTTATGATGATACGGCTACATCCGTAGAACCTGTCGCAAAGAAAACCAAATCAAAAGCACCTGAGAAAAAAGACAAAAAGCTTGAGATTTCATTTAGCAATTTACAACAAGAAGAAACCATTCGAAGCTCTCGTGGACACATCACCGTACTAACGGATTTAAACCGTAAGTTATCCATCGATGAAAAACTGCAGCTTATGCTTGATGGCTCCCCTTACGGTCTACCTCAAGCATCAACTGAGTGGAAGCTAACAGGCATAGATCGAGGTACTCACCTTATTACTGTTGTTGCTATCAAAGACGGCAAGAGAATTGCATCATCACCTATTATCACCGTGTATCTACACCGACCGTCTGCAAACTAGAGGAATTCATATAGTTCCATTCTAAAAAGCAAGGTATGATGCACCATGATGGTGCATTTATTAATTTGCTATAAGGATGATGGCGTTAACGATGGATTTCTCAACTCAATTACTTGAACACCAAGTCACAGCAATTTTATTGCTCGATGATCAACGCCAAATTCATTATGCCAATCCTGCGGCTGAGCAACTGTTCTCTCAGAGTGCTCAGCGTATGGCTCAACACGCCTTTGATGATTTATTTCACTCTCCGCAATTTGATTTATCCACTCTCATGCTGCCATTAAACACTGGACAAAGTGTGACTGACAGTGATGTTCGTATCATGATTGATGAACAACCACTTTATATCGAGCTAACTTCTAGCCCAGTTGCTATCAATAAATCACTCTATTTATTAGTTGAAATTCGTCAAATAGAGCAGCAAAGACGCCTATCTCAAGAGATTAATCAACACGCACAGCAACAAGCTGCAAAGGTTCTTGTTCGTAGCTTAGCGCATGAAATTAAAAATCCATTGGGTGGATTACGTGGAGCAGCACAATTACTAGAACGCATGCTGCCTGAACGTGAACTTCATGAATATACCCAGATCATTATTGAACAAGCCGATCGTCTACGAAATTTAGTGGACCGTTTACTGGGTCCTCAAAAGCTCGGAACAAAACAGCCAGAAAACTTGCATGCTATCATTGAAAAAGTTCGCCAACTCATTGAATTGAACTCATCTTATCAAGTAAAAATCATTCGAGATTATGACCCAAGCCTGCCCGATTTTGACGTAGATGCGGAGCAAATAGAACAAGCTATTCTCAATATCGTAAGTAATGCAGCAGAAGTTCTTAAAGACCAACCTGACGGTACGATCACTTTAAAAACCAGAACCGATTTCCAAACCAACATCTATGGTCAACGTCATAAACTCGCAGCAAAAATAGACATTATTGATAATGGCCCAGGGATCCCTAGCCACATCCAAGATACGCTTTTTTATCCTATGGTTAGTGCCCGTGAAGGTGGTACAGGGTTGGGATTATCTATCTCGCAAAATTTAATTGATCAGCATAATGGGAAAATAGATGTCTCTAGCTGGCCAGGAAAAACCATTTTCACCATTTACCTCCCTCTCAAATAAAAATAACCTCACAAAAGGGATAACGGAGAAGCAAAATTATGAGTAAAGGATTTATCTGGGTTGTTGATGATGACAGCTCCATTCGCTGGGTATTAGAAAAGACCTTAACCAGCACCAATATGATGTGTGAAAGTTTTGGTGATGCTGAAAGTGTCATTCAAGCACTAGAGCGCAATGTCCCTGATGTGATTATCTCTGATATTCGTATGCCGGGAATGGATGGCTTATCGCTTCTTCATCATATCCAAGAAAATTACCCAGAGTTACCCGTGATTATCATGACGGCACACTCAGATTTAGATGCTGCGGTCAGTGCATATCAAAAAGGGGCGTTTGAATATCTACCGAAACCTTTTGATATTGATGAAACCCTAACCTTAGTGGAGCGTGCTTTAGCACATAGCCAAGAACAAAAAAAACAGAGCACCAATACCCCTAAAAAGGAGCATCATGTTCCTGAGATCATCGGTGAAGCGCCCGCTATGCAAGAAGTGTTTCGAGCTATCGGACGCTTATCTCGCTCATCAATATCCGTTTTAATTAATGGTGAATCTGGTACCGGTAAAGAATTGGTTGCCCACGCCCTACACCGACACAGCCCAAGAGCAAATAATGAGTTTATCGCTCTTAACATGGCGGCAATTCCTAAAGATTTAATTGAATCGGAACTATTTGGTCATGAGAAAGGCGCATTTACAGGCGCAAACTCCGTTCGAAAAGGTCGCTTTGAGCAAGCTAATGGCGGTACGCTATTTTTAGATGAAATTGGAGATATGCCATTAGATATTCAAACTAGATTACTGCGTGTTCTTGCTGATGGGCAATTTTATCGTGTTGGTGGGCACTCTCCTGTTCAAGTGGATGTTCGTATCATTGCAGCCACTCACCAAAACCTTGAAAAACTAGTGACTGATGGTGAATTTAGAGAAGACTTATTTCATCGCCTAAACGTAATTAGAGTTCACATTCCCGCCTTAAGAGAAAGACGTGAAGACATAAAGAAACTCGCAGAGCATTTCTTACGCTTAGCCGCAAAAGAGCTGGCAGTCGAGTGTAAAACACTAAGTCAAAGTGCCAGTGATAAATTAAGCCAGTGCGATTGGCCTGGTAATGTCCGTCAACTGGAAAATACCTGTCGTTGGCTAACAGTAATGGCAAGCAGTCAAGAAGTGTTGCCTTCTGATTTACCGTCAGAATTATTCTCAACACCAGCACCTCAACAACACCAAACCACTGATTGGCAAGAACAACTCAGTTCATGGGTAGAAAATCAATTGAATCAAGGTGAAGAAGAGATTCTAAATAAAGTGATACCTAATGTTGAACGTATCTTATTAGATAAAGCACTGCATCATACGCATGGGCATAAACAAGAGGCCGCAAAACTTCTTGGTTGGGGAAGAAATACACTCACAAGAAAGTTAAAAGAGTTGGAATAAAACTGAAGATTCTGTCATGGCTGCCGATATATCTATAATAAGCAAATTGAGTTTTTTAGATAATATCGGTCACACCATTTATCCAAAAAAACACAGAACAATGCAGTGTATAGCCCATGACAGAACCAACAAATAAAAAACAGTTTTCCTTACGAACGGCAGTAATGCTTCCATTCATTGCCGTTTTGCTGATCACGCTAAGTATTGTTTTTTACACTCAAAATAATAGCTACGAAAAGCTAGTTGGTGATGTAAGTGAGAAAGTACTCACTTCTTACACTCAAAATACCCATGCTGACCTTAACATCTTTTTGAACGCTCCGAACTTTGCAGTAAAAAGCATGGTTGATCAAATTCAGCGCTATCAAATGTATCACCCTAACGATACTAAACAGCTACAACAATTCTTAAAAGATAGCCTTGAGGGCATCTATACTAGTCTTGAACAAATGGATGTTCTCTCTTTTGGTGGAGAGCAAAAAGAGTACATAGGTTTTCGTCGAGAGCCTAATGCAGATCTATCTCTTATGCTTCAAGATAAAAGAACAGATGACGATCTCATCATTTATCGTGGAAGCGAAATCTCTGATGATATTCGCACAGTCATTGCAAACTATGACCCTCGCTCTCGCCCTTGGTATAAACCCACGGCAACAACATTAAAACCCTCTTGGTCTAAAATCTATACTAATGCTGATGAGAAAAAAGAAATCACCATTTCAACCATGCACCCTGTATTCTATGATGATGACTTTATTGGTGTTTTTGCCGCAGATGTAAAACTGGATTCATTCAACAAATTCTTATCTCAAGAAACAGAGCAGACCAAAGGCGTTATTTACTTAATTGACGAACAACAACGTTTAATCGCTCACTCAAGTGTCGGAAGTGTATTGTCCATCGGCACTCCAAATAGCCCTGTAGGCTCTCGCTTACTTGCTACTGAAAGCTGCGATGAGACCATTCAACAAAGTGCCACTTACATTAAAACCAATCAGTTAATTAATAAAAATAATCACGCTGAAGTTTTCTCTTTCTACTACAAAGGCGAGCGTTATTTCAGCCAAATCACCCCTTATGTTGATGGTAACAATTTAAATTGGTACATCGTTATTTCAATATCGGAAAGCGACTTACTTGGACACCTTCAAGAAGAACAACGTCGTGGTTTATTTTTTGGCATCGTACTCGCTGCTATTGGTTTAATTGTGGGTGTTTATCTAGTTACTCAAGTGACTAAACCCATTTTTACTACCGCAAATGCAGCACGCAATATCGCAAGTGGTAATTGGAATAATAACGTTGAGGCTCAAGGAAGCATTTACGAAACAACACTATTAATGAATGCATTTAATGACATGACCAATAAGCTCCAATCGTCATTTGATGCTATGCGTCAACAAATTACCTTTGACTCTTTAACTCAAGTGCTTAGTCGACAAGGCCTTATAGAGCAATGTCGAATCATGCTTGATAAAAAAGAGAATCATGAACAAGGATTACTTGTTATCGGTATTAATAATTTTAGAGATATCAATGACAGTTTTGGTATTTTAGAAGGCGACCAATTACTCAAGAACATCAGCGACCGCTTACAATGCAGCTTTACTCAGGACAACATTGCCATTGCTCGAGTTGGAGGAGATGAGTTCGCTCTATTCTTCTCAAAACTCAATGATGTCGAACAACTAAAACAATATGCACGAGATATGGAAGGCTGTTTTATGACTCCATTTAGAGTGGCATCAAATAACTCTCTTTTGAGTATATCAACAGGTTTGGTTTATGGTGATTTAAGCTGTGACTCCATGACACTTTGGTTAAGAAATGTCAGCATAGCTCTAGGACAAGCGAAAAAGAACAACCTTAATATGTCGCTGTACACTCCTGAAATGGCAGAAGCTTCATTACATAAAGCAAATATGACCGCTGAACTGTCTTTGGCCATTAAAAACAAAGAGCTTGTCCCTTTTTATCAGCCAATAATTGATATTAAGAGTGGAAAAACCATAGGTGCAGAAGCGTTGATTCGCTGGCTAAGTCCATTAAGAGGAATGGTTTCACCATTAGACTTTATTCCGTTAGCTGAAGAAAACGGTATGATAATTCCTATGGGGTCTCAGGTATTAACTCAAGCTTGCTTGGATACCGTTGAGCGTATTAATCAAGGTCTGTGGCCTGCTGACTTTCATATGCACGTAAACTTATCGGTTTGCCAATTAACCCAAAATAACTTTTTGGATGAACTAAAATCAGTATTACACAACACAAGAATGGCTCCAGAAAACCTCACTCTAGAAATTACGGAATCGCGCTTAGTAAATCATGATAATTCGACTATTAATACCATGCAGAAAATTCGTGATTTAGGTGTTCAAATTGCTATTGATGACTTTGGTACGGGTTACTCATCTCTTGCTTATATTCATAAACTGCCATTTGATGTATTAAAAGTCGACCGTTCGTTTATCAAAGATTTGACGGCTGAAAATATCGATTCATCCATTGCAGCGGCCGTATGCAATATGACTCAAGGATTTGATATTACTCTGGTTGCTGAAGGTATTGAAACACAAGAACAAGCGAAATTGTTGGCTTCACTCAATTACCACCACGCTCAAGGTTTCCTCTACAGTCGCCCTATTCCTTTGGAAGATTGGCCAACAGAATAAGTTAACATGACAACGCAATCGTTCAGATTGCGTTGTTTTTAACCGATTTGCTACTGACACATTCGACACTTGTCTCTATACTCTGCTGTAATATCTACTTATATTCAGTTTTATACCAATGCCGATGCACCAATGGAATTGGGACACTTTTTAGGAAAATAATAATGATCATTAAACAACTTCCTTTAACGGATCTACACCGTCACCTTGATGGAAATATTCGCATTGAAACCATTTTGGATTTAGGTCAAAAGTTCGGTTTAGATCTACCTGCGTATGATATCGAAGCACTTCGCCCTCACGTACAAATTGTGGAAGCCGAGCCAAGTCTTGTGGCTTTCTTATCGAAACTTGATTGGGGTGTTGCTGTTCTTGGTGATTTAGATGCCTGTCGTCGTGTGGCATATGAAAATGTTCAAGACGCAATGAACGCTCAAATTGATTACGCTGAATTACGCTTTTCACCATACTACATGGCAATGAAACACAATTTACCTATTGCTGGTGTTGTTGAAGCGGTTGTTGATGGTGTAGAAGCCGGTTGTCGTGATTTTGGTATTAAGGCTAACTTAATCGGTATTATGAGTCGTACCTTTGGTCAAGATGCTTGCCAACAAGAATTAGATGGCCTACTGACTCAAAAAAACAAATTAGTTGCAATCGACCTTGCTGGTGATGAGTTAGGCCAACCAGGTGACCTTTTTGTGAATCACTTTAAACAAGTGAAAGACGCAGATCTTCGTGTCACTGTACACGCAGGTGAAGCAGCAGGTGCTGCAAGTATGTGGCAAGCAATTAATGAGCTTGGCGCTGTACGAATTGGTCATGGTGTTAAAGCCATTGAAGATCCAAAACTGATGGAATATCTAGCTAAAAACAACATTGGTATTGAGTCTTGCTTAACCTCTAACATCCAAACGAGTACGGTTGCTTCATTTGAATCTCACCCAATTAAGACATTCTTAGAGTACGGTGTTAAAGCGTGTCTTAATACCGATGACCCAGCGGTTGAGGGAATTGAGTTACCTCATGAGTATGAAGTTGCGGCACCAAAAGTTGGCTTAACGCCAGAGCAACTTAAACAAATTCAAATTAATGGTTTAGACTTAGCTTTCTTAAGCGAGGCTGAGAAACAAGCATTGCGAGATATCGCAGCTAAGCGCTAGAAACTATAGGGTCTAGGGTCTAGGGTCTAGGGTCTAGGGTCTAAAAAATAATATAACTGGTGTTGTAATACCAACACCAGTCCTCTCACTTTTGCTTATTCCTTTAACAAAGCGCACTCAACTCTCGTCCCTACTTTAAACGTCAAACTGAACAATCTCTCGCCATCCAACAATTGAGACATATTTCTCTTTTCTATTGCTGATAGCATACGCGACTCCATTCTATTAAATGTGATTCTGGTCGCTATTTTTATGTCATGTAAAAACAACATATCTCTAAGGTTTGCTATTACTGTCCCATTTATGATCATTTTTACTTTGATCATGACAGTGGTACTTAACAGCCAAGCAAGCATTTATAGAGACATGATCAGTCACATCAGTGAAAAGTTATTAGATTCTTCCTCTCGTAGTATCGATGCGGCTCTTTACCATCAATTAGAAGACCCATTAAACGCCAATATCAATATGCGCAATACGATTGAGCGTAATGAGCTTTATTTGCCAGAAAACGCTAAGAAGCTACAGCGTTACCTAAATCAAAACTTAAAAAAAGAAGTCAGTACTCTGAACCAAGTTGATATTATTGGTTACGGAAGTCAACAAGGCGATTACATTGGTTTTAGAAAAAATAGAAGTGATAACACCATATCTTTATTTTTAAAAAAACAAAATATAGACAATCATTTATATATTTATAATGGGGATAACTCAAATACCCCAATACTTAACATAATCAAAAATTATGACCCTAGACTTCGACCTTGGTATCAAAAATCACTCGAAAACCCGAAAGCTCGATGGAGTGATATTTATTCTAACGTAGAAGAACATGCGTCCTCGCTATTGTCAGCTATAACCCCTGTTTATAATAAAAACAAAGGGTTAGAGGGGGTCATTACAACGGATGTTTTACTTTCCTCTTTCAATAAGTTTTTAGATAAAGAAGCCAATGAAATCAACGGAAACATCTCTATTGTTGATAGTAATGGAACCGTCTGGCTACATTCAGATCATACGCCTAATGCGCCAATGCATCATGATATCTCGCGCATAGACACCATTGAGAACACAATAGTTAAAGAGACAATTCTATATATTGAAAAAGTAGGATTTGATAATGCATTACAAGAAAAAATAATTTCACTAAATATTGATGGCCAAAAACACTTTATGATGATCAGCCCTTTCAGGCAACGTATTCCTGTTGAAGGCTATATCATTGCATCAATACCAGAATCAACTCTACTTGGGGCATTGCCACAGCGCCGACAGTTCACCATTATTATTACCGTTATCGCCTGCCTTATCGCTTTTGTACTTGCGGTTTATGTCATTCGAAAATTAATAAAGCCGATTATTGATACCGCCAATTCAGCAAAGGAGCTAGCTCAAGGAAATTGGGATACGCCTTTGCCAATTAATTGCACAACTCAAGAAGTCATGGTTCTAACTCGCTCGTTTAAATTTATGGCAAACAACCTAAAACGATCATTTCAAGAGTTACAAGATAAAGTAACCTACGACTCACTGACTCATTTATACAGTCGAACAGGTCTCGATAACGTTATTTCTCCTGCCATTACTGATAATTCAGGACTCATTTCTTTTACCATTAATGGTTTTCGAGACATCAATGACTCTGTTGGACACTTAAGTGGTGACCATCTTCTTATTGATATTTCAGAGCGATTAAAAACGCACTATCAAGATCAAAATATAGAAATGGCCCGCATTGGTGGCGCTGAGTTTGCTCTTTTCTTTTATCATATTGATGATATTCAAGAGTTAATTAATTACGCCCAGCAGCTGCAGTCTATATTTAATACTCCTATACAATCCGCCTCTGGTGAGGTTGTTATCCAATTATCTACGGGGTTGGTTTATCAATTAAATAACCACAATGCGATGCACTGGCTACGTAGCGCGAGTCTGGCTCTTGCTTATGCACAAAGCAAATCAAGCAAACTGGCTGTGTTTGAACCTTATATGGCCGACATCTCTCAGAAAAAAACCAAGTTAGCTGCAGAGTTATCGCACGCAATAAAAAATGAAGAGCTACTCCCTTACTATCAACCATTAGTGAACTTTGAAGACGGTAAAATTCATGGTGCAGAAGCGTTAATTCGTTGGAATTCACCACAACGAGGAATCGTATCACCAAATGAATTTATTCCTCTTGCTGAGGATAACGGCATGATAATCAATATTGGTCGTATGGTATTAAGACAAGCGTGCATCGACACTGCACAGAAAATTGCATCAGGTGAATGGCCAGAAGACTTTGTTATGCATGTAAATGTATCAACAGAGCAACTGCATGATGGAAATAGCTTTCAACGCTTACAAGATGCGTTAATAGAATCCGGTCTTAAACCTAAAAACTTAAGTTTAGAAATCATTGAATCTCGTTTATTAAATAACGATATTTTTATTATTGAATTGTTAAATAAGGTTCGAGCGCTTGGTGTGCATATTGCAATTGATGATTTTGGTACAGGCTACTCGTCACTTTCATACTTACACACACTGCCCTTTGATTGCTTGAAAATCGACCGCTCATTTGTGAAAAGCTTAACTCGTGAAAATGCCGACACATCAATAACGAGTGCGATTATTCATATGGCAAAGGGGTTTAATGTATCCATTGTAGCGGAAGGAATTGAAACAAAAGAACAAGCAGAGATATTGCGTTCATTAGGCTGTGATATTGCACAAGGTTACTTATACAGTAAACCATTACCAATAGAACAATGGGAAGAGTTGTCACACCTGATGCATCATACTCAGGCGTGACAAAAATAAGGGCGGTTACTTAATTAGCTCAACCGCTTCTTTTGCTAATAACGTTACTTTATTCCAATCTTTTGCCGCTACTGCATCTTTTGGTAGCATCCAAGAACCACCCACTGTGGCCACACAATCTAATGCTGTGTAGTCATTTACGTTTTGTGGATTAATACCGCCAGTTGGACAGAATTGAACTTGTGGTAATGGTGCAGCCATCGCTTTTAATACTGATGGACCACCAAATGCACTTGCAGGGAAAAACTTAAGATGAGAGTAACCTAATTCAATTGCTCGAATAACCTCAGAAGGCGTTGCAACACCAGGGATTAGTGGAACATCCGCAGTTTTTGCATGGGCTAACAAACTTGGTGTAAATCCTGGAGAAATAATAAATTGAGCACCCGCTTCAACAGCTTGGTCATACTGATGCGTACTAATAACAGTACCAGCGCCTACCAATGCTTTTGGCATCGCTTTACGAATTGCAGTAATTGCCTCTAAAGCAACCGCTGTTCGAAGCGTAATTTCGAACACATTAATTCCACCAGCTGCAAGTGCTTGAGCCATTGGTACAGCGTCTTCCAATTGTTCGATAACCATAACAGGAACAACTGGTGATGCACTAAATACGTCTGAAGGCGAAAGGTTCCAACTCATATTTTTCTTAGCTCTCTTTACTCATTTAAAATAACCCCGGCATTTTACGCTAAAATCCTACTAATAGCTCTGACAAAGGTGAATTTTCACGCATTTATCATGTCCTATGGCATACTCACTCCCAGAGTTAAACCAACCATGTTGAGAATCCTATAATGAAAACATCATTAACCACTCTAATTAGTGCCACATTGCTATTATTGACTGGGTGCAGCCAAGAAACATCAGCACCTAAAAATAATATGGTAGCTCAACAAGATGAGATTAACTCACCTCATACTTTTATGTTGAGAGGTACAGTAATCATTGGTCATGAGTCTCAAAGTATTCAGCCTTGTAATAGTGATCAACAGTACTGGATAAACCTATCTCCAAGACAATGGAAAGCGGGAACAGACATTCAATCAACGCCTTACCAAGCAATGTATGGTGAATTTATTGGTCATTTTGAAGCGCCACCAAAAGGCGGTTTTTCTAGCGACTACCCTGCTCGATTTGTTGTGTCGCATATTAATCGCTTAGTTGCAGGCGAAGGTCCAAGTTGTGCTCAACCACCACAACCAACCAAAGCATTTGGTAATGAACCTTTTTGGAATATGCAGGTAAAAGATGGAGAATTAATCTTTTCTCAAATGGGAAATCAAACCCAAAAACAGCCTATCACCAAACAGGAATTTACTCCGACAAGACGAGAATACCAAAGCGAAAATTTCTCATTAATCATGACAAAAGGTCTATGCAACGACAGTATGGTTGAATCTATTTATGGTTGGAATTCAGAAATCACGGTTAATGATACGACCTATAAGGGTTGTGGGACATTAGCACCCAAAGATACTACGCTTAATTGGGTTGGTACTTACCAAGGAACCAGCACGCTAACAACACCAGGATTAAACATTAATCTGGTTTTAAACCCTGATCACTCAGCAATCACTACCTATGATAATCAAACGGGTGAAGACCCATTAGTTGAGACGGGAGTATGGCAGGCAACTCGTGATGATCATGTACACGTATTAATGAGCCGTCATCAACGCCAATATTTAATTGCTGAACGAACATTCACTAAAAAAGGGAAACAAATCCATACGGATAAGGAGACAGTGAATGGCGTTACCTTTCCAATAAAATCAGGGTTAACTCTATTCTCAACGGCTCAATAATGGATGTATTCATGACCTGCTCTACTTGTGGATTTACTCATAATTGTATTTGCGCACATCAACCAAATTTAAACTCAAATATTGAGTTTGCGTTGCTCTATCATGAAAACGAACGCCACAAACTCACTAATACAGGTAAGCTGATCCTCAATAGTTTATCGAATACAACGGAATATACATGGCAACGAAAAGAGCCACCTCAAGCGCTTATTAATAAAATAAACCAAGCAGACACTGAAACCTGGTTACTCTTCCCAAGTACAGAACCAGTACTCAGTGGTGATTTTTACCATCGACATGATTCAACCAAAAAACAACTTTTTGTACTACTCGATGCGACATGGCAAGAAGCAAAGAAAATGGTCAATAAAAGTCCTTGGTTAAAGGCATTACCTTGTTTGGAGATTCAAACTGACGAAGCATCTCGCTATCACTTACGTAGAAATCAAAGTGAAGGTAACCTATGTACGTGCGAAGCCGGAATTGAAGTGTTAGAAATGGTAAAAGAGCCTGAAAATGCTCAAGCTCTTTCGTGTTATTACGATCAGTTTTTAACTGTGTTTCAAGCTGAACGAAGTGGACATAAATTTACTTCTTAATGTGTAGCGGTTTGGGCTCACCTAAAAAGTAACCTTGTAAATAATCCACACCCATGTCTTCAACAATTGAACACACCTCTTGGTTATGAACAAACTCGGCCACAGCTTTGGCATCTAATACATGACAAAGCTGTACCATTTGCTGAGAGATCAAACGCTGTCTCTTATCTTGATGCACATTTTTGATAATTGAACCATCAAGCTTAATAACCTGAGGCTCTAATTTCATGATCGCATCAATATTGGAATAACCTGAACCGAAATCATCAATAATAATTCGCGCACCTAAGCGTCTGAAATGATTACATACTTCAATGATATGCCCATAATCTTGAATTTGTTCCGTTTCTAACACTTCAAATCCCACTCGCATTGGGTTATCTAAACGGATCATGGATGACTCTAATAAATCTAGTGTTCTATCACTTAATAAATCTTGAGGAGATAAATTAATCGAGAATGTCAGATCATTCGATTGCATGATCTCAAAGATACTCGAAATCATTTCTCGGCTTAAGCGAGTATAAAGATGCGTCCCCTCAACAGCCGGTAAAAACTGTCCCGGAGCAAATATTTGGTCGTCTTCTTGAATTCGCATTAAACATTCTGTTGATGCCAACTCATGTGTATGCGCTTTAAAAATAGGTTGACCATAAACCAGTACGCCTTTTTGAGAAATCGCTCGGTTAACACAAGTAAGCCAATCCAATTGATTTTGACGGGAACGCTCTTCTTTCATTAACTCTCTGGCATTGCACAAATGACGATTACGACGCATAGCAATTCGTCTTGCCTCTACGGTTTTTAGAATTAAGTCTTCAGAAGCAATGGTTGGAAAATCACGTCGACTAATAAGACCACCAGAGATAGAAACACTTAAATAATCCACATCATCTAAACCATAAGGTTCAAAATTTTCATGCTCTAGTTTTTCAATAAAACCAGTAATCTGCTTACGTAATACCTCACTGGCAGTATCACTATTAAATATGACACCCCACTCAGCAATACCAATACTGTAGAGCTCAATTTCAGACTCAATCGCTAAGCCTAGATGCTCTTTCATATAATAACTAATATCTTGCAGTAACTTATCACCAACATGGTAACCATACTTTTCATTCACTTGGCTTAAATTAGTTAATTTAAAAGAGAGTAAATGATCCGTTAGCGCTATATGGGAAAGTCGCTCTTTCAATACCGTGCGATTAAGTAATCCCGTTCTTCTATCTGTACGGTAGGTTTGAATTAAACGCAATGACTGCTCTCTAATTTTATCTTCCAATTCAGAAGTCATATGATCCAAATCTTGAATTGAATTTTTAATTAATGAAAACAGAGGCGTTAAATTATGAACACGTGGCGCACGAGAAAAAGTATCGTATTCTGATGCGACGTCTTCTGATTCACTTAACGCAAGATAGGTTAAACTGTGGTGTAAAATCTGCTGATTATGAGATCGGAAAAACTCTCCCATTCCATAAACACCCTGGCATAAACCAACATCAGAAAACGCCTGTAATTCTGTTGATTCAGTACTATTTTCAATCCGCGATTCACAGTTATAAATAAAAATAGATTCAGGTCGTCGATTCGCCAAACGAGCCGCACCTTGGTTCACTTGCTCTTGCGTTAATGACGGATGGTAATACGATAATCTAACCTCATCACCAACAGGCACTTCAGCAGAAAACAATAAATGCCCTTCTTTGGTTATTGATTCAACCGTATTAATAATGCGTGCCGTGTCTTCCTCTAGCATTAAAGGAAAAGCTTGAATCTGGCTAAGCGCAAGTGGTTTGTTGTCAGCTAAGTACTTACAATAAAAATCGTACGCAGGAATATGGTCAATCGCTTTAACCACTCGACCTTCAGAAGCAGTAACTCGAAAATATTTACCAATCGGATTCCATTCAACAAAAGCTTCATACCAAGCCTGTAATTTCTCACCATGTAAAGCAACCGCAACGATTTGGTCTTGATAAAATTCACCATTAAACAGAACCCAAGCTCCTTCACCTGTATTCGTCGCTACACAGCCCGATACAGGAACAATGTAAGCTTGCTCAGAAAAAGCTTCAAAGAGTTTGTAATTACTTGCAGAGCCATAACAACTAAAGGCAATAACGCTTTTTGTCGTCTGATTAACGGATAATTTTCTTAATAATTGATGACCAACAAGTGGTTCATTTTCACCATGGACAATTGACGCTGATGTCACGGTTGAAGAATCAAAAGTAGAGATAGATACAATGGTTGATTGAGTGAATACCGAGGAATTGATACTGGTATGAATCGCGCTGAGACCGACGATCTCAGCGTGAGGAAATAAGCACTGTAAAAAGGAATGATAAGTAGAGACTTCTTCCATCGATTGAGAAGAGAATATCTGAATTAAACATCCTGATGCCCTCTCTATTAATAGTGAATCACACTCTTCTTTAAGATGCGTAATACTTTGAACACTAAATGAGAGAGTTTGCATTATTTATTAAGCCCTTATAAAAATAAAATTAACAACATGTCATCCATAACTGAAACGGTAGAAACGTATGCGTTTTATAAAATTAAGGCGAACAAAGGTGTAAAAAATGGAACTAACTACACATTAATTCCTGCTACATATCCGCTAGACCATGCCCATTGGAAATTATAGCCACCAAGCCAACCACTCACATCCATGACTTCACCGACAAAATACAAGCCAGGCACTTTCTTAGACTCCATTGTTTTTGAAGACAATTCGTCTGTATTTACCCCACCTAATGTCACCTCAGCTGTTCTGTAGCCTTCTGTTCCATTTGGTAAAACTTGCCATTTGTGAAGTAAAGAGCATAACTCTTGTTGCTCTTTTGGATTGACTTGTTTTAGAGATCGCTCATTAAAAATAGTCTTATTTAGCAAAGTTTCAACTACTCTTTTGGGTAATAATTTTGCAAGTGAATTCTTGATGCTTTGATTTGGGTTGCTCTCTCGCATTTTGTCTAGTTCTTCACTTAAATCGTCATTAGGAAGAAGGTCAATCGTTACCCTTTGTCCTGCTTTCCAATAAGACGAAATTTGTAAAATAGACGGGCCAGATAAACCACGATGAGTAAACAATAAGTTTTCTTTAAAGCTGCTACCGTTCTCTGATTCCACAACAACAGGAATCGCAATACCAGACAGTTCAGAAAATGCTTCTTTATCTTCTTTATGCAGTGTGAATGGCACTAAGCCCGCAGTCGTTGGTATCATAGAAAGTCCAAACTGCTCAGCAATCTGATAACCAAATGGCGTTGCACCTAATTTTGGCATCGATAAACCACCCGTTGCGACCACCAGAGACTCACACGCTAACTCATCTGAATCAAGCATGAGCGTAAAGCCTGTGTCCGTTTTTTCAATGTCAGAGATTTCACAGCGATAACGGTAATTAACACCAACTAATTCACACTCTTTAAGCAACATATCGACAATATCTTTTGCTGAATCAACACAGAAAAGTTGCCCATGATCGCGCTCTTCAAATTCAATTCCGTATTTAGAGATCAAAGAGATAAAGTCCCAGTTGGTGTACTGAGATAAAGCCGATTTTACAAAGTGAGGGTTTTGACAGACATAGTTACTCGCAGTCACATCGCAATTAGTGAAATTACAGCGACCACCACCTGAAATAAGGATTTTACGCCCCGGTTTTTTTGCATGATCAACAACTAATACTGAACGACCACGCTTAGCGGCTTCTGCTGCACACATTAATCCGGCAGCACCGGCACCGATAACGACTACGTCTACTTTTTTCATGACACTCTCACCCAAATTTAATTGGCATGGAGTGTACTATTATCAGCGCTAGATGCCCAAACTAATTACTAAGAAAAACACCGCAACACTAACAACCAGTAGCGCACTAGATAACATAAATAGATAACGAGCTTTCTCACATTTAAATACAAAGAGCGTATCATGATGATCGAGATACTCTTCTTGCCATAAATAATGAAGTAATTTGGTCTGCTTACTAAAATTTCCATGAGTGGTGAAAAAACCACGTCCATCAACCTGCTGATACAGCAATGGATGTGCCTCTCTCATAACAAAAAGAAGGGTTTTTAATGTACTTAGGTATCGAATTATATTAATACCTGTCACTGTAAATAACGCTAATAAAATTAGGTCGCCACTGATCATACTCACCTCCGACATACTTGTCTAAAGTGCTAGATAAGCAACAACCTATATTTACTGCCTCATCTACTTTTTATCATAGTTGGCATACGACTTTCTGGTGTATAGCTTACCCAGCAGTACTATCCATGATAGATGAAGATCCAGATTTAGCTAAAACAGCGAGGTCTTTATCAATAAAGAACAGCGCTTTACCATCTTCACCTACTAGGTCAATTTTATCTAAAATTCCTTTGAATAATTTTTCTTCTTCATGCTGCTCAGCAACATACCATTGAAGGAAATTAAACGTTGAGTAGTCTTGAGAAGTAAAAGCTACATGAGCTAATTTGTTGATCTCTTGAGTGATCATTTGCTCATGCTCTAACGTTGTACGAAATACATCACCAAGGCCAGAGAATTCCGATTGTGGTGCTTCAATTGCACCTAAAATTGGCATTGCACCGGTTTCGCTAACATAAGTAAACAGACGTTGCATATGTTCCATTTCTTCCGCTGCGTGAGCTCGGAAAAACTCAGCCGCGCCATCAAAACCTTTATCTTCACACCAAGCACTCATCTGTAAGTATAGATTAGATGAGAAAAATTCTAGATTAATTTGTGCATTTAGGTGATCAACCATAGTTTGAGCTAACATTTTTAGATTCCTTTATGAGCTATTTTCATCTGAAATTTTAACAATTATATCATATATCCCTCGTTCTTTGATTAATCAATAACTATCAATCAGAACGAGATCTAAACGACAAAAAAAGAACAATTCTGGTGCTAATCTATAGTTATCAAATAATTCAATTTTGAATTTAAAGGAGATATATCATGAGTTACCAACACATTCTTGTTGCTGTTGATTTAACAGAAGAGAGCAAGGCACTAGTAAGTAAAGCCGTTGGTCTTGCAAAAGCGTTAGATGCTAAAGTTTCTTTTATTCATATTGATGTTAGCTATGCAGAGCTTTATACCGGTCTGATTGATATCAACCTAGCAGAAACACAACACCAAGCAATGGAAGCCTCAAAAGAAGCGATGAAACATCTGGTGGAATTTTCGGATTATCCTATCCATAAAACATTGGTAAGTAGTGGTGATTTAAGCAATGAATTGACTGAAGCCATTGAAAATCTTGATGTGAACTTAGTGGTCTGTGGGCACCACCAAGACTTCTGGAGTAAATTACTATCATCAACCAGACAAGTGATTAATACCTGTCCGATTGATGTATTAGTGGTTCCATTTAAAGATTAAGCCATCGCGGCATTAACGTAAACATCGAAACGGTTCTTTTTCGTTTCAATCGCCATTGATGGTTTTTGATTATCTAACCACTCTGCGTAATCAGGGCGCTTAACGACCACTCGTTTTGTCGCCATCAATAATGCCGGTGCCAACAGTGCATCGGCATCATTATCTGCACCAACTAAAGATTGGAAGACTCGCATTTCTTTTTTCACTAACGCGCTTTTCTTTTTATTCACTGGGTGTGGATACATAGGATCTAAATACACAACATCCGGCTGCACAAAATCATCTTGAGCCATCAATTGCTCTAATGCGTCATGACTTGAAGCGTGTAATAACGACATGCGCTCAGCAACCCACACACCTATCTCAGCGTCTTGTTTTGCTCGAGCTAATCCATCATCAAGTAATGCGGCAACAACTGGATGACGCTCAACCATTTGAACTTTACAGCCAAGAGAAGCTAATACAAACGCATCTCGACCTAACCCTGCCGTTCCATCAAGTACAATCGGTGTCGCACCTTTGTTTAAGCCCACCGCTTTCGCAATAGATTGCCCTTTACCACCACCAAATTTACGACGATGAGCAACCGCACCTGATACCAAATCAACAAAAATAGCACCAAGCTTTGGTTCATCACGTTTACGTAATTCTAGCTGTTGCTCAGTTAACACCAACGCAAATACATTATCTTCATCATGCTTTAATCCCCAGCGAGCGGCAATGGCCTCTAACTCAGATTGACGATTTGGATCTTCAGACAATAACGCTATTTGCACAGGGCACTCCAACAAGCTTAATAATTAGGAACAGTCAGTGCCTATGGTAATGGATATTAATAAAAACGACTAGATAAAGTGCTCGCCGAATCTCTTATCTTAAGGTAATTTAAAGATTGCCCATTATGTAAGGATGCATCATGAACCAAACCAGCAAAATCGATGATCTCGACCGAGATATTTTACAAGCGTTAATGAATGATGCTCGAACCCCTTACGCTGAACTGGCAAAACGCTTTGATGTCAGCCCTGCAACCATTCATGTTCGTATTGAAAAAATGAAAGCGGCTAACATTATTGAAGGTACAGAAGTGGTCGTGAACCCAAAAACCTTGGGCTACGATGTATGCTGCTTTATTGGTATTAACCTATACGCGGCACGTGACTATCATTCTGCCTTAGCGAAACTCGATGCCTTAGAGGAAGTGGTTGAAGCCTATTACACTACAGGTGCTTACAACATCTTCGTAAAGCTGATGTGTAAAAGCATTGAAGAGCTGCAATATGTGTTGATTGATAAGCTTCAAGCGATTGAAGAAGTGCAATCGACGGAGACGCTGATCTCGCTGCAGAATCCTATTAGTCGTAATGTGAAGCCTTAAGAGCAGGGTTCAGATCGGTCGCAAGCTCCCTTAAAGGGTTCAGGGGTACTCGCTGTAATCACTGCACAAAACAGAAAATAACAATATCTGAAGCCTGCAAGCAAAGCGCCTTGAAACCTTGCTCTTAAAAATAAAAAACCGTAGGTGCATTAACACCTACGGTTTCAAATTTGCAAACAAGTCACAACGCTCTTACTCCCCCCTTAAAGACGAAGCCCGTACTCGTATCTCGTCTCTAGTTATTCCTTACCAACCCCTCCTAGCCTCCCCTTATATCAACATTACTAATCTCATTAGTTTCTCTCTCAAGGGGAGGAATTGTATTGTGATCGTTGCAATTACAGCGCCAAAGGTGGCTCTCCCCCTTTAACACTGAATCATTGATATCGACCAAGCCAATATAAGGGGGAGTTAGAGGGGGTTGCTAATACCCAAAGCTAAAAATAACCAATCCTGAAACCTGCAGCGAAGCGTCCTGAAATCTTGCTCTTAAAAACAAAAAACCGCAGGTGCATTAACACCTACGGTTTCAAATTTGCAAACAAGTCACAAAGCTCTTACTCGCCCCTTAAGGACGAAGTCCGCATTCGCCTCTAGTTATTCGTTACCAACCCCTCCTAGCCTCCCCTTAATATCAACATTACTAATCTCATTAGTTTCTCTCTCAAGGGGAGGAACAGTATTGTCATCGTTGTAATTACAGCACCAAAGATGGTTCTCCCCCTTTGCTATTAAATCACTGATATCGACCAAACCAATATAAGGGGGAGTTAGAGGGGGTTGCTAGTACCAAGGCTAGAAATAACCAATCCTGAAAGCGAAGCGCTCTGAAACCTTGCTCTTAAAAACAAAAAACCGCAGGTGCATTAACACCTACGGTTTCAAATTTGCAAACAAGTCGCAATGCTCTTACTCGCCCCTTAAGGACGAAGTCCGTACTCGTATCTCGTCCCTATTATTAAATAACTCTCGAAAACTGCTGCTGACGAGCACGATCACGTAAGTACTTATCAAAACACATACAGATATTACGGATCAGAAGACGGCCACGAAGCTCAACATCAATACGACCTTCATGCATTGTCACTAACTCATCATTAATGAAAGTTTGCAGTAATTTAATGTCTTCAGCAAAGTACGTATCAAAGTCCAAATTAAACTCTGCTTCAATTGCTTTGGTATCTAGCGTGAAATTACAGATAAGCTGTTTAATCACTTCGCGGCGAATTAAATCATCATTATCTAAAGCCACACCACGCCATAACGCATGACGTTGTTCATTCACTTGTGCGTAATATTCTTTTAGGTCTTTCTTGTTCTGAGCGTAGCTATCACCAATCATTGAAATCGCTGATACGCCCATCCCCAATAAGTCACACTCACCTTGAGTGGTGTAGCCTTGGAAGTTACGGTGAAGAACCCCTTCACGCTGCGCTACCGCTAATTCATCATCAGGTAAGGCAAAGTGATCCATACCGATAAATTGATAGCCCGCACCCGTTAATGTTTCAATCGTCTCTTGAAGCATCACTAGCTTTTCAGTTGGCGCAGGCAGGTCAGCATCTTTGATCTTACGTTGAGCAGCAAACAGAGTTGGCATGTGCGCATAGTTAAATACAGATAGGCGACCCGGTTCCATTTCTAGTACACGTTTGATCGTATTAGCTAATGAATCAGCAGATTGCTTTGGTAAACCGTAGATTAAATCAAGGTTCGTTGAGCGGAAGCCAAGATCCTTAGCACGTTGTACCATCTGAATAATGAAGTCTTCATCTTGGTCGCGGTTAACCAACTGCTGTACTTCTTTATTGAAATCTTGAACACCAATACTTAAACGATTGAACCCTTCATCACGTAAGTGATCCAGCATATCCAATTCGATTTCACGAGGGTCAACTTCGATACTGATTTCAGCGCCATCTTCAAACTGGAATTCACCACGTAATAAAGTCATTAAACGAGTGAATTGAACTTTAGTTAGAAACGTTGGTGTACCGCCACCAAAGTGCAATTGCGTTACTTTACGATCCGTAAATAGTGCCGCACGTTGACGAATTTCAAGTTCTAGTGAATCAAGGTAAATATCCGCTTTATGGTGATGACGAGTGATCACCTTATTACAGCCACAGAAGTAGCACAGTTTGTGACAAAACGGGATGTGGATATAAAGAGAAAGTGGGCGCTCAGGATACTGAGTACATGCCATATCAAATTCAGCAGGAGTATACGCTTCGTGGAACTCTAAAGCTGTTGGGTAAGAGGTGTAACGCGGACCTGAGTAGTTATACTTCTCAATGATCTCTTGGTCCCATACTATTTGTTGATTTGACATGACTTACTTCCATCTCTTTATATCTGCACTGACACGATTACCCTGCATCATAAAACATCTGCTTCATAAAGCCGATGACTTCAATGCAGTAGTAAATAGAAGTGTCGATCAGATCATTTTAATATCAATATTTTGATTCAGTGGTTTAACGCGATCATGTAATTGTTGAATCTCTTCTTTAATCGCATCTTGTAGGCGAGCTTCCGCTTTAGTTCGAACCAAGTTATCTTTCATTCGATCTTTTTTTGCGAGTTCTTGTCTTTCATCGCCACGCGCCATGTCTTTAACAACATGGTATAACTCAGATAATGCTGGGTATTCTTTTTCTACATCAATACGCTCATCTTCTTGCAGATAATCCATGATGCAGTACAAACGAATAGAGAGCTCTGAGAAATCACATCGGTCTTGAAGACCGGCTTGGCAAAGTAATACCACATTCTCAAAAATATTGGCGTTACGTTTCTGTATCGCCAATTTTCTATGTTGTTCTTGCAGTTCTTTTTGCTTTTTTAACTTCATCAGTAAGCTGCCAGCATAACCGGCTAACGCAAGAATAATTGCACCACCAAGCAGTGCTAACAGGGTTACTGTAGACATAATTATTTAAAATCATCCATATTGAAGTCATCAAATTCCGCTAGAAGATCATCATCACTTTTTGCTTTACGCTCTGCGAACTCTGGGAACTCTTCAATTTCTTCAGGCTCTTCGTCATCTAATAGACCTAAACGACCCATTAGGTGTTCAATGCGAGCCAGTTTTTCATCTACATATTTCTGTAGACCAGTACCTAGGTTCTCACCACTGTCTAGACGATCTAAAAGAACCATTAGTTGCGCATCATTTTCTAACATTGCTAGTTCTTGCTCGTTAGTCAGACGACGTTCTTGCTTAGTTGTTTTTTGCTTTGCATCAACAACTAGCTGAATTGGTTTTTTACTACCAATACGTGGATCTTTTTTCTGTGCATTACGACGAGCTTGCTCTGCGTTGCTTTCTGCATTACGAGCACCGGCTTTTAAACCTTTACGTTTTCTTTTACGCTTAAGTTCACGACTTTCAACATCACGGTCTGTACGGTTACGAGTAACAACAACTGGTTGGCTCGACATTCCCGGCTTACGGGCTTTTTTAATACGGCTCATTACTGGGTTTTCCTCAGTAAAATGACATCTTTTCCAACAAACTCCAGTTCAAGTTGATATTGCTTGGCAATAAACTCAAAGGTTTCAATGCTAAAAAAGCTGACATGGGTTAAATCATTTTTGTAATGCCAAGTGGCAAACGCGCTTTCGTCCCTGGCTAGTTTCGTCATGATACCTAACCAACCTCCAGGTTTTACCAAGCTCAATAACAATTCCAGTTCGTTTTGAGGTTGATAAAAATGCTCAACAGCTTCTGTACAACTGACGAAGTCATACTGCTTATTCAGCACGCTCTTATCTGGGGCGTAATAAATATCATAAAGTTCGACGTGGTGACCGGCCTCTCTCATCATATGAGCAAGTAAAGGTCCAGGACCACACCCAAAGTCTAGTCCTTGTTGAGGTGTCTCACCAACACGTGACAACAAAGGCTCTGCAAATCGTGATAAGAAGGTTCTATACCCTTCATCGTCAAGATTATTTTCATGGAGGTCATAGTGAGCTTTTTCGTTCTCTGCATCTAAACGGTCAGACTCATCCACATAAACAAGATGACATTGCTGGCATCGATAATATCGACGTCGCTTATCTTGATGGAAATCATCAGCCTTAGAATGTTGACACAAAGGGCAAGATTGCATGTGAACCCACTCCACTACCTGAAAATTCTAGGGCGGGAAGTATACCCGATACTGGTGCAAAGATAATCGTTTTAACCGATTTTTTAATAAAAAAAACAGCTACGAGAGCTGCTTCTTTAAATTTAGACGTAATGATGATGCGAATTACATTAAATTAATGCAGTCCACCCACATATTTCGATAACGTATCAATGTCTTCATCAGTCAGTTTTTTCGCAATATCACGCATCATTGCATTCATATCATTTGCACGATCTGCTGAACGGAATTTCTCTAGTTGTGCTTTCACATAATCAGCATGTTGACCAGAGATTTTAGGGAAGCCAGATAGTGATGTACCGTTACCACGAGGACCATGACATGCAACACACGCAGTAATACCACGCTCCATATCACCCGCTAAGTACAAGGCTTTACCTTCTGGAATCACCTCTTCTGGTGTTGTATTGTCGGCCATTGGTAACGAGGCAAAATAGGCTGATAAATCCATAATATCTTGCTCTGTTAATGGCATTGCCATACCACTCATTACTGGCTCTAGACGACCTTGCTTACCTTGAGTTTCCATTCCTAACTTAAATTCTTTAAGTTGCTTCTCAAGATAGCCGGCGTGTTGGCCTGCAATATTCGGATATTGAGTCAAAGTACTGTTGCCTTCTTGACCATGACAAGCGGCACATGTTGCAGATTTTTGCTTCCCAGCTTCGATATCTCCTTGAGCCCATGTTGAGCAACTAGCTAGGAGAGTTAATATCAGCGCTAATTTTTTCATGACATTCCATTTATTATTATCGTTCCTGCACAATGAGTTACTCTTTTTAACAAGATTTATTTACATTGTGTTGGATATTAAGCTTCCAGTACCGCTCTAAATTGGCTACAGCATGATACAATGAGCGGCCTTTACCGTTTTCATTCTAAGTTTGTCACTAAAAAGTTAATAATGACTAACTTGATGCGGTTATTTTACACATTTTCACAAAAAAGTAATCAGCTGACTACAATAATCCAACTTGGATCATTATCTACAGCTTGGTTTTAGTCGAGACGGAGTTAACCAGTGAGCAAAACTATTCACTACCAAAAGACGCATTTCATTACGAGTGCACCAGATATTCGCCATCTACCTGAAGATGAAGGTATTGAAGTTGCCTTCGCTGGCCGTTCTAATGCGGGTAAATCAAGCGCATTAAATCGCTTAACCAACCAGAAAAGCCTAGCAAAGACTTCTAAAACACCTGGTCGTACTCAGCTTATTAACTTGTTTAAAGTTGAAGAAAACTGTCATATCGTTGATTTACCGGGATATGGTTTCGCTCAAGTACCACTTGAGATGAAAAAGAAATGGCAGAAATCGTTAGGTGAATACCTACAAAAACGCCAATGTTTACAAGGCTTGGTTGTGTTAATGGATATTCGTCATCCACTAAAAGACATCGACCAACAACTTGTTTTCTGGGCTGTAGACCAAAATATCCCAGTACAAATCCTATTAACGAAAGCAGACAAGCTGAAAAGCGGTGCTCGTAAAGCACAGGTGCTTAAAGTTCGTGAAGCTGCTGTTGATTTTGGTGGCGAAGTTGAAGTTGATGCGTTTTCATCTTTAAAAGGCATTGGTGTTGATAAGCTGCGCGCTAAACTAGATGAGTGGTTTGCACCTGCTTTTGAGCTAGATGATGAATTCATCGAAGATCTGGATACTGAATAACCCTATTTAGCACTATTACCCACTCCGATGAGTAATTCATTAGCTTTGGGGAAATAAAAACCCCACCTTAAGTAAGGTGGGGAAATGGGAGAGATAAAGAGGTTGTTATTATTTTTCTGCCGCGCATCATGCTACAAATCCGCTACATATCCAACCCATCAACATCTATCTATTTTTAATTAAATCAATAAGATTAAAAAGCACTCAAAAAAACACACTTAAATTGAACCAAATCAAATAAATCAATTTAAAATCAAAGTTTTAAGATAATTAAAAAAATAAATTATCAATTCAGTAACGTGTAATAAAAATTACATATTGTGGGAAAATTACAAGAAGCGAAAAACACAGATAAGAGTTTTTAGAAGGCCAGAAAGAAAAAACGCCCCAGTCAAAAAGGTTGACTGAGGCGGCTGAATTTAGCCAAATTCAATAACGTGAAACAAAAGGTCTGAAAGATAGAACATCTTTACCTCTGTACCCTACGCAGATAAATGTACAACAAACGAACAGTTTTGAAAACCTTTATTTGTAATTTTTTTTCAGTTTCGTATCAAAAAACACAACAAATACCTGACAAACTTCACTTTATTTTAGGTAAAAAAAAGCCAACGCGTGCGCTGGCTCATAGTTTTAATTTCAGTTGTAACTGAATTACAATTTAATCAGTAACGTAACTAATCGATAGATACATTTATTCAAATGATTGTGACACAAGATTAGTGCGCTTCATCCCAGTTATTACCAAAACCGGCTTCAGCAACGAGTGGAACATCAAGTTGAACAGCTTGCTCCATGAGTTCTCTTACTTTAGTCGTCACTTCATCTAATGCGTCTTCTTTTACTTCAAAAACCAATTCATCGTGCACTTGCATTAAAAGATTCACACGATCTTTTCCTTCAGTTTCAACCCATTCATCAACCAAGATCATCGCTTTCTTAATGATGTCAGCAGCAGTACCTTGCATTGGGGCATTAATCGCTGCACGTTCTGCAGCTTTACGACGCATACCATTTCGAGCATTGATTTCAGGTAAGTGCAGACGACGGCCATATAACGTCTCAACATAACCTTGTTCAGTCGCTAATAAACGCGTCTCTTCCATGTACTGCATCACTCCTGGGTAACGCTCAAAATACACATTCATGTAATCTTGTGCTTCACCACGAGGGATCCCTATTTGTTTAGCAAGACCAAACGCACTCATGCCATAGATTAAACCAAAGTTAATCGCCTTAGCACGACGACGATCTTCTGAAGTCACCTCTTCAATAGACACGCCCTTCACTTCTGCTGCTGTCGCTGCGTGAATATCTTTACCAGCCGAGAAAGCCGCTAATAGCGCTTTATCTTGAGATAAATGAGCCATAATACGCAATTCAATTTGAGAGTAATCGACTGCTAGAATTTTCCAACCATGAGGGGCAACAAACGCTTGGCGAATACGGCGACCTTCTTCGTTACGAATTGGAATATTCTGTAAGTTTGGATCGGTTGATGATAAACGACCTGTCGCTGTTACCGCTTGGTGATAAGAGGTATGTACACGGCCTGTAGATGGATTAATCATCTTAGGAAGTTTATCTGTATAGGTCGATTTTAGTTTCGCTAAGCCACGGTACTCTAAAATCAATTTAGGCAATGGGTAATCAAGCGCCAACTCTTGCAGCACTTCTTCATTTGTCGATGCCGCTCCAGAAGGTGTCTTCTTAATTACTGGCAGTTCCATTTTCTCAAATAGAATGGTTTGAAGTTGTTTTGGTGAATTCATATTGAACTCTTCACCAGCAACTTCAAATGCTGCTTTTTCTAACTCATCTAAACGCTGACCGATTTCAAGTGATTGTGCTGACAGCAACATATCATCAATATAAACGCCTTTTCTCTCCATACGAGAAAGGACAGATACCAATGGTAATTCAATATCTGTAAATACTGATTTTAGTTTTTCATCGGCTTCTAATTTCGCATTCAATACATGGTGCAGACGCAATGTGATATCCGCATCTTCAGCGGCATAAGGTGCAGCTTGCTCTAAAGCGATTTGGTTAAAGGTTAATTGCTTTTTACCTTTACCTGCAATTTCTTCAAATGAAATGGTGTTATGTTGAAGGTAACGCAATGCCAAACTGTCCATATTGTGCTTACCAGCAACGCTGTTATACACATAAGACTCAAGCATAGTATCGAATTTAATGCCTTTCATTTCGATATCATAGCGCGCCAAAACACTCGCATCGTACTTTAAGTTTTGACCAACTTTTGCTTTATTGTCATCTTCTAAATACGGCTTTAACTGCTCAAGTACCCAATCACGATCCAATTGTTCTGGAGCATCAAGGTAATCATGTGCAACGGGAACATAAGCCGCTTCGCCTTCTTCTACAGCAAATGATAAACCAATAAGATTAGCAACCATGTAATCTAAGCTATCGGTTTCAGTATCAAAAGCCGCAACATCGGCATTGTTTAGTTTGTCTAGCCATACGCTAAACGCTTCTTTAGTTAAAATCGTTTCGTATTTTGAACGATCTACTTGAGCGGCAACAATTAGCTCTTCTTCTGCATCATCTTGCTTACTTGAAGTTGATACGCTATTAGACGATGTTTCATGTGAAACGATCTTACCGTCGCTTCCATCTAACATTTCAGTTAACCAACGCTTAAAGTTCATTTGACCAAACATTTGGATCAGTTCATCTACGTTTGGCTCTTGTTTAACAAACTCTTCTGGCGTTTTATCCAGTTCAACATCCAACTTAATCGTTGCTAATTCATAAGAAAGGTAAGCCCCTTCTTTGTTATCAATTAGCTTTTTAGCCATGGTTTTAGAACCACGGAAACCAAGAGGAGCTATATCATCAAGATGTTCATATAAAGCATCTAAACCACCAATGCCTTGCAATAATGCTTTAGCGGTTTTATCACCAACACCTGGAACACCAGGAATGTTATCCACCTTATCGCCCATTAATGCTAAGTAATCAATAATAAGCTCTGGACCAATACCAAACTTCTCAACCACACCTTCAGGATCCATGATCACATTAGTCATGGTATTAATCAGAGTGACATTTTCATCAACTAATTGTGCCATATCCTTATCACCAGTACTGATAAGAACTGGGATCCCAGCTTTTGATGCTTGAGAAGCTAACGTACCGATTACATCATCCGCTTCTACGCCTGGAATAGAAACTAAAGGCAAACCCATCGCTTTAATTAGCTTGTGTAGTGGCTCAATCTGACAACGCAGATCATCAGGCATTGGTGGACGATTTGCTTTGTACTCTGGGTACATATCGTTACGGAACGTTTTGCCCTTTGCATCGAAGATAACCGCAATACGATCAGTTTCAAATTGCTTTAACAGACTACGAAGCATGTTAATTACGCCATATACCGCACCTGTTGGTTGTCCATCACCATTAGTGAAGTTAGGTGCAGCATGATATGCGCGGAAAAGATAAGAAGAGCCGTCTACTAAAATAAACGGATTATCAGGAATTCTTGCCATAGTCTGTAATATCCAGAGGGTTGATGATCAGTGAATTTCATTCTATACCATGACTCAATAACAACAAAATACTGTCCTTCGTTGCTTTGCTCATTAATTCACATAAAAAAAGAGTTATTCAGACAACCTCCACTTCTGTGGATAACTCTGTTTGTAATTATTTTTTGCTTAATTAATAACTTATTTATCAATCAAGAAAAAAGAAATTAAAAACTAAAAAATCAAAAACTTAGACCAATAAAAACGATCCACAAAGAGATCCTTTCTTGATCATGCTTTGTGGACAATAATATTAAACACACCTTTTTATTGCTAAATTTTTCACCAAACCCGATCGGATTTTTTATAAAATTTCTTGCTGTCAGTTCAAAAAACGGACAAAAAAAAGCGGCGTCTTCTTAAATGAAGCGCCGCTCAGCAAAAAGAGAACAATGGTAATACGTTTGTACGTCCACCACTGCTCATGTAGCTGATTTACACTGGAAGCAATGTGAGCAATGTCGTGCCTTCTTGAAATAGTGCGGATAACTCCGTGTGCGTATTCCCTGAAGACAAGTTAATAATAACCATTCTCATTTAGAATGCAATAAGTAAATGAGAAAAGATCTCAACTAATTTCAATATCCCTTTTATTTCAATAGTATAGGTAATAAAAAAGGCTAACATAATGTTAGCCTTTTCTTCTTTGGATCATTTTCGCTTACACCTGTGAAGGCTGCGTCGCTAATTGATGACCTTCAGAAGTTAACTTACGAGTTAGATAATTCAATAACACACCATACATTGGTACAAACAAGCCTAAACTGATCACCAGTTTGAAACCATAATCAACCAATGCAATTTCTGTCCAATGCTCTGCCATAAAGGCATCAGGGCTTTGGTAGAAAGCAATGCTAAAGAAAGCCAGTGTATCTAATGCGTTACCAAACAATGTTGAGCATGTTGGTGCTACCCACCACTGCTTTAATTGACGTAGACGATTAAATACATGTACATCTAATATTTGACCCAGTAAATAAGCCATAAAGCTTGCTACTGCAATACGTGCAACGAATAAATTAAACTCGCCAAGTTGAGAAAAACCTTGGTACTGACCTTCAAAAAATACCACCGATAAAAAATACGATACCGCTAATGCTGGCAACATAACAAAGAAGATAATACTTCTTGCCATTTTGGCACCAAAAATACGAACCGTTAAATCAGTAGCGAGAAAAATGAATGGAAAGGTAAACGCACCCCAAGTGGTATGAAACCCAAAAATAGTAAAGGGTAACTGAACCAAATAGTTGCTTGATGCGATAATTACAAGGTGGAATACAACAAGGAAAGATAAAGCGTTGCGCTGTTGCGCGGGCGTAAATGTACTCATATAAGTACCTTTTTGTCATTGGGGGCGAGGGAACCCAAATTAAACACAAAGCTAAAATCACCGTTTATTTACGTAATGACTCTAGCCAATTTTTAGGGCGGTGATTATACATTAACCGATTTTGATCACAAGATTTAAAAACAACCAAAATGAGCAAGGCGTTAACCAAATCAGGGGATAGTCTAAGCGTACTCACAAACTTCAAAACATCTCTTCTTTATTTATACAAATCGACCATCTGACACAGTTTTCTAAACCAATCATTATAATAATAGCCAAAATTTCGAACGAACCTAAAAATAGGTTCGATAATGAAAATTAATAATAAAATAAGAGGTCGGCTATGTTTGGTGTTTTTAAACCTAAAGCACATATCGCACAACTCCCAACGGGAGAAATCAGTAGCACTTATAAGCGGTTACGATGGCAACTTTTTCTCGGCATTTTCTTTGGTTATGCTGGATACTATCTTGTTCGAAAAAACTTCAGTTTAGCAATGCCTTACCTTATCGAACAAGGATACAGTCGAGGCGATTTAGGGGTTGCTCTGGCTGCGGTATCTATCGCTTATGGTTTATCTAAATTCTTAATGGGAAGTGTTTCTGACCGTTCCAATCCTAGATATTTTCTCAGTGCTGGTTTGGTCATGTCTGCCCTCGTTATGTTTTGTTTTGGCTTTATGCCTTGGGCAACTGGCAGCATTACTGCCATGTTTATCTTATTGTTTTTAAATGGTTGGTTCCAAGGGATGGGATGGCCAGCCTGTGGTAGAACCATGGTGCACTGGTGGTCAAGAAAAGAGCGTGGTGAAATAGTTTCGGTATGGAACGTTGCACACAACGTCGGAGGTGGATTAATTGGCCCACTATTCCTTCTTGGTTTATGGGCATTTAATGATGATTGGCGAACTGCGTTCTACGTCCCTGCTTTCTTTGCTCTTCTTGTTGCTTTTTTTGTTTGGTTAACAGTAAGAGATACACCTCAATCATGTGGTCTTCCGCCAATTGAAGAATTTAAAAACGACTATCCAGATGATTATGATTCGGCATATGAAACAGAAATGACGGCGAAAGAAATCTTCTTTAAATACGTTTTTTCAAATAAATTGTTGTGGTCAATTGCAATTGCTAACGCCTTTGTTTACTTGATCCGTTATGGCGTTTTAGATTGGGCACCAGTTTACTTAAAAGAAGCCAAAGAATTCACTGTTGATAAATCTTCTTGGGCATATTTCCTATATGAGTGGGCAGGTATTCCTGGCACCCTTCTATGTGGTTGGATTTCTGATAAGTTGTTCAAAGGAAAACGAGCTCCTGCAGGGATTCTATTTATGGCGTTAGTGACTATTGCGGTATTGGTTTACTGGTTTAACCCAGCAGGAAACCCAACCGTTGATATGATCGCATTGGTTGCTATTGGTTTCTTAATCTATGGTCCGGTAATGCTCATTGGTTTATATGCGCTGGAATTAGCACCTAAAAAAGCGGCGGGTACAGCGGCAGGATTAACAGGATTATTTGGTTACCTTGGCGGAGCTGTTGCAGCGAATGCACTGCTTGGTTATACCGTTGACCACTTTGGTTGGGATGGTGGCTTTATGATCTTAGTTGCCTCTTGTGTCATCTCTATTGTTTGCTTAACTTACGCACTAATTGGTGAGCAAAAGCATCATAAAGAAAAGATTAAGAAAGAAAGCCACATGGCTTAATCCAAAAAAAACGGCTGTATATCTACAGCCGTTTTCTTTTAAAAATTAAGCCAATTAAAACAAACCGACAATAAAGTTCAGCTCATCAATCGCCTCTCCTGAAGATAAGCTTTCTAACCATACGGAGTTTGAATAGTGCTCTGCTCGCAGCAGTAAATGCGTTCCTTCAAAATCAATGAGCCATGAATGCAAGTCCGCATCCACTTGTTGCTCTATCACCTTTGCATCCATTGCTGAAACCAATTGTTTTCCCACGTCATTGAAGGTATCAAAATCGAACTCAGGAATGGCAAAAATAATGCGTCCAACTTCTTTATCAAATTCAATAACTGAAAATAAACTCATGACTTATCCTTGTCCTGTTAAGTGCATTTCAATTAAATCTAAAAATGGATCAGCATATTTTTCAAGCTTCTTCTGCCCTACGCCATTTACCGCTAACATCTCTCCATAAGAGGTCGGTAAAATGTCAGCCATATCCATTAAGGTTGCATCACTGAATACCACATAAGGCGGTAAGTCATCTCGATCTGCAATAGATTTACGTAACTTACGCAATTTAGCAAATAGCTGTTTATCGTAATTACGATTATTCAATTTCTCTGATTTTGCCGTTTTTGCTGCAATATCCAATCGCGGTACTGCTAATTCTAACGGTTCTTGCCCTTTTAAGATTGGGCGAGCTTCTTCTGTTAGCTGTAATGTAGAGTTTCGAGTGATATTTTGAACTAATAATCCTTTATGGATTAATTGTCGAATAATACTCACCCAATATTCATGACTGTGCTCTTTACCGATACCATAGGTCGATAACTTATCATGTCCATGCTCACGAATACGGGCAATTTTAAGCCCACGAAGTACTTCCACTACATAACCAACGCCAAAGCCTTGATTAACTCGATAAACACAAGAAAGTGCTTTTTGTGCCGCCTCTGTCCCATCAAATTGCTTTGGCGGATCTAAACACACATCACAGTTACCACAGGGCTTTGCACTGTATTCACCAAAGTAGTTAAGTAATACTTGGCGACGACAGGTTTGTGCTTCAGCAAAGGCTGTCATCGCATTTAATTTATGGCTTTCTACAAGCTTTTGAGGGCCTTCAGGCTTCTCTTCAACCAGTTTTCTTAACCAAACTATATCGGCAGGATCATAAAGCATGACCGCTTCTGCTGGCAGACCATCACGCCCCGCTCGACCTGTCTCTTGGTAATAAGATTCGATGTTCTTTGGAATATCAAAGTGAGCAACAAAACGTACGTTGGATTTATTGATCCCCATACCAAAGGCAACCGTCGCAACGACGATTTGAATATCATCTCGTTGAAAGGCTTCTTGAACGTAATTACGCTCATCCAAATCTAAACCTGCGTGATAAGACGCCGCACGAATATGGTTGTTGCAGAGCTTCTCAGTCAGCATTTCAACTTTCTTACGACTACCACAATAAATCACACCACATTGATTTTTTTGCGTCGCAAGATAGCGAACAATCTGGCTCACCGGTTTATGCTTTTCTAATACCGTATAACGAATATTTGGGCGATCAAAACTGCCCAAGTATTGATGCGGATCAGGCAAAGAAAGACGATGTAGAATATCTTTACGAGTGGCTTCATCAGCAGTCGCGGTGAGAGCCATAATCGGAACACTAGGAAAACGCTGTTTAATCTGTCCTAATGATGCATATTCAGGACGGAAATCGTGACCCCACTGCGAAATACAATGCGCTTCATCAACAGCGATCATACACAAGTTTAGAGACTCTAAACGATCCATAAAGTCACGCATCATCACACGCTCAGGCGACACATAAAGCATTTTCACCTGACCAGCATTCACTCGATTCCAAATCGCTATTTGCTCTTCACGCTCAATGGTTGAGTTTAAGCACTCTGCTTTTACCCCATTCGCTTTAAGTTGATCAACTTGGTCTTTCATTAAGGATATTAACGGTGAAATCACCAGTGTTAGCCCTTCAAAAACCAACGCTGGGATCTGATAACAAAGCGACTTACCACCACCAGTAGGCATGATGACAAGACTATCCTTACCTTCTAAGACAGCATTGATGACTTCTTCTTGTCCAACACGGAATTCTTGGTAGCCAAACACGTCTTTTAAAACCGTGTAACTTGGCGACACCTCTTCCATTGGTTGTTCTGCGATCATGCTGGACATAAAAAACTCATCAATAATATGGGAGGCTCATTCTACCCATGCTTATCGGTGAGTAAAAGAGCAATAGGAAAAAACACGGCATATTCGACACTGTATTATCTTCAATACACGATTAAAAAAGCATCTTTTTCTAACGTCATATATACTAGCGAAAATAATAATATCTTTAGAGTGTCACTCCAGACATTCTCTTTTCTATTTTACTCGCAGTGTTAAGAACTCACATATGCCAACAACAACTCTCGAACAACAACGCACTCGTCAGGGTGTCTTATTTGCTCTTGGTGCTTACACCATATGGGGCATTGCACCAATTTATTTTAAAACCATCAGCGAAGTCTCTCCTTTAGAGATTTTAAGTCACCGTGTTATTTGGTCTTTCTTCTTTTTGGCGGCATTACTCTCTTTTTCCAAAGGCTGGACAACGGTTATCAATACACTAAAAGATAAGAAAAAAATGACTTATCTAATTACAACCAGTGTATTAATTGGTGCTAATTGGCTGATATTTATCTGGGCTGTGAATGCCGGACATATGTTGGACGCGAGCTTAGGTTATTACATTAATCCACTGCTCAACGTTGTTCTCGGAATGATTTTTCTTGGGGAGCGATTAAGACGACTTCAATGGATCGCGGTTCTATTTGCAAGTGCCGGAGTACTAATCCAACTAATTACCTTTGGCTCAATTCCAGTTGTCGCCATTGCGCTTGCGTGTAGTTTTGGATTTTATGGATTACTTCGTAAAAAAGTCGCAATGGATGCACAAACTGGATTATTCATAGAAACCTTAGTGATGTTACCACTTACCCTAATTTATCTGCTGTTTATTGCTGATACTGCGACATCAAATTTTAGTGAAAATACGCTGAACTTAAATCTGTTGCTGATCGCTGCCGGCATCATTACTACCGTTCCATTACTCTGTTTTACTGGAGCAGCGACTCGACTAAAACTGTCTACACTAGGCTTTTTCCAGTATATAGGCCCAAGCTTAATGTTTTTGCTAGCGGTCGGATTATATGGTGAAGAATTTAGTGCTGATAAAGCAATTACTTTTGGTTTTATTTGGGCTGCTTTACTTATCTTTACCACAGATGCTTTCATGGCTAGAAACAAAAAGAATAAATAACACTAAAGAGCTAGGTATAATTTTGTAACATTAAAATGTATACCTAATTTTTATATTTAGATCTACACCTATTTATTGCACTTTTTTATACTCAATTAGCAATATATCCGTGAAATTTATTTCTCAATATGTGACACTGGTTTAATAAAAATATCATAAACTATTGATAACATTGTAAATAGGTTCAATATATGGCTAGGTGTAAAAACTGTAAAGCGGAACTACCGCTATTACCATCTAAACGAAGTTTTGTTGAAAGATACATCACTCAACGTAATACAAAGAAATTTAAATGTCACAATTGTAATGAATTACAATTTTTAAGTCCTTTTACGATGAATTCAGATGTGGCTAAATAATAGATAAAAAAAGAGAGCATATTTGCTCTCTTTTTTTATTTTATTAATTAAAAACCAACCTACATTGATTCTAGCTTAGCGTACTGAGTCACCAACCATTTAATCCCTTCACCATTAAACGCAACTTGTACACGACCTTGTGGGCCAGCACCTTCAAAATTGATAATGGTTCCTTCACCAAACTTTGGATGTTTCACTCGCTGCCCTAATGCATAACCCGTTTCATTGAAATTATTATTCACCGCTTTTTGGCCAAAACGACTGTCTGATGAAGCGCTTTGTCCATAACTGCCATATGACCCTGTACGACTCACTTTCGCCTTCATACGTACTTCTTCTACGCATTCCGTTGGGATCTCTTTAATAAAACGAGACGGTTTATGGTATTTATCTTGGCCATACAAACGACGCATTTCTGCATACGTAATATAAAGTTTCTCCATCGCACGAGTCATACCAACATAACAAAGACGACGCTCTTCTTCTAAACGTCCGGCTTCTTCTGCTGACATTTGGCTCGGGAACATGCCTTCTTCAACACCCACCATAAACACAAGTGGGAACTCTAGTCCTTTAGCACTATGCAATGTCATTAATTGAACGGCATCTTCAAACTCATCAGCCTGCCCCTCACCCGCCTCTAATGCAGCATGAGTTAAGAAAGCCGTCAGATCGGTCATCTCTTCTGCTTCTTCAGGTTTTTCAAACTGTCGAGTTGCAGTTACCAGCTCTTCCAAGTTCTCAATACGTGCTTTTGATTTTTCGCCTTTCTCTTGTTCATACATAGCAAACAAACCTGAGCTTTTAATCACTTGGTCAGTTTGTTCATGCAGACGACAATCACGAGTGTCGTCTTCTAGTGCATTAATTAGCTCGATAAAACGGCTTAATGCCCCAGCAGCACGACCCGGTAATACTTGCTCTTCAATTAAAGCGATACTCGCTTGCCACATGGTTGCTCCACGCTCACGAGCAGCAAAACGTACTGTCTCTAACGTTTTGTCACCTAAGCCACGAGTAGGCGTATTAACAACACGTTCAAATGCAGCATCATCATTACGGTTATTCATTAAACGTAAGTAAGACAAAGCATCTTTGATCTCTTGTCGTTCGAAGAATCGCATACCACCATAAATTCGGTACGGTAAGCCCGCTTGAATTAAAGCTTCTTCAAGCACACGAGATTGGGCGTTATTACGGTATAAAAATGCTGAGTCTTCAAGTGCGCCACCATTATCACGCCACTCTTTAATCTTACCGACAGCAAAGCGTGCTTCATCTAATTCGTTATACGCCGAATAAATGGAGATTAAGTCGCCTTCAACGCCTTCAGTCCATAGCTTCTTGCCCATACGCTCAGTGTTGTTACTGATCAATTCGTTGGCTGCATTTAGAATATTGGCCGTTGAACGGTAGTTTTGTTCTAGACGAATGGTTTTTGCACCAACAAATTCATCTAAGAATTTTTGAATATTTTCAATCTGAGCACCACGCCAACCATAAATGGATTGGTCATCATCACCTACGATCATCACATCACAATCAGACCCTGCCATCATGCGTAGCCAAGCGTATTGGATGTTGTTGGTATCTTGGAATTCGTCCACCAAAATATGCTTAAAACGCGCTTGGTAATGCTCTCGGATATGCTTGTGATCACGAAGTAACTCATGTGCACGCAGTAAGATTTCAGCAAAATCCACTAAGCCAGCACGATCACAAGCCTCTTGGTAAGCACTATAGACTTTCAACCATGTTTGAGTAATTGGATCGTTAAAAGAGTTAATTTGGTGAGGACGTAAGCCTTCATCTTTTTTACCATTAATAAACCAAGCCGCTTGACGAGCTGGCCAGTTTTTATCATCTAAATTCTGAGCTTTGATCAGACGTTTTAATAAACGTTGTTGATCATCAGAATCAATAATTTGGAAACCTTCAGGCAGTTTTGCATCAAGATAATGAGCACGAAGAATACGATGACAGATACCGTGGAAAGTACCATTCCACATACCACCTGCACTACCATGCATTAGCTCTTCAATACGACCACGCATTTCAGCTGCCGCTTTATTGGTAAAGGTCACTGACATGATAGAGAAAGGAGACGCTTGCTCAATTTGCATTAACCATGCGATACGATGAACAAGTACTCGAGTTTTACCACTACCGGCACCCGCAAGTACAAGCATGTTTTCTAACGGAGCGGCTACGGCTTCGCGCTGTTTGTCATTAAGACCATCAAGAAGAAAAGAAACGTCCATCACATCACACTGGTTATTTATACATGTAGACGGAGTATATACTGAAATGAAGTGAGACCCAAATCTCGGGTCTCTTTTTGCTTTTTAGATGGCTTGTTTTACTTTCGCGTGTTGCTGTCCACTACGATATGAATGAATCGACGCCTCTTGTGTATCACCATATACCACCTCATAAAACTGAGGTAAGTTAAAGTTCACCTTATCTGGATTGGACAAATCTTCGTTATTACGACTTGAAGTGTAATAGTGATTAATGCTGTTCACCATATCATCTTTACTGCCATAACATTGGTGATAGATTTCAATCTTATTCTCTTCATCTAAGACATAAATATTAAAACCATCGTCATCATTTTGCGAATCATCAAAGAAGAATTGGATCAAACCTTCACTCGCAAATGAGTCCACCGCATCAGGGATAACCACACCACTGTTATCACCCAAAGGTATGGTGGTTGAACCAATCGCCTTATTGGTAGAGATACTCGAATAAAACTGAACGGAATCTTCCAGTTTTTGGATCGATACACCACGACGCTCAAAGAACAATCCATACATGGTTGAACCAATTTTGATGCCCTTGAAACGACGACGTTTTTCGTTATTTTCAACAGGTTTTAAACGAAGCTCAATACACTCAGCCAGCAATTGATAAATGTTATTACGAATGATGCCACGCATCTGTTTGCTGTAACAAAACACATCTACAGATTCTGGACGAGCAGCATCTTGGTGCATTTTGCACAATACGGTTTTTAACGCATCAAGAATAGCGGTTTCACCACTAAAGTTTAGTGTTCTTACTTCATGCCATGAATTTCGATACACTAAATCAACGCTACCAATTAGGTTGTTTTGCTCACTGCCACAACTGAAAATATCTGCATCCGCCTGATTCATACGCTCAGGTTTCAGTTTCAATCGTTCTGTCGGATCATTTTCTAAATTAATAAAAATAGAAAGTTGTCGAACTTCACAAGGACTGCCTAATTCTTCTTTGGTTGGCTGCGGTAAGTACACAGAGAAAGTGTTTCTTAAATCACTCACCATTTGATAGAACTTATCGATATTCAAGTCTGCATCACGAACCACAGCATCCAAGCGTGTTGATTCCGTCAGTAGGCCATTAAAGAACGCCCATGCAACTAACTTACTTAAATATCGGTTATGCTCTAAGAACTTGGCTCCCATTAATTCTTTGGCAATTAATGGTTTTTTATAGACGTACCAACCTGCTTTATTAACACTGTTTTCTGGCACTTCTACAAAACTTAAATCTGCCTCGTGTAAATCTGGTGAGATCTGAGGATTAAGTAGCGTCACCTTACCTGGAAGTTCTTCAAATGCAGCATAAAGCTTACGAGCAAGAATACTGATATCTTCAGGGCTGATCGACGACGTTATATCATTATTACGCGCAAAACGGATCAAATTTCGGTAACTTTGCATCAAGGCTTCAAGCAGATCGTGGTGTGATTTCTTCACCTGTTCTACTTTCCAAGTACGACGAGAGTCTAACTCTGTAATGTATTCAGAGCTCCATCCCCATTGCGTCGTTAACTCACTTAACGCCTTGCGACGCCATTCAACAGAGCCTTGACCTTGTCTTCTTGAAAGCTTCTCATGTGTTTTCAAATAGAAACTACGACGAACCAACTCTAAACGAGACATATCATTAGTTCGTTCAAGATAACGAGTCACTTTCTCAAGCATCAGGTAGTACGCATCCATCCCATAAAGATCAGGATCATCGGCAAAAAATCGGCGTTTACTATCAATGCTTAATAGTTGTGTATGCGGGTACTCCCAAGAATAAGCTTCCAATAAGATCGCTTTTAACACCGATTTAAACGGCGAATCGATACTTTTATATAGTTGCCATAAACTTGAGCCAAAATACTCTTCAGCAGGAATATGGTTAAGGCGACCAAAATCAATCCATTGGTCACGCTGAATAATCCCTTGCTCACACAACTGATCGACATAATCATCATAACTTTCTTCCATTTCTGGAGGGATGATTTGCCATAGCAATTGCTGTCCACCTAGACATACGGCGGTACGATAAAACTCATCAAGCAAAAGAAGATGTTGTGAAGAACCACAGTTATCACCTGTCATCTCTTCAGAATACGCATCTCTAAAACGGTTCTGTTCCATTAAGAAGAAGTTAGCTTCAATATAAAACTGCAATGCCCACTCGGTGAGTGCATCACATTTTTGTTGTAGAAGTGCTTTTTTCTCGGCAGGAAGATTTTCAGGAATACAAACCCAAATATCGAGATCACTGGCAACGGTTTGGCCAATAGAAGAAGTACTACCCATTGAATACAAACCAAGAATATTACCTTGATTTGAAGTAGATAGAGGATAACGAAGCGTAAGTTGAGCCATCCACTCACGCTGCTTTTTATTTGCATGAAATTGTTTAATACCACTAGGTGCACCTTCAACAAAACCCGGAAGCTCCGAATGATTGAAATGCAATAGCAATGGCAATTGATGGAAGATCTCTTGCCCAAGTGGTTTCATTAGTGCTAAAGCTCGCTCTACACGTTGCTCCGTGAGGCGTTGCTGTCGAGCAATTAATGTTTCAATATAGGTTTGCAAATAGAAAGCCTAGCTAATCTTTGTCATCTAAGATGATGGTGAATATTGAACAGCATTCGTTCAATACCGACTATAAAACGTGATCAAGATAACACTTTTAACTTTAGACGTAAAGTTTAGCGCATCACTACAAAAAGTAATACCCTTACCTTTTGCGCTGATGTTTTTAACCCATAATCACACTGTTGTCATCCTGTATTTTCACCTCACCCTCAAGTAATGGTAGGATAAGGTAATTATTTTGATCGGATACTACTATGTCACAGCAATTACCTGTTCGTATCGCCACTCGTAAAAGCCCTTTGGCTCTATGGCAAGCCCACTTTGTTAAAGATGCACTACAAGCCGCTCACCCAGGTTTGGAAGTTGAATTGGTTACTATGGTAACGAAAGGCGACATTATTCTTGATACGCCATTAGCAAAAGTTGGCGGAAAAGGCTTATTCGTTAAAGAACTTGAAGTTGCGATGCTAGAAGGCCGCGCAGACCTTGCTGTTCACTCAATGAAAGACGTGCCAGTTGAATTTCCTGAAGGTTTAGGTCTTGTTACGATTTGTGAACGTGAAGACCCACGTGACGCATTTGTATCGAACACTTACAACAATATTGATGAGTTACCTCAAGGCGCCGTTGTTGGTACTTGTAGCCTACGTCGTCAATGCCAGCTTAAAGAAGCTCGTCCTGATCTTATTATCAAAGAATTACGCGGTAATGTGGGCACTCGTCTACAAAAACTGGATGATGGTAACTACGATGCGATCATTCTTGCTTGTGCTGGTTTAATCCGTTTAGGTCTAGAAGACCGAATCAAAAGTGCAATCGAACCTGAGAAATCATTACCTGCTGTAGGTCAAGGAGCTGTTGGTATTGAAGCTCGCTTAGATGACGATCGTCTTCGTGCTTTACTTGAACCTCTAAATCACCCAGAAACAGCAAACCGAGTTCTGTGTGAGCGTGCGATGAATAATCGCTTAGAAGGTGGTTGCCAAGTGCCAATCGGTAGCTACTCACTCATTGATGGTGACCAAATTTGGTTACGTGCTCTTGTTGGTGAACCTGATGGCTCAGTGATGATCCGTGGTGAAGTGTCTGGACCGGTTTCTGACGCGGAAGCTTTAGGTACTCAACTTGCCGATCAACTTTTAAACGATGGCGCGAAAGAAATTTTAGAACGCCTATACGCAGAAGCGTAACTATGACGATTTTGGTGACTCGCCCTGAGCAAGAGAGCCAAGCTTTATGTGATGCCTTGAATCAATCAGGGCATCCAGCTATTTCTCATCCTCTTATCACCATTCACCCCGGCAATGAACTGTCTCAACTCCCTAGGCTATTTTCTTCACTTAATGATGGTGATTTTATTATCGCTGTCAGTCAGCACGCTGTTGAATACACCCAAAAGTATTTAAAACAGCTACAATTAGAGTGGAAACAGGGGGTTAATTATATTGCGGTCGGTCAAAAGAGCGCTCAACACCTCAAAAAGTATATTTCAGATCCAGTACACTACCCAACCCATAGCGACAGTGAACATTTATTAGCCCTTCCTGTCTTACAAAACGCGACAGGGAAAAAAGCCATTATTCTTCGAGGAAATGGCGGACGAGATCTGATTTATCAAGTTCTGAACGATCTCAATGTGGATGTGACATATTGCGAGGCTTACCAACGTCAAGCCATCGCATTTGATGCATCTATCAAAACTCGAGAGTGGCAAGAAAAGAACGTAAACACATTGATTGTAACCAGTGGTGAACAACTCTCTTTTTTCACCTCTCAATTTACAGGTACAGATTTAAATTGGGTACTGAAGCTTAGATTATTGGTACCAAGTGAGCGCATTAACCAATTTGCAAAAGAACTTGGTTATCAACATATTGAAACGGTTGGCGGAGCCTCTAATTCCGACTTGCTGCACTATATCAGTGAGCATCATTATGATGGGATTTTCAAATGACAAAAAATAATAATACAACACAGCCAACCGAAGATAAGCCGGTTGTGACTACAGCCCCTGATATAAAAAAAGAGCCAGAGAAAACCACCACACACTCTGCTTCTAACACAGAAAATATTGTCGATAAAAAAGGCCGTCGCTTAGGGACTGTTGCCATTATTATCTCTATTTTATTCAGTGGCGGTGCCTTCTTAGCATCGCAACAACAAGTTACCCAACAACAAATCCAAATCGCTCAACTTGAGCAAAAATTAAAAACAGCAGATACCACGCTTGATGCAAAACTGGTTGCAGCAGAGCAGCGCATTACCGATAAAGCAGATGAGATTGTACGTAAGGCGACGGTTCTAATGCAGCAACAAGATAAGAGCATTGCGAGCCTTCAATTGGCAATTGCTGATATCAAAGGTCGTCGTCCAAATGACTGGTTACTTGCAGAAGCGGATTACTTAGTAAAAATGGCGGGTCGTAAATTATGGTTGGAACATGATGTGGTCAGTGCAACGCGTTTAATGGAAAACGCAGACCAACGAATTTCTGCATTAAACGATCCAAGCCTTACACCGCTACGTCGCGCAATGGCTGATGACATTGCGACATTAAAAGCGATCCCATTAATTGACCGTGATGGCTTAGTATTAAAACTAAATAGCCTAGAACAACAAATTAATAAACTGCCATTGGCAAGCGCCGTTCTTCCAGAAGCCGATGCTGTCGAAGAAAAACACGTTTCAACCAACATTAATGATTGGCAATCAAACCTAAAACAATCTCTTAATGATTTTGCTGGCCACTTCATTACATATAGAGTTCGTGAAGGTAACGTTATTCCACTACTTAGCCCTGAGCAGCATTTTTACTTAAAAGAGAACATTAAAGGCAAATTGCTACTGGCATCTAAAGCACTTTATCGTGAGCAAAGTGAGGTTTATGCAACATCACTAGAAAGCGCAAAACTGTGGTCTTCTCAGTACTTCCAACAAGATGACCCTGCAGTGAAAAGCTTTATGGCTCAGCTAGACTCTTTAGCAAAATACAAAGTAGACGTTCGTTATCCAAAGAAAATGAAGACTCAAGCGCTATTGTCGGACTTCATTTCAGAGCGACTTCGCCGTAATGTTCAAGCGATTGGTGAAACCCCAAAAGCAACAGTAAAACAGACTGAAACAACTGAAGGAGGTAAATCATGATCCGATTACTTCTTCTGGCGATTGTCTTAGTCGGTGGATTAATCGTGGGAACAACCTTTGCTGATCAACAAGGCTATGTATTGATATCCGTTGCTAATACGACCATAGAGATGAGCTTAACGACCTTAGTGCTCTTTATTGGTGCTTTGATTGCTGGCTTGTTCTTACTTGAAATGATCATGAAGCGCATTCTATCTGTGAGTAATTATACTCGTGGTTGGTTTAGTGCTCGTCATTTGCGTAAAGCTCGTTACAACACCTTTAAAGGTATGATTAAACTGCACGAAGGTGAATGGAAAGAGGCTGAGCGTCTAATAACTAAAGGTGGGCGTCATAATGATTTCCCACTATTAAATTATTTGGCTGCTGCGGAAGCGGCTCAAGGTCGTCAGCAAATTGATCTGAGAGATAAATACCTACAATTAGCATCAGAGCAAGATGACAGTACATTAGCGGTTGCATTAACCAGTGCAAAACTGCAAATGCGCCAAAAACAGTATGAACTGGCATTAGCGACCTTACAGTTTGTTAAGGTTGATTACCCTCGTAATCCGGTTTTATTAGAACTACTAAAAGAGTGTTACCTTGCATTAAATGAATGGCAAGCACTGAAAAACATCATTCATCCTTTAAGTAAAGCGAATCTAATTACCGACCAACAAGCCTTAGAGTTAGAAGAAAAAGCAGAATGTGGGTTAATGGCCGTTATTGCGACCAATAAGGGAACCGCTGGTTTACTAGAGCATTGGGATGCCTTACCAAAGAAACTTAAAAAACATGTTCCAATTCTGATTTGTCTCATTCAACAATTACAAATACGTAAAGCAGATTCAGAAGCGTATATTATCTTGCGAGATAACCTAAAGAAACGTGCGGATGATCGTCTCGTTGCTCTACTGCCTACACTAAATCTTGCTGATTATCACCCAGTAACCGTGTTGCTTGAAAGCATGGCAGATTACGATGTTCGTAACCCAGTAATTCAAAGTACATTGGCGCAGCTTTATATGCGAACACAAAAATGGCAGCCAGCGCGTGAACATTTTGAGGCTGCATTAGCGATTCGTGAAGATATGTCTGATTACGCCTATCTTGCGCGAGTATTAGATAAGCAAAACCGCAAACAAGCGGCAGCAGATCTTTCTCGTAAAGCACTGACTATGGTTGATGATAAAGGCTAATTCATTTTTTATAACATCCATAAAAAAATGCCACTCATTATTGAGTGGCATTTTTATTGATATTTTTTAGAAAGCTCGATTAAATAAATGCGAATGCATCACCAAACAGCTGCTCTTTCTTCGCTTGTTTTTCAGTGGTGAACTGCTCACGTGCTGCACCAGCCATTTCAAAGCGACCTGCGATGTAAATATCCATATCTGCTAGTGAGTTAAAATCGGCTTTTACCGCTTCTAACACATTACCCGTTTTACCTGTCCAGCCTTCACTTTTCTCAACCACTGGCACAAACGTAATATGGCTATGCGCTTGAGCAATAGTCTCTAATTCTGCTTTTGCATACAGCTGGCATTCATCACGACCACCCCAGTATAGGTAAATTGGTTTTTGAATCTTTTGGCTAATGCAGTGATCAAGAATTGAGCGTACGTAACTAAAACCTGTACCGCCAGCAATCAATAACATTGAACGATCGCTGTCTTCACGGATCCACGCTTCACCATGAGGCGCATCAATTAAAATATCACCACCCGTTTCTAGTGCCGATTTCATTGATTCAACCACTTCTCCGGCATAAGCATTGTGCTCTGCGGCACCAATATGTAACTCAATTTCACCTTCGTGGCGACAAGGACTACTTGCGATTGAGAATGGGCGTTTGTCTTTTTCACCCATAACAACCGTTAGGTATTGGCCTGCTTTAAAAGCAACAGGCTGTTCTGGGTGAAGTAAAATTCGAAAAGTATTACAAGCCAATGGCTCGATAGACTTTACTTTGCAATTGATTGGCATGACTTTCCTTTTTCAGCTGATGCCTTTTTAATATGGCATTTGTACGCTGTCATTATTATGTGTATTGAGCATTAAACTCTAATTATACGGGGAGGATTTATTCTAACAACAGCACTAAATCACTTTTTGCTGTTGCCTGACACGCAAATACCCACCCTTCTTGTTGTTCTTTATCGGTAAGAAGAGGCTCTAAATCGTATTCAATTTCACCCTCTAATTTTTTGCATAAGCACATAGCGCATGCGCCGACTTGGCATCGGTTTGGATAATTAATTCCCGCCTCGAGTGCCGCATCAAGAATGGTTTGCCCTTCTTCGATGCTAAATTCTTTTTGCTGTGGTAGTAGTGTTATTTTTTTCATCACACTTTATCTTTTTCAGATCTTAATGAAATACCTTTTCGTTTACTTTATTCAGTGAAATGAAATGTCTTTCCGCAAAAACAGAATGGATTTAATTGGTGTTGATAGCTTATCGATAGCAACAGCTGTTTTGCTACAAGACATTACACTTCACTAAAACCAATACTTATTTGAAAATCCCTAATTCATTCCAAATGGCATCGATTTTCGCAACAACTTCTGGGTCTTTCTTGATTGGTGTTCCCCACTCACGAAGACATTCACCTTCCCATTTATTGGTGGCATCTAACCCCATTTTTGAGGTTTCACCTTCGCTTTGTAAAAATAAGGTATCTCTCGCCGGATCCATTCGTGTTGTTACCGCCCAAATGATGTCATTCCAATCACTCACATTGACATCATCGTCACACACTATAACAAATTTGTTCTCTTCAAATTGAGCCCAAATAGCATCCATGATTTTCTTAGCATTACCTGCTGCCTGTTTATTGATGGATACAACCACCATATTGGCATTGTCATTCTGCAAATGAATTTCAATAATCTCAGGACACATTTTGGTTATTTCAGCGATACACCCTTCAATCTGCTCACTGCTTGTTAATGAACATTCCACGTTTGGTGATAATGCTAATTCTGCATCCCATTTTTTGGTGATATCTAAGCCCATTTTTGAACCTAATCCCACCACAGGTGAAGCAAAATCTAATGAATCTATCGGCGTATTTTCTATCATCAAGCTGTCACGAGCTGGATCCATATGCTGAGACATTGCCGCCGTTACTTGTGACCAATCTCGAGCATTCACCTCTTCATCGCAAACCAATACAAACTTGGTGTACATAAACTGACGTAAGAATGACCATACTCCCATCATCACACGTTTAGCATGACCTGGATATTGCTTCTTCATTGTCACAACCGCCATGCGGTACGAACACCCTTCTGGTGGAAGATAAAAATCAATAATTTCAGGAAACTGCTTTTGTAAAATAGGCACAAATACTTCATTTAATGCCACACCTAATACCGCAGGCTCATCAGGCGGACGGCCCGTATACGTACTGTGATAAATCGGCTCTTTACGCATGGTAATGTGCGTAACCGTAAACACATGGTGCTTTTCAACTTCATTGTAATAACCGGTATGGTCCCCATAAGGGCCTTCATCGGCAAATTCAGTTGGATCAATATAACCCTCAAGGACAATCTCAGCGCTGGCTGGTACTTCTAAATCATTACTGATGGATTTGGTTATTTCAGTTCTGCTACCTCGCAGAAGGCCTGCAAACGCATATTCAGATAAAGTATCAGGCACAGGCGTTACTGCACCTAAAATCGTTGCTGGATCGGCACCAAACGCCACAGAGACAGGAAAAGGTTCCCCTGGATGTGTTTCCATCCAGTCACGCAAATCTAATGCACCACCACGGTGAGCAAGCCAACGCATGATCACTTTGTTTTTACTCAGCTTCTGCTGGCGATAAATACCTAAGTTTTGGCGTTTTTTATGCGGACCTTTAGTAATGGTTAGACCCCACGTTAATAACGGAGCAACATCATCAGCCCAACAACTCATTACAGGAATTTTATCAAGATCAACGTCATCGCCCTGCCAAACAATCTGTTGGCATGCCGCTTTGCGAATATTCTTAGTTGGCATATTCAACACTTGCTTAAAGACTGGCAGTTTATCTAACGCATCTTTAAAACCTTTTGGTGGCTCAGGCTCTTTTAGGTACGCAAGTAATTTACCTACTTCACGCAACTCCAAAACGTCTTGGCGTCCCATGCCAATAGCGACACGCTCTGGTGTACCAAATAAGTTGGTTAACACCGGAATATCATAACCAACTGGATTTTCAAATAGCAAAGCAGGACCACCCGCTCGTAAAGTACGATCGCTGATCTCTGTCATTTCATAATGAGGGTCAATGGGGTGTGAAATGCGTTTTAGCTGACCAATATCTTCCAAATGGTCGATAAAATCACGTAAATCCTTATATTGCATCGCTATCTACATCTAATGAGTTTGAGTAGATTATACCCAAACAAATGAATATCCCCAACCCTACTTAACACTCATCACCTAGAGCGAAAACGTATCTCATTAGGCAATGAATATATAAATATTTGTGGAATTAAAATCTTATTAATTTTGTGATAAAGCAAACTTTACGTGCTGCTTACGAACATTATTGCTGCCGCTTACCAAGCTTTCTAGCCAAGATACATGCCCGTAATTAGCTAAATGCATTGCGACTGCACCGCCATCTTGAATATGATCAAGCTTCGCTAATAAGAAATGCTGAACCTCTTGTGGCAACGGATGAAGTTGAGCAAGTGAGGCAAAAGCTCTCTGTTTCAATGATGGATTTTTAGTCGCTGCTATTAATTGCTCAGTTGCAAAAGCATCAGGGGTCAATGTAGACAGGCGATCAAGCTCACCAAGACTGTACTGATCCGTTCGCATACGCCATAAAATTTTATATATTCCAGGGTCTTTAGATACTTGAGCTAAACGAACCATTACTTCCGTTGTTGGCAACCATACAGATACAGCGTCATCCGTAAGTTGTTTAACAAGATAGTCTAACGCTTCTGGCGTAAGGCTATCTAATTCAGCTAACACAATAGATTGGCGCACTCGTACTTGGTGAGGTTCACCCGTTAACCATTCAGACAATATGAGACGCTTTTCTTCTGCTGCGAGAATAAAATCCAATACTTGCTGATTTTTTTTCATCTCATTTAATACGCGTGCTGCAATACTTGAATAATCAAACGCTAACTTTGTCACTACATAGCCATCACCTTGTTCTTTGATGGTATAAGTTGGGTGCAGAGTTAATTGTTCTTTTAGCCAAATACTGACTGCTGGAGATAAGATTAATCTGTCTTTTTCAATGTTTTGAAGCAACATAAAGCGTACCGCTTCTTGCTGTGGCATAGAAAGACGATTAAGAGAAAAGTTTAATGTTGTGGTGTCATCATCAATAATATATTGATGGAGCTTTTCCACCTTCTTCTTGAGTTGCTGATCATTCAATAAACTATTCTTAAAGTTTGGTTGAATCTCAGAGGCAGATACTTGCCCAAACAGCAAACTAATAAAAAGGAGGATTGATGCTAACAGTCCTTGTTGCATATGTTACTCCTTGAAATGAACTAAGTTAGATTTCCTTTACCAAGCTTAGTGCAAATCATAGTGCGATCAAATTAACATTTAATCAACAAAAAACGCTACCAAATTGGCAGCGTTTCATTATTTTTGAGCTCTACATCAATAAATGAGTTTTATATCAATTATTGGCGACGCATTGCGTCAAAGAACTCATCATTTGTTTTCGTCATTGATAGCTTATCAATTAGGAATTCCATTGCATCGATTTCGCCCATTGGGTGAACAATCTTACGCAGGATCCACATTTTCTGTAGCTCATCCGCTTTAGTCAGCAACTCTTCACGACGAGTACCTGAACGGTTAAAGTCGATAGCTGGGAATACACGTTTTTCCGCAATCTTACGGTTTAAGTGTAATTCCATGTTACCTGTACCTTTAAACTCTTCGTAGATAACTTCATCCATTTTAGAGCCAGTATCAACAAGTGCTGTTGCGATGATAGTTAAACTACCACCTTCTTCAACGTTACGTGCCGCACCGAAGAAACGCTTAGGACGGTGAAGTGCGTTAGCATCCACACCACCAGTAAGAACTTTACCAGATGATGGGATCACTGTGTTGTATGCACGAGCTAGACGAGTAATAGAGTCAAGTAAGATAACAACGTCTTTCTTATGCTCAACAAGACGTTTTGCTTTCTCGATAACCATTTCAGCAACTTGAACGTGACGAGACGCTGGCTCATCAAACGTTGATGCAACTACTTCACCTTTAACTAGGCGTTGCATCTCTGTTACTTCTTCTGGACGTTCATCGATAAGTAGAACCATCAACTCACACTCAGGGTGGTTATGCGCAATACTTTGAGCAATGTTTTGAAGTAGCATAGTTTTACCCGCTTTTGGCGGAGCAACAATCAGACCACGTTGGCCACGGCCAATTGGTGATGCTAAATCAAGAACACGTGCTGTAATGTCTTCTGTTGAACCATTACCACGTTCCATGCGTAAACGATCGTTAGCATGCAGAGGAGTAAGGTTTTCAAAAAGGATTTTATTACGTGCGTTATCAGGACGGTCGTGGTTTACAGCGTTTACTTTAAGAAGTGCAAAGTAACGTTCGCCATCTTTTGGTGGACGAATCTTTCCGGCAATGGTATCACCAGTACGCAAGTTAAAACGACGAATTTGGCTTGGTGATACATAAATATCATCAGGACCCGCCAAGTAAGAACTGTCTGCCGAGCGAAGGAAACCAAAGCCATCTTGCAGAATCTCTAGAACACCGTCACCAAATATATCTTCGCCACTCTTAGCGTGTTGCTTAAGAATAGAAAAAATAATGTCTTGTTTTCTTAGACGAGCTAAGTTTTCTAGGCCTAGTGTTTCGCCAAGAGCAACAAGGTCCGATACAGGTCGGTTTTTAAGTTCAGTAAGATTCATAGTGGTAGGTAGTTGTTTAGTCAAAATCAGATTCTATCTTTAGTTGATTTAAGAATGGATGACCTTCGAGCTCGGTCAAGAAATGAAATCGTATAAATTACGCGCGATAAATTATCACTTATTCGGTTTTTAGTCTAGGGGGTTAACCCTATTTATGGGCTTAGCTTAGCTCAGATAAAACAAAACCGCACATAATTTTTCATTATATGCGGTTCTATCTGACTTAATACCATCCTAAATTATAGGTTTGCATCAAGAAACTCTTTAAGTTGAGTCTTTGAAAGTGCACCCACTTTCGTTGCAGCTACGCCGCCATCTTTAAAAAGAAGTAGCGTTGGAATGCCACGAATACCAAATTTTGGTGGTGTACCAGCATTTTGATCGATATTTAATTTACCAATCGTTAGTTTGCCTTCGTACTCATCAGCAATCTCATCCAGAATCGGGGCAATCATTTTACAAGGACCACACCATTCTGCCCAGAAATCTACTAGTACAGGGCCTGCAGCGTTGATTACACTTTCTTCAAAACCGCCATCTGTAAGCTGCAAAATTTTGTCGCTCATCGTCAACTCCAACGTTAAATTTAAAGGCTGATTTGATGATAACCAGCAAATTGATTCTCTATTTGAATGGAATCCGTTTCGTATTGCAAGCTTTAACTGATATTCTATAGCTATGAAAAAGACGCACATCACAGAGCAAAACTTTGCCGACCTAGGTTTACAGCCTCAGGTTATCGATGGTTTGAATGCAAAAGGGTTCATTAAATGTACCCCAATTCAAGCTAAGGCATTGCCGGTACTGCTCGCCGGCCAAGACATTGCAGGCCAGGCCCAAACGGGTACAGGTAAGACGTTAGCGTTCCTTACTGCTACTTTTAATCACCTATTAACGACACCAGCACCTGAAGGTCGTAAAATCACACAACCGCGTGCCATTATCATGGCTCCGACACGTGAATTAGCGATTCAAATCTTCAATGATGCTGAATCACTTATCGCAAGCACAGGCCTAAAAGCGGCACTGGCTTACGGTGGTGAGCGTTATGAAAAACAGCAACAAGTGATTGAGCAAGGCGTTGATATTTTGATCGGTACAACCGGTCGTATCATTGACTTCTACAAGCAAGGTCACATCGACTTTAAAATGATTCAAGCTGTTGTTCTTGATGAAGCCGATCGCATGTTCGATTTAGGTTTTATTAAAGATATTCGCTTTATCTTCCGTCGTATGCCTGCGCCAACAGAACGCTTAAACATGCTGTTCTCTGCGACGCTATCTTACCGTGTGCAAGAGCTTGCTTTTGAACACATGCAAGAGCCAGAGCACGTTGTTGTTGAACCAGAGCAAAAAACAGGTCATCGCATTAAGGAAGAACTTTTCTATCCTTCAAATGATCATAAAATGGCATTGCTTCAAACACTTATTGAAGAAGAATGGCCAGATCGTGCGATTATCTTTGCAAACACAAAACACAAATGTGAATCAGTTTGGGGTCACTTAGCCGCTGATAAACACCGTGTTGGCCTTCTTACAGGTGACGTTCCACAGAAAAAACGTGAGCGCATTTTAGAAGAATTTACACAGGGTAATGTTGATATCTTAGTTGCTACCGATGTAGCTGCTCGTGGTCTACATATTCCACAAGTAACACACGTATTTAACTTTGATTTACCAAACGAAGCTGAAGATTACGTTCACCGTATTGGCCGTACAGGTCGTGCAGGTGCAAGCGGTAACTCTATTAGCTTTGCATGTGAAGAATACGCAATTAATCTTCCTGCTATCGAAGAGTACATTGAGCATTCAATCCCACAATCTGATTACGATGCTTCTGCATTATTAGAAGATTTGCCTGCACCATTACGTCTTCAACGTCGTCCGCAGCAAAATCGTCGTAACAACAATGGTCAACGTCAAGGCGGCAACCGTAAGCATTCTCGCCCACGTCAACCACGCAATACTCAATCGTAAGTTGAGAGCTCAGTAAAAAAGTAAAAGGATGTTATGAAAAGTTCAACAATATCACCTATGTATGCCGCCATCGATTTAGGCTCCAATAGCTTCCATATGCTTGTTGTGCGTCATATAAATGGTAGTGTGCAAACCATGGCTAAAATTAAACGTAAAGTTCGTTTAGCTGCGGGATTAAATGAAAATAACACACTCAGCCATGAAGCTATGCAACGTGGGTGGGATTGTTTGAGCTTATTTGCAGAACGTCTGCAAGACATCCCTGTAGAAAATATTCGCATTGTCGGTACAGCAACGCTGCGTGTCGCTAGCAATGTGGATATCTTCTTAGAAAAAGCCAATCAAATCTTAGGTCACAACATTAACGTGATCGAAGGCGAAGAAGAAGCTCGTATGATTTACCAAGGAGTTGCGCACACTTCAGGTGGTAATGGCCGTCGTTTAGTCGTTGATATCGGCGGAGCAAGTACAGAGCTAATTATTGGCGAAGGCTTTGAAGCACAAGCACTCACAAGCTTAAAAATGGGTTGTGTAACTTGGCTAGAAGGCTACTTTAAAGATCGTGCCCTAACCCAAAAGAACTTCGATGCGGCAATTGCCGGCGCTAAAGAGACGTTAGCTCCAATTTTACAGCAATATACTGACTTAGGTTGGCAGACCTGTGTTGGAGCCAGTGGTACGGTACAAGCATTGCAAGAAATTATGTTGGCGCAAGGCATGGATGAGGTCATCACCTTAGCCAAGCTAAAGCGCCTTCAAAAGCAAGCAATGCAATATGAACACTTAGAAGAGTTAGATATTGATGGGTTAACACTTGAGCGAGCATTAGTGTTCCCAAGCGGTTTATCCATCCTTATTGCTATTTTTGAATTATTGAACATCGATTCTATGACTCTAGCTGGCGGCGCGTTACGTGAAGGCCTATGCTACGGAATGATCGATGAACTGCAACACGATGAAGTGTGTCAACGCACAATAAAGAGCACCCAACAGCGTTATCAATTAGACGTTGACTACGCTCAACAAGTCACCGACCTCTCAATTCAACTTGTGCAGCAATGTGGTAACGACTGGCTTACTGAGCCACAAGCATTGTCATTGCTTACTGCGGCAACTCAGCTTCATGAAATTGGTATGTGTATTGATTATAAAAAAGGTGGAGAGCACTCAGCCTATTTAATTAACGCACTGGATTTACCTGGTTTCACTCGCGCTCAAAAACACTTAATTGGTGAGTTATTACGCCGTTACCGCGAATATTTCTCAGCCATGCCAACTCAACATGCAGTTTCTGATATCTCCGCTCAACGCATGCTACGTATTTTACGTTTAGCGATTATTCTCACTCATCGTCGTGATGTAAATTTAGCACCTACTGTAACGCTATCAGAAAAAAATGATGTTTTGTCATTGTCGATTGATGGGGCTTGGTTGGCGGCGAATCCTCTAACGAGATCGGAGTTAGAGATTGAAGCGGATAAGCAGACGAATATTGGTTGGGATTTGGTTATAGATGCTAAGGACTAGGGACTAGGGACTAGGGACTAGGGACTAGAACGCTTCGCTTCTATAAGAGCAAAAGCAAGAGCCTTACTGGTACTAATTTTCAGGTTTCAGGTTTCAGGTTTCAGGTTTCAGGTTTCAGGTTGATATGACCCCTTAAAAGTAGACACGGGGTTTTAGTTACTTAACTCAAAATCTATGGGGCTCTTTCCTCCTAGAGTCCCATGC
>NZ_JAAUWR010000020.1:0-88715 GCF_014694495.1 Aliivibrio sp. S10_S31 | reverse complement strand
CCGCTCGACGCCCTTAACGTTCCCCGAAGGTTCAGTTAAGTCGTTTCCGCTCGACTTGCATGTGTTAGGCCTGCCGCCAGCGTTCAATCTGAGCCATGATCAAACTCTTCAATTAAAGTTTTTTTGGTTTGTTTCAGCAGAAACAAAACCGACTCAATGATTAATACTGATTGTTACATAAAAGTAATTTTGTGTAGTTACTCAGCTCATTGATAATTTGTTGATTATCAATTCACAAGTGCCCACACAGATTAATAGGTTTCTAATTGTTAAAGAGCTTTTCTTCTACTTTTCAAAGCGTTTCCGCTTTTCTGTGAAGAGGACGGTCATTTTATCGATTTAAGTTTCAGTGTCAAGCACTTATTTGAAACTAAATTTTTAATTGCCGTTCTGACCTTGGTTGCTAACCCCTTATGGGATGGGCTCTCCGTGTCAGTGAGGTCGCATTATAGAGAGTTAGATCACATTAGCAAGCCCTTTTTTCAAAAAAAATCGTTTTTTTGTTTTTATGGTTAAAGTCCATACAAATCGGTGCTAAATTATCTTTTATAACGCATATTATTAACACTAAATTATCATTTTTGAGGTTTATTCTATGATTTCTTCATTACGACGCTATAAATCAAACTTTCCTTCAATCGGCTCTAATACTTATATAGATACCTCTTCTGTATTAATTGGAGAAATTACTATTGGCCAAGACTCTAGTGTTTGGCCTTTGGTTGTTGCTAGAGGTGATGTAAATAGTATTTCTATTGGCGATAGAACAAATATTCAAGATGGTTCAGTTTTGCATGTTACCCATAAAAACCCTGAGAACCCAAAAGGTGCACCTTTAGTTATTGGCAATGATGTCACTATTGGTCACAAAGTTATGTTGCATGGTTGCGTAATTGAAGACCGAGTTCTTGTTGGAATGGGAAGCATTATTCTAGACAACGCTTATATTGAGGCAGATGTAATGATTGGTGCTGGCTCTCTTGTTCCACCAAACAAGCGTCTTGAAAGTGGCTACCTTTATATAGGTAGCCCAGTAAAACAAGTTCGCCCTCTATCTATAGAGGAAATTGTATCACTTAAAAAATCTGCATTAAATTACGTTAATTTTAAGAATGACTATATAGAAGAAGAAATTAATTAATTTCAATCTCTCCTGAAGCATTGAATTCTTCATCTTCAATCAATGCTTCAGCTTTCTCTTCTATATCAAAGCGTAACTGGTTAAAAACCTCATTCGCTTTATCATGATGGCAAATAGATTCACCACTTTCTTCTTCAAGCCATGAGAATGAAACTGAACAGTTAATTAAGCTTCCCATTTGTTGTGCTGAAAAACGCACACGCTGCTTTTCTAGTTCTACGGTTAAATCGTCTGAAAAGAGAATCGACTGATTCATTACATACCTTCTAAGTTCTTTCGTAATTCACGCAAAATTTGTTTACTACCTGGACGTAGCCCTCTCCATACAGTAAAGCTTTCTGCAGCCTGACCAACTAGCATTCCTAATCCATCATAAGCTTGGTAAGCATCATTTTCTAATGCCCATTGATTAAAGATGGTTTTACCAGAGCCATACATCATGTCATAGCTAATCGCACCACCTGAGAATATGACAGGATCAATCTGAGGAAGCTCCCCAGATAAGCTTGCTGATGTTGAATTGATAATGACATCAAACCCTTTATTAATATCACTCATCTTTTTTACTTCTATCCTTCCATAAGGAGAAAACAGTTCCGCAAGTTGTTTTGCTTTTTCATAAGTTCGATTAACAAGCGTAATAGAAGCTGGATTTTGTTTTAACAAAGGAAGAATAACGCCACGAGCTGCGCCACCAGCACCAATTAATAAAATGTGTTTATCTTCTAAAGGTACTTGGTACTGCAATAAGTCTTGAACTAACCCTTCGCCATCGGTGTTATCACCTAAAATAATGCCATCATCCAATTTTTTAAGTGTATTTACAGCTCCTGCGAGTTTTGCTCTTTCTGTTAATTGATCAGCAAACTGAAACGCTTCCTCTTTAAAAGGGACTGTTACATTGCAGCCTTTTCCTTGTTGAGAAAAAAACGCTGTTACTGACTCAACAAAACCGTTTATTGGTGCTTCAATTGCTGAATATTCTAAATCCTGCATTGTTTGACGAGCAAATAGGGTATGAATAAAAGGTGATTTGCTGTGTTTAATCGGATTACCAAAAACGGCATACTTGTCCATGTAAAAATATTCCCTGCAATGAAAGAACTAAAATGATGTGAGTAACCTTACCTTAAACCAATCATTGATGCATTACCCCTGACGCAGCGTATTACCTGTTTTCGCATCACGAATTTCAGTAGGTTGAGTCCGATTACCTACTTCACCTTGAAAAATGACCACCCCCGTATCCCCTAGTTGAGCTTCAACTTCAGCGACACTTCGACAAGGCTCCAATCCTGAAAGGTTAGCACTCGTTGAAGTAATAGGTTTACCGAATGCATTACAAATAGCTTTCACTTGAGGATGAGCTGTTACTCTGACAGCAATACTATCAAATTGCCCAGTAACTAAAGGTAATGTGCTTGTTTTAACTGGAACAATCCAAGTCACAGGACCTGGCCATGATGCTTTAATGGTATTTACTTGCTCTTCTGTTAATTGTTCTAAATCGATATAAGGTAATAATTGCTCTATAGATGCAGCAATCAAAATTAATCCTTTTTCTTTTGGTCTCTTTTTTACATCCAATAAATTTAGTAACGCTTGTTCGTTATCAGGATCGCAACCAACACCAAAAACACCTTCGGTCGGATAAGCGATAACATTCCCTTGCTTCAAGGCATCTACGACTTGATTTAGATTCTTCATATTAATACCACTCTCTTCTATATATAGTATCTATTCTATTGATCTACTCAAATCACACAACCGCTTTCCTTTTTTGAATTGTCATCATTCATTAATAAGTTTAGCTTTTCCTTACGCAAACGTTTTCCTTAATAAAAAATAACCGTATAATGCGGATAACTTTTCTATATTGCCAATATCTTTATTTAAGGAGTTCACAATGAAAGTCGGTATTATCATGGGTTCAAAATCAGACTGGCCAACAATGAAACTAGCCGCTGAGATGCTTGACCGCTTTAATGTGCCTTATGAGACAAAAGTGGTTTCTGCTCATAGAACACCTCAGTTACTTGCCGATTATGCAACTCAAGCAAAAGATCGTGGCATCAAAGTAATTATCGCAGGTGCGGGTGGTGCAGCACACCTTCCTGGAATGGCAGCAGCATTCACAAGTGTTCCTGTTTTAGGTGTTCCAGTACAATCTCGTGCACTTAAAGGTATGGATTCATTACTTTCAATTGTACAGATGCCAAAAGGTATTGCTGTTGGTACTCTTGCGATAGGTGAAGCGGGAGCGGCTAATGCGGGTATCCTTGCAGCTCAAATCATTGGAACATCAAACGAAGAAGTAATGGCTGCGGTTGAAGCTTTCCGTAAAGAACAAACTGAAATGGTGTTAGAGAACCCAGATCCATCAGAGGATTAATCATGAATGTTCTTATTTTAGGTTCAGGTCAATTAGCACGAATGATGTCTTTAGCTAGTGCTCCATTAAATATTGATGTGATCGCTTATGATGTTAATAGCCAACAAATTGTACATCCATTAACTCAACAGCCGATTGATTTATCATTAGAACAAGCCATTAAACAAGTCGATGTTATTACGGCTGAGTTTGAACATATTCCTCATCATATTCTAGATATTTGTAGTGTAAGTGGAAAATTTCAACCAACGCCTGATGCAATAAAAGCAGGTGGTGATCGCCGCCTTGAAAAAAAATTATTAGATAACGCGCATGTTGCAAATGCCAAATACCATAATATCAATACTAAACAGGACTTTCTGAATGCCATCGATACCGTAGGGATCCCTATGGTATTGAAGAGTGCGTTAGGCGGTTATGATGGAAAAGGTCAATGGCGCTTAAAAGACGTATCACAAGTTGATTCTATTTGGGAAGAAATGGATGAGTTAATTAAAAGCTCTCCAAATCAAGCAATAGTTGCAGAACAATTTATTCCATTTAACCGTGAAGTTTCACTCATTGGCGCTCGTAATAAAAACGGTCAAATGGTGACTTACCCACTGACTGAAAATGTTCATGTCGATGGTGTTCTTGCTTTATCAACCGCTTTAGAAGGGACAAGTAATTTACAACAACAAGCCGATGAAATGTTTACCGCTATCGCTGATGAACTTAATTATATCGGAGTGCTTGCTATTGAGTTTTTCGATGTAGACGGAAAATTACTTGTAAATGAAATTGCTCCTCGTGTACATAATTCGGGGCACTGGACTCAACAAGGGACCGATATTTGCCAATTTGAAATGCACATTCGAGCGGTATGCAACTTACCATTAACGGGTAATCAATTACTTCGCTCAACTGCGATGATTAATATTTTAGGTGAAGATAGCTTACCAGATGAAATATTAACAATGCCGAATTGCCATATTCATTGGTATGGAAAAGAGAAGCGAGCGGGTAGAAAAATGGGCCATATTAACGTGTGTGCCGACTCCCCTGAAATGCTACAAAAAGAGCTTTCTAAACTTGCAAATATTTTAGATAAACAAGCCTTTAAAGCTCTTTCTTAAATCTCAGGGTATGAGTAACTTAATACTTGTGATTAAGTTACTCTGATTGGCTCTGAACTTCTGCACATTTTTTATCAGCACAGATTAAACGAGTTCCTGCCGCTGTTTCTTTTTTTAAGAGCAACTCAAAACCACATTTTTGGCAACACCCTTGCTGTGGCTCTAAATTAACCGCAAAACGACAAGCAGGGTAGGCATCACACGCGTAAAATGATTTACCAAAACGAGATTGTTTCTCTTGTAAATGTCCTTTATGACAACTAGGGCAAACCGTTTCTGCTTGCGACGACTCTTTCTTTTGTTCTAAAGATTCAATGTGAGTACATGATGGATATGCAGAACAACCGATAAACATTCCATATCGGCCTTGTCTCAACACCAATTCACTTTCACATTGAGGGCATGGGATCCCTAACTCTTTCACTACATGACCATCATTACTTTTTAATGGACGAATATAGTCACATTCAGGGTAATTTTGACAACCTAAAAATGGACCTCTTTTTCCATAACGGATACTTAGTTCACCGTTACATTGAGGGCATATTTCATGCTCTAACGCATGCTCATGCGCTTGAAATAATTCTTTATCAATCTTTCCAGACATTCTCTCAGCCTTAGTGAGTCAAGCCTACATCAGAGGTATACAATAATTCTTCCATCTGTGTATAAGCGCTTTCCTGTCCTGGAACATTAAACAATACCATTAGAACAACCCACTTTAGATCATCTAATGACAGTTCATCCGTTTCTAAAGCCATTACTTGCTCAATTACCATTTCACGAGTTTCGCTAGTAAGTACTTTAATTTGTTCTAAGAAAAGTAAAAAACCACGACATGCCGTATTTATCCCATCAATTTCTTGTTGAGTATAAATTCGCATTGACGTTGACGTTCCTGTTGCAACACGAGCGTGCTCGTCCGTATCTTGTAAACGAGCCAGATCTTCTAACCAATCTAACGCTTTATATACTGCTTCTTGGTGAAAGCCTGCTTTTAGCAATTCATCTTCTAATTTTTCTTGTTCTACATTCAGTTCAACATCACTATGGATATATGTTTCAAATAGATACATCAGAACATCCATCATGGCTAGCCCCTCCGCTTTTTAATGTAACCCCCTGGGACTGCAGCGATGAAACCTTGCAACTCTAATTCAAGTAATTGCATCATGATTTCATGTACAGGCATCTGACACCGCTCTGCGATTATATCGACAGGCGTCGCCTCACCGCCTACGGTAGCGAACACTTCAGGAAATGGCAATTGTTCTGTGATAACTTCTTGTTCGAAAAGTGATGGTTGATGAGATAGTGCACACTCAGTCAGAGCTCCTATTTCATTAAAAATATCATCAGGAGAAGATACTAATGTTGCTCCAGATTTAATTAAACCATTCGAACCTTGAGCTGTTGGGTTTTGAATAGAACCAGGTAAAGCAAATACCTCTCGTCCTTGTTCATTTGCATATCTTGCTGTAATTAAAGACCCTGAACGCTCTGCCGCTTCAACAACAAGAACCCCTGTTGATAAACCACTAATGATTCGATTGCGTCGTGGAAAGTTATCCGCTCTTGGTGGAGCATCAGGCCTAAACTCAGAAACTAAGGCGCCATTTTCACTCACTCTCTGAGCTAAGGAGCGATGCTTGGCTGGGTATATCTTTTCTAGACCAGAACCAAGAACAGCAATGGTTTTTCCTTTTGCTTCTATTGCACCATGATGTGCATATCCATCGACACCAAGAGCAAGACCGCTAGTTACAACATAATTATGCTGAACAATAGAACGAGCAAACTCTTTGGCACAATCCAATCCTTCCAGACTGGCATTTCGGCTCCCGACAATAGCCACTTGTGGCTCAGATAAACAGAGAGCATCCCCCTTAACAAACAACACTGGAGGTGGAGCGCTAATCTCAGACAACAATTTAGGGTATCTAGGGTCAGTTAATGGCAATATCGTATGTTCAGAACTCTTTTCTTGCCAAGTCAAACAGGTTTCAACCTGCTTATTTGCCGTCTGCTTTAGATAGGATATTTGAGATGATGAGAGACCTAAAGCCTGTAATTGCTCATCATTGTATTGCAGAATATTTTCAGCTGAATCAACACTGAGTAAACGGGACATGATCTTCCCGCCTACTCTAGGACAAAAGCATAAGGTTAGCCAAGCCGACAGATGTTCTTCGGAAATGGACATAACGTTATTTATTCCTCATCAGGAGAAACCGCTATAACACCTTTGTGTATTGGCATTTCACTTTTTGTAATGAGTGCTAAGCTAAATTTTTCATAAGGTCTAATAACGATTAATTCACCAATTTCCGTTTGAGGTAATTGAATGCCTTTTTTCTTGGTGTCTTTATCAACTTCATAGTAATACTCGCCTTTATTGCCATTAACAATGTTTCCTTCCTCTTTCAAAGAAAACATACTTCCTTGCAATAAGCCGTCATTACTGCCTTTATCTATCACTGCAACTTGATTAACCGCTAAGTATTCACCACCATCAATGGAACCAAGTATGGAAACATCAATATCTTTTGGTGCAGGTTGAGGGTAAAACGTTGTGGTTAATTCTGTTTTTATTTCATCTGAAGAAATAGGTAAAACCACATCATTAATCGCAATTTCTTGTTGCTGTTTAATGATTTTTAATCCACTCATATCTTCATTGCTTTCGGCTAACTCAGCGACACCAACAAGACGAAGGGCATAAGATGAAGCTTTGTCATCCTGACGAGAAAATTCATTAACGACTCGGTATATACCCCATTCTTTATGCGATAGCTCAGCATCAACGTACACTCTTTCACTCGAACTTAAAAATTTACGACCATCACTGGTTCCAAGTACTCGGTAAGACGTTTGGTAATTCACATCATCAATTAAACGATCTGACTGTAAATAAGGCACTACTAAGCTAGTGGGTAAGGTAGGAACTGGCTCTTTTACCACCTTACGCATTTTAGGCGACAATTTTTTAAGCGGTTTAACACTTAATACCGGATTACCATTGTGCCAACTTAACGTTAATTCATCTCCAGGATAAATTAAGTGAGGATTATTTATATCTGGGTTAATTTTCCATAATTTTGGCCAAAACCAAGGACTATCTAAAAATAACGCCGAAATATCCCAGAGAGTATCCCCTTTTTTAACGGTGTATTGTTCCGGATAATCTTGTTTTAAAACCAATTTATCATCACTTGATATTGATGGTGATGAAAATAAAATTGCGCTAATTAATGACGAAAAAATGAGTGTTTTTTTTAACATGGTCCGCTTTCCTTGTCAGACATACCAACCGATGCTGTCATTTGCTCAATAAAATGTCTAGAATTGGAACTATTAGGTTTATGCCGTTTTCGGCGCAGTTCAACATTTTGAGTATTTATGGCTTTATTAGAAGTATTAACGTTCCCGGATGACCGTCTACGTACCGTAGCAAAACCGGTAGAAGCAGTAACACCTGAAATCCAAAAATTTGTCGATGACATGATTGAAACCATGTACGACGAAGAAGGTATTGGCCTTGCTGCTACACAAGTCGATTTTCACCAACGTATCGTTGTGATTGATGTTTCTGAAACTCGTGACGAACCAATGGTTCTAATCAATCCTGTTATCACACAAAAAAGTGGTGATGATGGTATTGAAGAAGGCTGTTTGTCTGTTCCTGGAGCTAAAGGACTTGTTCCTCGCTCAGCAGAGGTATCAGTTAGCGCTCTTGACCGCGATGGTAATGAATTTAGCTTTGATGCTGATGATTTATTAGCTATCTGTGTTCAGCACGAACTGGATCACCTTGATGGCAAGTTATTCGTTGATTACTTATCGCCTCTAAAGCGTAAGCGTATTAAAGAAAAACTAGAGAAAATCAAAAAATTCAACGCTAAAAATCAGTAATTGATACCGAGGTTAATTTGAGCAAACCATTACGCATTATTTTTGCGGGCACACCCGATTTCGCTGCTCGCCATTTATCAGCACTTATCGACTCTCACCATGAAGTGATTGGCGTATACACTCAACCTGATCGCCCAGCAGGTCGTGGTAAAAAGCTAACAGCAAGCCCAGTAAAAGAGCTGGCGCTTGAGCACAATATTCCTGTGTTCCAGCCTGAAAACTTTAAGAGTGACGAAGCAAAGCAAGAGCTTGCTGACCAAAATGCTGATTTAATGGTTGTGGTTGCTTATGGCTTACTGCTACCACAAGCGGTGTTAGATACACCAAAATTAGGTTGCATTAACGTTCATGGCTCGATTCTTCCTCGTTGGCGTGGTGCTGCACCTATTCAACGCTCTATTTGGGCAGGTGACGCCGAGACTGGCGTAACTATCATGCAAATGAATATTGGTTTAGATACTGGCGATATGCTGAAGATTGCAACTTTGCCTATCGAAGCAACCGATACAAGCGCCTCAATGTACGACAAATTAGCTGAACTAGGTCCAATCGCTTTAGTTGATTGTTTATCTGATATTGCTGATGGCTCTGCTATTGCACAAAAACAAGATGATGAACTGGCTAATTACGCGAAAAAACTAAGCAAAGAAGAAGCAAAGATTGATTGGACAATGGATGCAATTGCTATTGAACGCTGTGTTCGTGCTTTTAACCCATGGCCAATGAGTCACTTCTCTGTTGAAGATAAAGCCATTAAAGTATGGCAATCTCGTGTTGAAAGCTATACCGGAGATGCAACACCAGGCACCATTATCCAAGCGGATAAAACGGGCATTTATGTTGCGACAGGTTCAGATGCAATTGTCTTTGAACAACTGCAAGTACCTGGAAAAAAAGCAATGGGTGTTCAAGATATTTTGAATTCTCGCAAAGAATGGTTTGAAGTGGGTAATACCCTTAACTAATTCTTCAAAAATATAAAAAGGTGGCATAATTGCCACCTTCGTTTTTAAATGGCAAATATCGTATTTGCCTTTTTATTTTTGCCAACCATATTTTAGGTGATGACATGAACGTTCGTGCTGCGGCAGCCAAAGTTATTTATCAAGTTGTCGATCAGGGTCATTCTCTCTCTTCAGCGCTTCCAAAAGCTCAATCTGAGATCAAACCTCGTGACCAAGCTTTACTGCAAGAGATCTGCTATGGCGTACTGCGCTTTCTTCCTCGTTTAGAGTCTGTTGCTCAATCATTAATGGATAAGCCATTAAAGGGAAAACAACGAGTATTCCATCATCTAATTCTTGTGGGTATTTACCAACTGAGTTTCATGCGTATTCCTGCACACGCAGCAGTAGCGGAAACCGTTGAAGGTACAAAGAATTTAAAAGGTCCAAAACTACGTGGACTGATCAACGCGGTATTACGTAATTATCAACGTAGCCAAGAAGAATTGGATGCAAAATCAGTAAGCCATGACTCAGGTAAATATGGTCATCCGGGCTGGTTATTGAAAATGCTACAACAAGCCTACCCAGAACAATGGGAAACTATTGTTGAAGCCAATAACAGTAAAGCACCAATGTGGCTACGTGTTAATAGCCAACATCACACTCGTGATGAGTATATAGCTCTACTTGAAAAAGAAGAAATCAGCGTTACGCCACACAGCCAAGCAACAGATGCTCTGTTATTAGATAAAGCGCGTGATGTATATACTCTTCCTGGCTTTGAACAAGGTTGGGTATCGGTACAAGATGCAGCAGCTCAATTATCAGCAGAGTACCTACAACCTCAAAATGGCGAATTAATTCTTGATTGCTGTGCGGCTCCTGGTGGTAAAACAGCGCACATTTTAGAACGCACACAAGATACAAATGTGGTTGCTATTGATTGTGATGAAACACGTTTAAAACGAGTTTATGAAAACTTAGAGCGTTTAAACCTTAAAGCACAAGTTATTTGTGGTGATGCACGCCACCCAGAAGAATGGTGGAAAGGCGAACAATTTGACCGCATTTTATTGGACGCACCTTGTTCTGCAACAGGGGTTATTCGTCGTCACCCAGACATCAAGTGGTTACGTCGTGCAGAAGATATTAAAGCACTGGCTGAACTGCAAAGTGAAATCTTTGACGCTATGTGGTTACAGTTAAAATCTGGCGGCACCATGGTTTATGCGACTTGTTCAATTACGCCTTTAGAAAACTGCGATCAAGTAAAAGCGTTTTTAGCACGTACAAGTGATGCAACATTAATTGATAATACAGATCCTGAAAAACCAGGACGTCAAATTCTTCCAGGTGAAGAGAATATGGACGGCTTCTACTACGCCGTTCTACAAAAAGCCTAATCGGAATACGAGCGAGCAAACGGTATGAAAATCATCATCTTAGGTGCGGGTCAAGTGGGCGGCACATTAGCTGAGAACTTGGTGGGCGAAAACAACGATATTACGGTTGTTGATAAGAGATCTGAACGACTGCGTGAGTTGCAAGATAAATACGATTTACGTGTAGTTCAAGGGTTTGCTAGTCACCCAGATACATTAAGAGAAGCCGGTGCACAAGATGCTGATATGTTAGTTGCCGTCACTAATTCCGACGAAACGAACATGATCGCCTGTCAAATTGCATTTACTGTATTTAATACACCAAACCGTATTGCTCGTATTCGTTCTCCTGAATATTTAAGAGAAAAAGAGCGCCTTTTCCAATCTGATGCGATTCCAGTTGATCATTTGATCGCACCAGAAGAACTAGTAACAGGGTACATCGAACGCTTAATCGAATACCCAGGCGCGCTTCAGGTAGCCAGCTTTGCTGAGAAGAAAGTAAGTCTTGTTGCTGTTAAAGCCTATTATGGTGGCCCTCTAGTTGGTAATGCATTATCCGCACTTCGTGATCACATGCCTCATATTGATACTCGTGTTGCGGCTATTTTCCGTCAAGGCCGACCAATTCGTCCTCAGGGAACGACCGTTATCGAAGCTGACGATGAAGTATTCTTCGTTGCAGCAAGTAACCATATCCGTGCAGTAATGAGTGAGTTACAACGTTTAGAGCGCCCATACAAACGAATTATGATTGTTGGTGGCGGTAATATCGGCGCAGGTCTTGCGAGACGCTTAGAACAAAACTACAGCGTTAAACTGATTGAACGTAATATGAAACGAGCAGAAGAGTTATCTGAGCTGCTTGAAGAAAGTATTGTATTTTGTGGTGATGCTGCAGACCAAGAGTTACTGAGTGAAGAACACATAGATCAAGTTGATGTGTTCATCGCTGTCACTAACGAAGATGAAGCCAATATCATGTCAGCCATGCTAGCAAAACGCATGGGCGCTAAAAAAGTCATGGTATTGATTCAACGTGGCGCTTATGTGGATTTAGTACAGGGTGGCGTTATTGATGTGGCTATCTCACCACAACAAGCGACAATTTCAGCGCTATTAACGCATGTTCGTCGTGCTGATATCGTTAACGTATCATCTCTTCGTCGTGGTGCAGCCGAAGCGATTGAAGCCATTGCACATGGTGATGAAACCACATCAAAAGTCGTTGGTAGAGAAGTTCAAAACATAAAACTACCACCGGGCACAACCATTGGTGCAATTGTTCGAGGTGAAGAAGTATTAATCGCCCACGATAAGACCGTGATAGAGCAGGATGATCACGTTGTTATGTTCCTAGTGGATAAGAAATACGTTCAGGATGTAGAACGCTTATTCCAACCGAGTCCGTTCTTCTTATAATTATGGTTAACTACAAACCGATCCTATTTGTAATAGGGCTTGTTTTATCAAAACTTGCCCTATTTATGTATATCCCGACACTCGTAGCACTGTTTACAGGTACTGGTGGTTTTATCGAATTTGGACAAGCGGTTGCCATTACTCACATAGTGGCATTTGCTTGTTTAACTTTGGGCCGCAGCAAACAGTTTAAAATGAACGTGCGGGATATGTTTTTAATAACAACACTTGTGTGGACCATTGCAAGCGCTTTTGCCGCACTCCCTTTTGTGTTTATTAACCACATCAGCTTTACCGACGCTTACTTTGAAACCATGTCAGGCATCACAACGACAGGTTCAACGGTGCTCAGTGGGTTAGATGATATGGCACCAAGCATTTTATTATGGCGTTCAACGCTACAGTGGCTAGGTGGTGTAGGCTTTATTGTAATGGCAGTAGCCATCTTACCTATGCTCAATGTCGGTGGTATGCGACTGTTCCAAACGGAATCTTCTGATTGGTCAGATAAAAGCGCCCCAAGAACCAAATATGTCGCCAAATACATAGTGAATGTATATTTAAGCTTAACCTTGCTGTGTTTCTTAAGCTATTTAGTGACAGGAATGACGCCGTTTGAAGCCATAAACCACGCATTTACCACGCTATCCACAGGAGGATATTCCACCTCTGATAGTTCAATGAATCGTTTTTCAAATAGCACTCACTGGGTAGCATCATTCTTTATGTTTGCAGGTGGTTTGCCTTTCTTACTCTTCATTCAAGTACTTAAAAAGCGCGATCCCAAAGTTCTCTTTAAAGATGCTCAGGTCGTTGGTTTTCTAAAATTAGTATTAATCACCAGCTTATTAGTTGCGATTTGGTTAGTGATTCATAATGACTATGCCATTATGGATGCGTTACGAGTCTCTGTGTTTAATATTGTTTCTGTTGTGACTACAACGGGTTTTGGTTTGGATGACTTTACATCGTGGGGGGCATTCCCTGCCATCATCTTTGCTTTTGTTATGCTAACAGGTGCATGTTCAGGTTCGACAGCGGGTGGTATAAAAATCTTCCGCTTTCAAATCGCCTCCACCATGTTGAATAAGCAGATGATGAAACTGATCCACCCATCAGGGATCTTTGTTCAACGTTATAATGGCCGTCCAGTAACCGATGACATTGCACGTTCGGTTGTTGCGCTTGTCTTTACCTTCCTATTAACCATCATCATTATCTCTGCGTTATTAGGTAGCTTAGGGCTTGATCCCGTAACGAGTATCACCAGTGCCGTTACTGCAGTTGCTAACGCAGGTCCAGGTATGGGGCATATTGTTGGTCCAACAGGTAACTTTGCAACACTACCAGATACGGCAAAATGGATACTCAGCATTGGAATGTTGATGGGGCGATTAGAAATTTTAACCGTATTGGTTTTATTCTTCCCAGCCTTTTGGAAGGGTTAATATTAAATTTAACGCAGTAACAATGAAAAATGGCCTAGTATTTCTACTAGGCCATTTTTATTTCTAAGCTGGTATTAAACTGGCTTTACGTAATAATAAATCGACAAGAATTGAGTAACACAGCCACCTAATACAAATAAGTGCCAAATAGCATGGTTATATGGGATCTTTTTGGCGACATAAAAAATAACCCCTAAAGAATAAATCACACCACCAAGTCCCAGCAAAATCACACCGTTAATATCGATATGAATAACCAATTGATACACAGCAATCACTGATAACCATCCCATTATGAGATAGGTAATTAGCGATAATTTTTTAAATCGATATACAAATACAATTTTTCCAATAATACCAATAAGCGCAATAGCCCAAATCACACCCATCAACCAGTAGGCTAATGGTGTTCTCAAACTCACCAATAAATAGGGCGTATAGCTACCCGCAATCAAAAGAAAAATCGCACAATGATCCAAAGTTTTTAATAATCTTTTCGCTTTAGGTGCAGCAATAGAATGGTAAAGCGTCGACGCTAAAAAAAGTAAAATAATACTCGCACCATAAACAGACATACTGGTTATGGTTAGCCAATCCGCATTAGCTGCATTGGCTTTTAAAAGCAATAAGATTAAAGCAACAACACCAAAAACCATCCCTAAAGCATGGCTTAAACTGTTCGCTAATTCTTCTTTTTTGGAATATGGAGCGGAGGTAGACATAATTATCTCATAGAGTGATTACTCGATAAGATCAGTATGACACATTTAAGCGTACAGTTGTAAGCTTAAATGTGTCATTTTTTCATCAAATTTATCAATTAAGTGGTTTGATTTAAGAAATCAATTACTTGCTTTCCTGCTTCTTCTGGCGTTAAGCGGGTTGGTAGGCTTAATTTTCTTTTTAACTCACCACGTCCAAGCATTGAGGATAATAAACCTAACGCACCACCTTTATGCCTTCTGTCTATCTCAAACCATAATTGCAGCTCATCCGCTGTTCTATGAGCAATCATTTCAAGCTCTCGCCAACTACCATGATAAGGGCCATCAAAAGGCACAAACTCAAACTCTTGCACAAAAGGTAAATCAAACCCTTTAACGTGCTCACATTCAACCTGACGGATCCGCAAGCCTTCAGTTTCTAAAGCGGTTAATACACCATCAAAGATATCATCAGGACGAACAGTAATAGGGTCTTTATCTGTTGGATCTAAACCAAGAGAAATATCTAACCCTGTTTGAACCCACACTTTGGCATCCCCAATCGTAATTGGTGTATTTAGTGGGAGATCCAATTCAAATTCAAATTTACGTTCTTGCTTTGGCTCTATCGTAAATGCATAAGGCAAACTCCAATCCGCCAGCACATGAGTTTGCTTAATAATTTGGGTTTGTGAGCCATTTTCGCTTTTACGATGAACTTCTTTTTTGTACTGACAACATAATTTCAAATCAATATTATCAATATCTTGAGCCGTTGCACCGCCAGTAACTTCAATAGTTACTTGAGCTTTTTGCCCTGGTATCAAAACTTCATGGTGAATGATCGTATCCACATTTGCAGAACCAATGCCTAATGACGCTAACGTTTTTTTAAAAAAAGACATTTTTATCTCCTAACCAATCCATGTTTTATTCTCTTATTATTGCTCAGTTATCATAATTACGCTGAGATGCACCTCGACTAATTGACAGTTTATGTTACCCTTATAGGGTGTTTTTTAAACACATAATCCTGACTATTTATTTGGATTGGCGAAAGCTAAAAAGAGTTTCACCTTGATGTAACTCATAAATAGTTAGGTCATTAATTTGGCCAAGGAAGTGCCTGACTATAGAGATAGATAATGCGTCCTATGACTGTCAGGTTCTCACGCTCTGCTTCAACACATAGCGTGGATCGTCGTCGCAGCCACTTTGTAAAAGCAGCTGTTGCGAAAAAGAACGTACCTGAAATGACTTTAGTGGTTTCAGAAAAAACAGAAACTGAAAAAGAAGTTTCATGTGCGGCATAATTTAAAAGCGTAGCCTATTGGTTGCGCTTTTTCTTTTTTAAAAAGCACTTTTTTCTACATGAGAATCCGATCATTTACTTACTCTAACTGGTATTAACATCCCTTATAACTGATATATACTAACCCTAATAATTATAAGGAGAATGCTCAATGAAATGTCACCGCGTAAATGAATTAATCGAATTAATTCACCCTGAATGGAAAAAAGAACCAGAACTCAATCTTATGCAGTTTATTGTAAAACTTGCAGAAGAAACAAAATATGAAGGTAAGTTAGAAGACCTTACTGATGATGTTCTAATCTATCATCTAAAAATGCGAAATAGCGAAAAAACAGAAATGATCCCAGGTCTTGCTAAAGACCAAGAAGATGATTTTAAAACCGCAATTCTAAAAGCTCGTGGGATTTTATAAGTAACTCACCATGCTATGATCTGGTTTGTCACCGAACCAGATCGGTTTCCTATCAAATAAAACACACTTTTTTAACTAAATTTGAACCTTCTTACGTATTCCTTTTAGTCATCAGGCTATAATTCATCCGCAATGTCATCTAGTTACCAAGTAAAAAATAATGCTCAACATTACTCACTTGGTACCATAATAATAATATTTAGGAAGAATAATGAGTCAGGAAAAAATAGACATCAAGGATGTGACTCCAAAGCAATTTAACCCTAAGACCCATAAATCCAGTAGTGATCGCTTTAATCCAAGCTCTGGAATTTATGTTCGTCAAAGCAAAGGAACCTTCCAGAAATTGCGCCGCTATGGAGCATGGTTTCTGCTTGCCTTATTTATTCTCACTCCTTGGATTTCCTTTGGTGACCGCCAAGCTATTTTACTCGATATTGGAAATCAGCAGTTTAGCTTCTTTGGTACGACTCTTTTCCCTCAAGACCTGACTCTTCTCGCGCTTCTTTTTGTGATAGCGGCCTTCGGGTTGTTTTTTATCACCACTTTTTTAGGACGAGTATGGTGTGGTTATTTATGTCCGCAAACCGTTTGGACTTTCATGTACATTTGGTTTGAAGAAAAATTAGAAGGGTCAGCTAACAAACGTCGTAAACAAGACCAAATGAAAATGACATCAAACTTGTTTCTTCGAAAGACACTCAAACACCTCGCATGGATTGCTATTGCTATTGCCACTGGCATTACTTTTGTCGGTTATTTTGTTCCTGTAAAAGAACTCGTTGTTGATTTTTTTACCTTAAATAGTGATTTTTTACCTGCATTTTGGGTTCTTTTCTTTGCCGGCTGTACTTATGGAAACGCAGGGTGGATGCGTTCAATCGTTTGTTTGCATATGTGTCCTTACGCTCGTTTCCAGTCAGCCATGTTTGATAAAGACACTTATATTGTTGGTTATGATCCAAAACGAGGAGAAGCTCGTGGCCCTCGTTCACGCAAAAAAGATCCAAAAGAATTAGGATTAGGCGACTGTATTGACTGTAATTTATGTGTGCAGGTCTGTCCAACTGGTATTGATATTCGTGATGGTCTGCAATATGAATGCATTAACTGTGGCGCTTGTATTGATGCGTGTAACGAAACCATGGATAAGATGAAATATAACAAAAACCTTATCAGCTATACCACTGAACATAAATTAGCAGGACATAAAACTCATGTTCTGCGTCCAAAGTTAATTGGTTATGGCGTCGTTATGTTGCTGATGATAGGGCTATTTATCACTCAAATAGCAACGGTAGAACCTATGGGACTAGATGTTTTACGCGATAGAAACCAGTTAGCAAGAATCAGCAGTTCAGGTTTAATCGAGAATACTTACACCTTAAAAATCATTAATAAAACCCAACAAACTCAAGAATACGATCTCAATGTAACAGGCATTGATAATCTCACTTGGTATGGTTCACAACGAGTGAATGTCAAAGCAGGTGAGGTATTAAGCTTACCGATAAGCTTAGGAGCAAGTGAAACCGAATTAAATAAAACCATCACAACAATTGTATTTGAAATAACGAATTCTGATGGCCAAGTGATAAAAGCTGAAAGTCGATTCTTTAAAAAGCTATAATCACTTTATTACTGACACAAAAGGCTCGTAATGAGCCTTTTTTATTGAGAATGACTATGTCTGAACACGCTTTTAATTTCAGTACGCTTACCCCTGATTTACTCTGGAATGCTCTTGCTGATATCGGCATTAGAGCAGAGTCAGGTTTTCTTGCTTTAAACAGTTATGAAAACCGTGTCTATCAATTTACCGACGAAGAACGACGTCGTTATGTTGTGAAGTTTTATCGCCCACAACGTTGGTCTGAAGCGCAAATTCTTGAAGAACACTTATTTGCTCGACAACTTGTTCAACAAGATATTCCAATCGCTGCTCCATTGGAAATTAACGGCAAAACCCTACACTCAGCCAATGGTTATTGGTTTGCACTTTTTGATAGCTTAGGAGGCCGCACATTTGAGGTCGATAATTTTGATCAATTAGAGTGGGTGGGACGCTTTTTAGGCCGCATTCATAAAGTAGGGGAATCCGAGTTATTTCAACATCGTCCAACAATAGGGCTAGATGAGTACTTGTATCAACCAAGAAAACTATTAGAAAACAGCTCGTTTATCCCGACACATTTAGAAAATAGCTTTTTCTCTGATATGGATATGTTGATTCAACAAATCGAACAACACTGGCAACCAAGTAAATCCATTCGACTGCACGGTGATTGTCACCCTAGCAATATTTTATGGCGTGATGGTCCATTATTTGTTGATTTAGATGACGCCAGAAATGGCCCTGCCGCACAAGATATCTGGATGCTGTTAAATGGTGATCGCCAAGATAAGCTTGTTCAGTTAGATATTTTGTTGGAATCTTATTCTGAGTTTTGCGATTTTGACCACAACCAGTTGAAACTAATTGAACCTTTACGTGGTCTACGAATGGTGCACTACATGGCATGGCTTGCAAAACGTTGGCAAGATCCTGCTTTTCCTATTGCATTTCCATGGTTTGCCGACGCAAAATACTGGGAAAGTCAGGTACTCGGATTTAAAGAACAAATAGCCGCATTAAACGATGCACCTTTAGAACTGATGCCACAATGGTAAAATATAATACTAATCACAAATGGATTGGAGAGAGTTACACATGATGAAGAAAATGATGGCACTGTTTGGTGCTTTAGTACTGAGTTTTTCAGTAAATGCAGCAAACTTTACAGAAGGCGATTACTACAAAGTTCTTGACCTACCTGAATCAAAAACACCGACAGTGAATGAATTTTTCTCTTTTTACTGCCCACATTGTAATAGCTTTGAACCGCTTATTCAGGGTCTAAAGAAAACACTACCAGATAATGCAACGTTTAAGAAAACTCACGTTTCATTCATGGGTGGACCAATGGGCTTATCAATGAGTAAAGCCTATGCAACAATGGTTTCTCTAGGTACCGAAGATAAAATGGTTCCTGTTTTCTTCAACCGTATCCATACAATGAACAAACCACCACGTAATGAAAAAGAAATTCGTCAGATCTTCCTAGATGAAGGCGTTAACGCTGATGAATTCGACGGTACATACAATAGCTTTGCTATTAACTCTATGGTTAACCGTTTTGATAAATCATTCCAAGACAGTGGATTAACTGGTGTTCCTGCATTAATCGTTAACAACAAATACCTTGTTGAAACGGGCAAAATCAAAAGCGCTGATGAGTACTACGAGTTAGTAAACTGGTTACTTAAAAAGTAAAAAATAAAAAATAAACAAATAAAAAGGGAGCAAATTATCGCTCCCTTTTTTTATTCTTTGGTTTTTAAAACACCTTGAAGGTATTCATCTTTTTCTTTCCATAAGTCGTTTACCCACTTATGAAAACCACGCTTAAAGGTTTTATCTCCAAAGTAATCGCCATTCACTTTTTCATCATTTGGATGCAAGTTAATACGAACAACAACTTTAGTTAATTTCCCTTGTAGCATATCGATAAATGGTGATTCTTGGTTATCAGGATACGCAAGTGTGACATCAACAATCCCATCAAATAGTTCACCCATCGCTGAAAGAGTAAAAGCGATACCACCAACCTTTGGCTTAAACAAATGTTGGTAAGGTGTTCTTGCTTCTTTTAGCTTTTCAGGTGTAGCTCGGGTTCCCTCAACAAAATTAACCACCGTTGTAGGAACAGCTCGAAAGTTTTCACAAGACTTTTGAATCGCTTTAAAATCATCTTCACGACGTTCAGGATCTCGGCGCATAAATGGCATATCCGCTCCCCAACACGCAAGCCCCACAAAAGGAACATAAAGCAACTCATACTTCAAAAAGAACTTAGTCATAGGTATTTTATCTTTCATTACCGAAGACAAAATAACAATATCAGCCCAGCTCACGTGGTTTGATAACAAAAGATACCAATTATCTTGAGATAAGCTTTCACCGTCTTCAATCTCCCACTCAATATTATTATTAATATTAAGCATCCACAGATTTAATGTAGCCCATCCCCATAATGTTTTATTCGCCATAGATACCGTAATTTTTTTCACGATACCAAAAGGAAGAAGTAATTTAATTATTGCAAAGAAGCTGATAATTAAAGATGTTAATGCTGTATTTAGCATTACAAGTAATACACTGATAACCAGCCTAATATTAGCAATCATAGAACTCTTCATTTGTAGATTAGAGTGAATATTATCCACATGATAACAAGTCAGGCCGTCTTTTGTGAGTAATCTTTCATTACATCTCAATTAATAGATTAGACCGCTTGTGCAGATAATTGTTTTAATAATCGATCCATAGCTCGATAACCAACAGCTTCAGCTAAGTGGATTCGTTGAATTTTATCTTCCGCAGATAAATCAGCAATAGTACGCGCGACCTTAATAATCCGATGATAAGCACGAATAGATAATCCTAACTGATGTAGCGTATTTTCTAAAAATGCAGCATCTTCTTTATCTAATGGGCAGTGCTTTTCAATTTCTCGACTTCCTAATAGCGCATTCACTTTACCATTACGCTCTAACATGCGAGCACGAGCCTGTAAAACTCGATGTTTTACTTCTTGCGTACTTTCACCTCTATCTCCACCTTCGGTTAGCGTTCCCTTCGGCAATAGTGGTATTTCTAATGACATATCAAAACGATCTAACAAGGGGCCAGATATTCGATTAAGGTAACGTAAAATCAATTGCGGGTTAGTTCGAGTTTGATTCCCTTCATAATAACCCGTAGGGCTTGGGTTTAATGCTCCGACCAATTGAAAACGAGCAGGAAAACGTGTTTTACTCGCGGCGCGTGAGATGACTATCTCACCAGATTCTAGTGGTTCCCGCAGTGAATCAAGTACTTTTCTTTCAAACTCCGGCATTTTCCTAATATCGAACTTGAGTGATAAATATTGTCAATTTAAGGCTTTGAATATAGTGAGTGTTGTCCGACTTAGTGGAGCGCATCGCTTCAGATGCTAGCGGAACGATAAATCATTAATTTTTCAATTTAGTCGAGTAAGTAGCTATGTTATCCGTTCAATCTGACGTTTTCACCTAGCCCCTCTCATGAATGAATATTCACTTAATCGTTAGGGATAACTACTGATTCAGTCACAGCATTCAAATAGAGAGCGAAACTGCCAGCTAAAACAGTTATGCCCCAAAATGCGTTTAGGTATCAATTCTGGTTTTGTGAATCAGAGAGTTTTTCCTTTTAACTCTTCATATTCAATCATGATAATATTAAACAAAATATTACTGTGAGTAAGGAATGGTATGTCAACGTGGAAAACAGCATATGAATCTTTAGTGGAACTATCTGAGTATAATGACAATGCTCTGGGTTTGTTTGCTTTAGGGTTGAAATTTGGCTTAGATGATCTTGCAAGTATAGGAGTAGATGCTGTTACTGATGGCTCTGATGATAAGAAGTTAGATATTGTTTTTATAAACCCTGAAGAAGAATACGCCGTAGTTGGTCAGTGCTACTTTACGAGCAAAGACAAGCAAAATGCACCTTCAAATAAAGCTAGCGACTTAAATACTGGACTAGCATGGTTGCTTCAAAGGAATATTGATGATGTTCCAGAAAGAATCAAGTCTGCGGCAATAAACCTCAGACAATCGATCAAAAATGGTGAAGTCAAAAACATCCACATTTGGTATGTACATAACCTTCCTGAATCCCATCATGTAGAAACAGAGCTTGTCACTGTTCAACACACTGCTGTGACTATGCTGGAGCAAGAGTTTCCCGAATCTAAAGTGAACGTAGTTCACAAAGAAGTGGGCAACGATACCATCCAAGAATGGTACGAAGATTGTAAAACTCCTATTCTAATAAATGAGTCTATATCTTTATCTACTATTGGTGGCTATGAGATATCAGGAGCTGGTTGGTCTTCTTATTCAACGGCTATTCAAGCACGAGATCTTGCTCGTTTATACAAAAAGCACCGTACAAAAATATTTTCTGCAAATATTCGAGACTATTTAGGTTCACGGAAAAGTGACTCTAATATCAATAATGGTATAAAGCGGACTGTAGAAAACGATGCTGGTGATTTTTGGGCTTTCAACAATGGATTAACAATACTAACTCACTCTTACACTGTAGATGGTGATTCTATTGAAGCTCAGGGGCTTTCAATAGTGAACGGAGCTCAAACTACAGGAGCCATTGGCTCTTTGAAGAAATTACCAGATCCAAAAGCGATGGTTCAAGCTCGATTTATAGCGGTCGATAGTTCATCGGAAAATCTCGTTGAAAGTATTATAAGGTTCAACAACAGTCAAAATAAAGTAGAGGCTGCTGATTTTAGAAGCACAGATAAGATACAAAAAAGACTAAAAGAAGAGTTTACGTTGATACCAAATGCTGAGTATGAGGGGGGAAGACGAGGTAGTTCTAGTGATATCATTCGTAGAAGACCTAACTTACTTGGTTCATACACGGTCGGCCAAGCTCTTGCCGCCTTTCACGGAGAACCAATTACCGCTTACAATAAAAAAGCAGGAATTTGGATAAACAATAAGTCTTATGACAAACTATTTAATGACAATACAAAGGCTGCGCACATTGTGTGTTGTTATAGTCTAGTTCGAGCTATTGAATCAAAGAAAAAGCAACTACAAGTTAAGAGTTCTCTTACTCGTGACGAAGAGAAAACATTGAAGTTTTTACGTCAACGTGGCGCTATCTTTCTCACAACACATGCCATTGCTTACTGCTTAGAAAGCATCTTAGATCGTTCTGTTCCCAATCTTTTTAGAATATCTTTTGGCGTTAAGTGTTCGCCAAAACAAGCAACTGATAACTGGGATAGTATTATCGATGTTTTACTACCTTTTGTCGAGCACCTTAACCCTGCCATAATCAATGGTCTGAAGAATACTTCAGAAATTGAACAAGCTGTAGCTACATTCAATTCACTAGTGAAGTCAACTAGACAGTTTAATGCGGTAGTGTTTGATGAATTCAAAAATAGAGTAGAAGCTCCTTAATGAAATACAACCTTTGAGCATCGGCATTTTGTGCTTGTACCTCCATTAAAACCAAGTTGGTTCATCAGTTCTAACTTGGTTTTGTCCAAAAACGAGTTATACAACCGCTTGGTGATGGCTTTTAATTTAATGTGACGAAGATACTATACTTTTATCTATATCAGATTGAAAAGCCCCCAATAGTTTCTTCATCTCACCAAGTGCTGCGGTAGGCGTTAACTCCTTCCTTGCTATCTGTTCTTCTAACAACTCAATCTGACGCTTTGCCAAGTCAACACTCGACTTTAGAGATACTGCATTATAAACCTCTGTGTAACCGTGAATATCTGCAAATGCGAGGTCAATATAAGTATCTAAAGAGCTAAGATTTGTATGGCCTGTCCACTGCTGAAGCTGCATTTTAAACGTTTGTGTGTGAAGTAAGTGCTTTCGGAAATCGTCCTTATCATTCACTTCTTTAGTGGCAAGAATAAGCTCTTTGAGCTTATCTGTTATAAATGCGTGTCTCCACAAGTGCGGGTGTAACTCTCCTTCGATACCAAGCTCTTTTTTCCATGAGTTCATGTACGTTGTCCATGAATCTGCGGATAAGCGTAGACCTGTTTTTAAGCTGATAAATAGGTAATCATGCTGGGCTTTTTTCTTCCTCACGACTTTCTTACGAACTTTAATGTAATCCGCTATCACAGATAATAAAAGGTGTGGAACAGGTATCTTTCGAGTGGCATTGTCGTCTTTACGTTTTAAAGTGGTAAGCGTGAGCATACCTGTGCGTCTAGCTCCCTCGTAATCAGTCAATTTAATTAAATGAAGCTCCGATACGCGAGCGCCTAATTGCTCCATTGCTGTATATAACGCCATGTCCCTTCTGCGTTTATCTTTATTTTTCTGAGTCTTTATAAACCCCCAAACACGCAAGGCATCATCTTCTGAAACAGGGTGACGTTTCTTAATCTCGTCTTTAGTTGGTACAGAAGAGTGTGTAATTTTAGTGCCTTCAATGAACCCTTTATAGCCTTCCTGTTTGCGTTTGTAGTGCTTCTCAAGAATCTGAATTGAGTTACCTTTATCTTTGCCAATAAAAGCACTCAAATCATGAAACTCTTGGATAAACTGCAAAAAATCCAAACAGGTATGCGCAATCTTTATAACGGAGTTATTCTTACGTTTTAGTTCGCCAAGTGGCGTTCTCTCTACCTGTAGTGACTGAACGAAAAGGGTGAATGTAGCGTCTGTAATCTGGCTAAATCGGCTCAATAGCGGCTGTTTTTCAATAAAGTGAACCAAGTGGATGATATCGTGGGCATACCCTCGAATAGTGTCACTTTTTAAGTTTCTCACAATCAAACTATGGATGTAAGCATTGGCTTCATAGCAAGGAGTATGATTACTGTAGGTTACGAAAGGAATATCCAGTGGCTTACGAAAGACAAGCTTGCCATTAAACCCAAGATGACTCCATTGCTCAAAGTTTTTAAGCATACGAACCGCCATCATACCTCTCCATTCAAAGTGAAATTCATCTGCGCTTCAATCTTCCGATTGTGCTCTCGATAAAGCTCCTGTCGTTCTTCTACTGTTCCTTCATGATTCGCTAGTTGTTTTAGTCTAGAGCGTAGTTCTGAGACCATAACTGTCAGTAAAGAATTACTACGCTGTGCTGCATCCAACTCTGATTCAAGCTCAACTACTTTGTGCTTTAAGCCCACTACGGTTTGCTTGTTGCCTTTGGAGGCTTTCTCATAGTAATGGATAGCCTCTATCGCCAGTTTTGCATTAATACGAAGCTCATCTAAGGATAAGAAGCCTCTCTCTAGAAGTGCTTCTGAGATGCTTTTGACAGTGTTTAATGAACACGATGTGATATTCAGGTCTTGATTCTGATATTTAGCGACGCCAGATTGTGATTTAAGAGCCTTAATCAACTCCTCATCATCTTTAAACTCAGCGGGAGATGTGATTATTTTTCTCAACAGCTTTTCTGTTTCAAGTACCTTGGTTTGATTTTTCTCTAAAACTTTCATTGTCCCAATCCTCAATCAAGGTCTCTGATTTTTAAAATTAAATTAAAGGTTTGAGTTGTATTCCCATCAGCATCTTCGATGGTAAAGAACTCAGGCTCAAGCGTGACTCGACCTTTTTCTAAAAGCTGAATAACCTCTGTTTCAATGTATTGCTCTTTTTGAAGCTGGCTTATATGAGGGATGGTTAGATAATATTCATCATCATAGTCTTCTGCTGCTTCGCTCACTGACTCTATAGTGATAGGCGTTGAGCTATCACCCGTCATTCGCTCTGCAATAATTTTGCGAACTTCTTCTATTCCATCGAGTTTGGCAAGCTCAGAGGTGGAATCAATCACACCACGAACAATAACGCTAGCTTTAGCCCCATTAAGCACCGCACCTGTCTCTGATTCCGAGATATAGTGATATAAATGCTCCATGTCTGAATGTCCGAGCATCCAGCGCAAAGCATCCATTCCATCAAACCCTTTTGACCAAAAGAATGCCATCGCAAAAAAACGTCTCAATTGGTGCTGGCGAACATAATTACGGCGATACTCACCGTTGTCGTACTCCACCAAGTCGGTTTCTAAGTAATCGCATACAGCATCAAGGTGTGCATTATAAGTCTGACTGACCACCTGACTTAACTGAGAGCGCATTGAATCAAGGTTATTAAACAGAGATAGCTTTCCTTTGCATAGATTCAGCTCACTCGCTTTGATGTTAAAAGTCTCCAGTTGCCAAATGAACTTGGCGATAGATAAGGGAACTGGTCTTTCTATTGTTGCGTTTACTCCTTTTGACCCAGTTTTTTTTGCATTAAATATCAGGCTGTACTCTATTTTTGCACCTTCTTCTGAAAAAGGACTTGTATTAGGTGATAGGTTGCCGTGTGGCTTTAACTTGATTAATTCATCTTGCCTTCGAGCCATGATTGCACCTACCAAGACCTGTATTGCGCCTTGAAGTACAGAGAACAAATCAAACAAACTCTCATTGGCTCGAATCCTTTCGTGTCGATTTTCAACGCTATCAGTAAAGCCTTGAACCTGTTTTATTCCTTTTTTCAGGTATTCGCTACTCAGACAATCAATTGCCTCTGTTTGAAACCAGTGCCCTCGCTCTGTGCTAGACATATCTCGATGCAATCCTTCATTCCAAGCTAGGGTATTTTGTTGTGGTCGGAGTGTATTGGATTTTAGTGCAACAGATTTGCTCCTTGCTTTAGATAACAGAGTTAACGTTTCGTCTAGTAAAGTGGCAGAACCTTCTTCTGTCGGTAGGTGCTCTTTGGCAAACTCATAGGATTGACGAATTAAATTAAACACAAATTTAGGCGGTAAAGTACGAGTGCGCCCCATTTCTTTTAAGCTAACTAACCGACTAATGCAGCCTGCACTGATTTGCTCGGACAATATAGAGGGGCTTGCTGCGTCTTCACGATCAAGGTTGGTATGAATCAATCGAATTGCTTCAATGTATGTCGAGATAGTCTTTTGGTTCGTACCTGATGAGGTATCTCGATTTTCAACAGCACGATACTCTGAGCTTCTTTTTGGCTCTTTGAGGTAAAGCTCTGGATAACTGGGTACATTTATGTCGTGATAAAGCATCTTGCCATCAAACAACAGCTTACTGAGCACTGTGCCTCTACCGTCGTATTTAGGGCCCGTTTGATTTTGCTTGTAATAACCTTGTTCAAAAAGCCAGTGACACGCCTTGTCCCAATCAGCTAGGGATAAGAAAATTTCATCTTGAGCAATCTCTTGTGAAATGTAGGGGTACTTTTCTTTAAACATTTGAGCATCTTTATCTGAAACACCCTGAGAAGCATTATCAAGTAATACTTGGGTGCGCTTATCAATCTCATACACTCCTTGAAAATTTCCGTGCTCAGCGAATTTCATCAAGATGTTCAACCAGAAGTCATCATTCACATTCAGAAGGCGACATTTTGATAGCTTCAGTTCTTTCGAGTGCAACAAGACAGCATTGATGAGAGCGACAACTTTGCAAACTTTTTGATAAGCCGTTTTTGGACTAATAATCTTCCCACCATTTTCAAGTGGGTTATCTGCCGCTGTGATCCAGTATTTGAAACTGTTTAATAACTTTTGATGCCTTGTGTCGGTGAGTTTCTTTCCGTCATCCAAGTAAACCGTGTCCCAATGTATCGTTTTTGGGTTTTTGCCAAATGTTAGTATCCATTTGTTTGCAGAAAAACTAGATTCTAACCATTCGGGCTTTCTGTCATCGTAACCGTAGATGCCTGTATGGATATTCGTGATAACATCTAAAGCTCGATAATCATCATTTGCAACTGCGAAATTGATAATATCTTCAAGACTCTCAGCACTTAGACCATTCAAAAGCGAATGGTCTCGCACAATGCTTTCAATGAGATTAGCAATAGAGGAATTATCGATAGCAACACTTAACATATCAGCGCACCCTTAATCGAGTCAGTGTCTAGTTTGTTATTGGTTGCAATATCTAGCATCCCCATCAGGTAATCATCAGCACTGTGCTTGCCTGAATTCAGGGTATCTAAGACAAACACCGCTGATTGATACCAGTGATGAACAATATCTAAAAAAGAACTTTCATCATCGTTACTTTCAACAACAGATCGTATCGCTATCAATAACTGCAATAGAGAGGTGGATATAGTGTAGGTTAACTGGTCGCATACTAAAGAATCAGATGTGTCATCAGTAGTGTTTTTTTGAAAAAAACCATGTTCCCAATGCTCAGGGATCTCACTGATACCATGATTGTTTAGGAATTTCTCGATGTCCTCTGTACTCATATTTACTGCATCAAATCGATACACTGACTCTTTCATGGATTCAAGTAAAATAGCATTTTGGAACTGACGCACCCATCGTTCATTAAAGAAGTCCATGAGTGGTTTAGGAAGATAAGAAGTTAATAGCTTTGCATCTTTTTTTTCATGACCAAGCGCCTCAGCAACCGCATCCATTGAGCGAGTTTCCAGATAAATTTGAAAACCTCGATGTCGCCTAATCGAACGCAATGAATGAATACCTGAAATAGCTTGGGCATCTGTTGAGGTGATATTATTACTCTTATCAAATAGCGATTGTTCTTGAAGCCAATTATAAAAATTATTTGCCGAGGAAAGGGTGTTATTAAGACTGCTTGGGCACACCACGCTGGAAACGGTTGCGGTCAAAATCATCTTTCGCCAATTTACATCTCCTTTTCCTTTTAGGTATTCACGGCTCATATGAGTATGTTGTATCAAGAACTCAACTATAGATTTAGAAAATTCATTAAGCACAACGTCCTGTTGCGCATTGGTTGAGCCTTTACGTGATTTGTAACTGACCGCAATGTGCTGAGTACCCACTTGCTTGAAGCCGACCTGATTGCCATTTACATCAAATAGCTCCCACTTTTCTAACCAAGCAGGTGTTATCAGGGGGTGTTCCATAACGAGCAGCGTCAAAAGGACATTCAGTGTTGAGCTAGTGGGTAAGTTTAACTCAGTGCAAAGTTGACTAGCTTTACCATGAAATCCCAAAAATGATAAATAGCTTGAACCTTTCGCTGCTATACCGTGTGCATAAAAGGTTGCCACCGTGTTGTCTAGCTTATCTGCACCGACAAAGTTGCTATATTGAACGCTGCCAATAGTGTCGCTTATTGGCTTAACCAATCCATTATTTAGAAAGGCTTTATTTCTCTCTTCTCGATCTAAAAGCTCCTCATACTTCAAGAGGCATATATACCTGATGTGCGCCATGTCTCGCTCTACACGTTGGTGAATGATTGAAACAGCCTCTTCATCTTTAATTTTGAGAGGGATGTTGGCAAACCATCGGCGGTTTTCCGACTGCGTTGTATTACCGCCAACTGAAAAAGTAGGAGCAGCACCCTTTGGGTCTTTCCAGTCTGGAGCGATAAATGGCTTATGAGGCTTAGCAAAAACTCCAGTATTTATAAAGCACTCTGTGTAATAGTTAATGATATCTCGCCAACGAATATGAAAGTCCCTTGGGCAGCTCTGGGCTGCTTGGGAGTGTACGAATAGCACCTTAAACACTTTATGAAAAAAGAGTTGGACATGATTGGTACTAAGTAGAACTTCTATTGTCATTCCCTCCTTTTCGTTATAAACAGTGGACATACCGATAAAGAGTTTTTTGAGCCTGTTTAATGCATTAGCTAGAGATGATGATTTTTGTGTAGATGCATAGTTTGTTAGAGCAAGATGAATCTTATTTGTAAACTCTTCACCAAAATGCACATAAAGCGTATCAAGGTGCGCTTCAAGGCTTTTACCTTCTTTTGATGTTACTTGCCAACCATTAAGGTAGTCAGCTTTTGTCTTATCTATCTGAAGATTGCGAAATTGTGCTAGACAAGTCGATACATCGTCTGAAATTTTGATGGTTGATAGCTTTAACTCAACCAAGCTCAATTGCTTATCCTGTGCAATGTGTTGGAAAAGTTTTTTTGATTGGTAGCATAGTGCGTATCTACGCTTGAAACTGATGCTATCGTTGTCATAAATAAAAGCAATGAGCGCCTGAAAGTGTGTATTGAGTGATTGTGAGTTATTTAATATATTAAATGCTGTGTAGTTCCCCTGCTCAACCAAATAACAGTAAGCAGAATAAACATTCAACACTGGCTGCACGAACTTTGTTGAGACTGAGGATTCAGCAGCAAGTGTTAGGTAGTTAGAGTATTCGACTGACAGTGCAGTTTTTAATAAAGAAAGCTCATTTAGTGTTTTTACATTCACAAACAAATCCCATAGACTGACAACTCATAACCACATTAGTTGTCACAGTGATTATTGTCAATGTTAATCAAAGGATTAATATTAGAATTTAGCCATAACATTCAATAACTTATATTAATTTTGATACTTTATAATTATTGGGATTACTAGTATCTCATCTAAAAATAAAATGCCATTATGAGCTAATGATATTTCTCCCGGTCGTGGAATAGAGCCACCACCCACTAATGCCGCCATAGAGCTAGAATGGTGAGGGGAACGAAAAGGGCGAGATCGCCAATTAGATTCAGTAATATTTTGATGAGTTAATGATGCTACCGCTGCGGTTTCTAACGCTTCATCATTCGTCATTTCAGGCAATAAGTCACTCATACGAGAAGCCAACATAGTTTTACCTGTACCAGGAGGCCCTAAGTACAATAAATTATGTCCTCCAGCGGCTGCTATCTCTAACGCTCGCTTACCTTGCTGTTGACCAATAATATCTTGTAGGTCACGTTCTAAAGATAAGGATTGCTCTTCAAGCTGAGGAGTAGTTAATAAACTGAGTTGCTGCTGTCCACACAAAAAACCACACACAGCTAGTAGGTGAGGTGCAGATTTATGAATATCCTTGCCGACTAAAGCCGCCTGATCACCATTATCATCAGGAACAACTAAACAACGTTTAGCATTAAGTGAAGCTAAGGCGGCAGGTAAAACACCTTTTACTCGACGTAACTCACCAGAAAGAGCCAATTCACCAACAAACTCATGACCATCCAATTTATTTTCAGGTATTTGATCTGATGCTGCTAAGATCCCAAGCGCAATAGGAAGATCAAATCGTCCACCTTCTTTGGGAAGATCCGCTGGGGCTAAATTAACAGTGATCTTTTTAGATGGAAACTCAAAGTTGGCATTAATGATTGCACTTCTTACTCTATCTTTTGCTTCTTTTACGGTTGTTTCTGGTAGGCCAACCAGACTAAATCCTGGCATCCCATTACTGATATGAACTTCTACCGTCACTGGTGGCGCTTCTACACCTACACAAGCTCGACTGTGTATTATTGCTAATCCCATTTATCTACCCAACTTATTTTATTAAAGACCAATCTGTATTGATTTTATGTTTTTGTTATATATAAGCGCTAAATGAACGAGAATTGTGAATTAAATGATAGTTTTTTCTTGTCATGAGAGCCATGTCTGTGTTACCACTAAGTTAATGTAACGAAATATCAAAAAGAAAACGTTTACGGATAGATTAAATGACCTTTTTTGCTCAACTGAATATTCTGATTATTAACATTCTAGTGGTGATTCTGGTCACCGCTCGGGGATGTGTGAGCAAAAAATAGAGTTACAAGCACACTAAAAACCCCCAAGCCAACAAGCAAGGGGGTTTTTTTATAAGTTCAGGAAGAGAAATGGGGGCACATGATGTGCGAGAGAAAACAGACAACCACTCACGCAGGGAGCGAAAGAGTATGAATGGCTCACAGTTAGTAGTTAAAGCCTTAAGAGACGAAGGGATTAAAACTGTCTTTGGTTATCCTGGTGGGGCGATCATGCCTATTTATGATGCATTATATGATGGCGGCGTTGAGCACATCTTATGTCGTCATGAACAAGGTGCAGCAATGGCTGCAATAGGAATGGCAAGAGCAAGCAAAGATGTTGCGGTATGCCTTGCAACATCAGGTCCAGGAGCAACAAACCTAATTACAGGTCTTGCTGATGCCATGTTAGATTCAATTCCTCTTGTTGCTATCACAGGTCAAGTGGCGAGTAATTTAATCGGTACTGATGCTTTCCAAGAAATGGATGTCATCGGTATGTCTCTCTCATGTACTAAACACAGTTATTTGGTTACTGATATCAATGAACTTGCTCCTGTGATTGCTGAAGCATTTGAGGTAGCAAAATCAGGACGTCCCGGTCCAGTATTAATTGATATAGCCAAAGATGTGCAACTCGCTGAAGCCCCAGTTACTTCTCTTCCATATTTTGAAGCGCCTAGTATTCCTGTTGTTGTTCCTGAAGCAATTGAAGCAGCAGAAGTGCTGTTAAAAGCCAGCAATAAACCCGTATTGTATGTTGGTGGTGGTGTTCAACTGGCACACGCAACCGACTCTGTTCGTGATTTTTTAATTAATAATCCAATGCCTTCAGTAAGCACATTAAAAGGCTTAGGTTCTATCGAAAGACACGATCCTCACTATCTTGGTATGGTAGGTATGCACGGCACGAAAGCTGCTAACTTAATCGTTCAAGAATCCGATTTATTAATTGTTGTTGGTGCCCGTTTCGATGACCGTGTGACAGGAAAATTAGAAAGCTTTGCTCCTCATGCGAAAGTAATCCATATCGATATTGATGCCGCAGAATTCAATAAGCTTCGCCACGCTCATTCAACACTACGCGGTGATATCAAGGTTATTCTTCCTCAATTGAAACTAGAGCAAGACCTAACCCCTTGGTTAGAGCATGTATCTTCTCTTCGTTCTGAATTTAAATGGCGCTACGATCACCCAGGTGAATTAATTTATGCCCCTCTGCTACTAAAGCAACTTTCTGACATGATGCCAGACAGCTCTATCGTATCGACAGATGTAGGCCAACATCAAATGTGGGCAGCTCAACATATCCAACCTCGAGCTCCTGAAAATTACCTAACCTCCGCAGGCCTTGGCACCATGGGGTTTGGGTTACCCGCAGCGATGGGAGCAAAAGTGGCTCGTCCTGATGATCAATCTATTCTGATTTCAGGTGATGGTTCTTTCATGATGAATGTACAAGAACTCGGCACGATTAAGCGTAAACAAATCCCTGTAAAGATGGTTCTTATTAATAACCAACGTTTAGGCATGGTTCGCCAATGGCAATCATTATTTTTTGATGGCCGCCACAGTGAAACCATTCTTGATGATAATCCTGATTTTGTTGCTCTTGCTGCCGCCTTTGGCATTCCTGGAAAAACCATCACAATAAAAGAAGAAGTAGAACCCGCTCTAAAAGAAATGCTTGAAAGTGACACTGCTTATCTGCTGCATGTTCTTATTTCAGAAGAAGAAAACGTATGGCCTTTGGTTCCGCCAGGTGCTGCAAACCAAGATATGGTGGAGGGAGAATAATGCAACGTTATATTTTAGAGATTGAAGCTAACGATAGACCGGTTTTATTAGAACGTGTATTACGCGTCATTCGTCACCGTGGTTTTATCATCAAGCAAGTATTAGCAACACAAAATCAAGCCAGCAAAGTAGCTGCAATTGAAATCATCGTAGAAAGTGACCGACCAATTAGCCTTCTTACTAATCAAATAGAAAAGCTTTGGGATATTACCGCCGTTAACGTTTCTACATTACATCGCGCATAAGGATAGTGACAATGTCAAAGACAGCAGATTTTATTTGGTTTAATGGTGAGATGGTTCCTTGGGCAGACGCAAATGTGCACGTTCTGACTCACGCAATGCATTATGGAACATCCGTTTTTGAAGGGGTGCGTTGTTATAACACGCCAAATGGTCCAATTATTTTCCGCCACCCAGAACACGCAAAACGTTTAAAAAATTCCGCTAAAATTTATCGCTTCCCAATTCCATATACTGAAGAAGAAATTATGGAAGCAACACGTGAAACCTTACGTCAAAACAAACTCGATTCTGCTTATATTCGTCCTTTAGGCTTTGTAGGAAATGTAGGTTTAGGTGTTTGCCCACCAGAAAACACGGAAATGGAACTCATTATTGCTGCATTCCCATGGGGATCTTACCTAGGAGAAGAAGCATTAGAAAATGGGGTTGATGCCATGATTTCAAGTTGGAACCGTGCTGCACCAAATACCATTCCAACCGCAGCAAAAGCAGGTGGTAACTATTTATCTTCTTTATTGGTTGGTGGTGAAGCCCGCCGTCATGGTTACGATGAAGGTATTGCGTTAAGTGTTGATGGCTATCTTTCTGAAGGTGCTGGTGAAAACCTATTTGTTGTTCGTGATGGTATTCTTTCTACACCTCCTGCAACCAGTGCCATCTTACCGGGAATAACTCGAGATTCTATCATGACGCTTGCAAAAGATATGGGGTATGAAATTCGCGAAGAAAACATCGCACGCGAAGCGCTTTATCTTGCAGACGAAGTATTTATGACAGGCACAGCGGCTGAAATCGTTCCAGTACGCTCTGTTGACAAGATTACCGTTGGTGAAGGTAAACGTGGTCCTATCACAAAAGAGATCCAAGCCGCTTACTTTGGTCTGTTCAATGGAACAACCGAAGATAAATGGGGTTGGTTAGATTACGTATACCCAGAAAATGCACCATCAGCTAAATAATTTATAAGGATATAACAATGCCAACTTATCGTTCAGCCACCACAACTCACGGACGTAACATGGCCGGAGCACGCGCTTTATGGCGTGCAACTGGCGTTAAAGAAGATGACTTTGGTAAACCCATCATTGCTGTTGTTAACTCATTTACTCAATTTGTTCCGGGTCACGTACATCTTAAAGACATGGGACAACTTGTTGCTGGCGAAATAGAAAAAGCCGGCGGTATCGCCAAAGAGTTTAATACTATCGCCGTTGATGATGGTATCGCTATGGGTCACGGTGGCATGCTTTATTCTCTGCCATCACGCGAACTCATTGCAGACTCTGTTGAATACATGGTTAATGCACACTGTGCTGATGCTATGGTATGTATTTCTAACTGCGATAAAATTACCCCAGGAATGATGATGGCTGCAATGCGTCTTAACATTCCAGTGATTTTTGTGTCAGGCGGCCCAATGGAAGCAGGAAAAACTAAGCTTTCAGATCAAATAATCAAACTGGATCTTGTTGATGCAATGATCCAAGGTGCCGATCCCACAGTTTCCGATGCTCAAAGTGAGCAGATCGAGCGTTCTGCTTGTCCAACTTGTGGATCGTGTTCAGGAATGTTCACGGCTAACTCAATGAACTGTTTAACCGAAGCACTCGGTTTATCTCAACCAGGTAATGGCTCAATGCTCGCTACTCACGCCGATCGCGAGCAGCTGTTTATTAATGCTGGTAAACGTATTGTTGAATTAACAAAGCGTTATTATGAGCAAGATGATGAATCAGCACTTCCAAGAAATATTGCCGACCGTGCTGCATTTGAAAATGCCATGGCACTTGATATCGCAATGGGTGGTTCTAGTAATACCGTTCTTCACCTTTTAGCTTCCGCTCAAGAAGGCGAAATTGATTTCGATATGGGTGACATTGATGAGATGTCTCGTCGAGTACCTCACTTGTGTAAAGTCGCTCCATCAACACCTAAATACCATATGGAAGATGTTCACCGAGCAGGTGGTGTAATGGCTATCCTTGGTGAGTTAGATAGAGCAGGGCTTCTGAACAATCAAACAAAAACGGTTCTTGGCTTAACCATGCAAGAGCAACTTGCACAATACGATATTATGCAAACTGAAGACGAAGAGATCCTTAAATTCTTCCGGGCAGGACCAGCAGGGATCCGAACAACAAAAGCATTCTCGCAAGATTGCCGTTGGGATCGCCTTGATGACGACCGAAAAGAAGGATGTATTCGAACCAGAGAAAATGCCTTTAGCCAAGAAGGTGGTCTCGCCGTTCTATCTGGCAATATCGCGGTTGATGGTTGTATTGTAAAAACCGCCGGCGTTGATGAAGAAAATCTAAAATTCCAAGGTCCAGCCATTGTTTTTGAAAGCCAAGACTCAGCGGTAGAAGGTATTTTAGGTGGAAAAGTTAAAGCGGGTGAAGTCGTTGTTATTCGCTACGAAGGTCCAAAGGGTGGTCCGGGTATGCAAGAAATGCTTTACCCAACCACTTACTTGAAATCAATGGGCTTAGGCAAAGCATGTGCGCTTCTCACTGATGGTCGATTCTCTGGTGGTACATCAGGTCTATCTATAGGTCACGCATCTCCAGAAGCTGCAAGTGGTGGCACAATAGGTTTAGTTAACGATGGTGATATCATTACCATCGATATCCCAAGCCGCTCAATTACGCTTGATGTACCAGAATCAGAACTGCAAGCTCGTCGAGCGAAACAAGATGAACTCGGTTGGAAACCTGTGAATCGTCAGCGTGAAGTCTCTTTTGCACTAAAAGCCTATGCAAGTATGGCAACCAGTGCAGATAAAGGTGCTGTACGTGATAAATCGAAGTTAGAAGGGTAAGCCTATGAGCAACTCTTCATATCAAACTGGCGCAGAATATCTGCGTCAGATCTTACGAGCACCAATTTATGAAGTGGCAACAGTAACACCACTTCAAGATATGCCTCGTTTATCTGAGCGCATTAACAACCGAGTTCAGTTAAAGCGAGAAGACCGTCAACCAGTTCACTCCTTTAAACTTCGTGGTGCTTACAATATGGTTGCAAATCTAACCCAAGAGCAAAAAAATGCTGGGGTTATTGCTGCATCTGCAGGAAATCACGCTCAAGGTATGGCGCTTTCAGGAACCAAGCTAGGCATTCAAACGACAATTGTGATGCCCAAAACGACACCTGATATCAAAGTTGAAGCCGTAAAAGGTTTTGGTGGTAATGTGGTTCTACATGGCAGTAATTTCGATGAAGCCAAAGCAGAAGCAGAACGCTTATCACAACTCCATGGTTATACTTTTGTACCTCCGTTTGATCACCCACTGGTGATTGCAGGTCAAGGAACAATAGGTATGGAGATGCTGCAACAAAATGGTCATCTCGATTATATCTTTGTACCTGTTGGTGGTGGTGGTTTAGCCGCGGGTATTGCAGTGCTAATAAAACAACTCATGCCTGAAATAAAAGTCATCGCTGTTGAGCCTGAAGACTCTTCTTGTTTAAAAGCGGCTTTAGATGCTGGTGAGCCTGTCATTCTTGATCAAGTGAGTATGTTTGCCGATGGTGTCGCTGTTAAACGTATTGGTGATGAAACTTTCCGTCTATGTCAAAAATACCTTGATGGCCATATCAGCGTATCAAGTGATGAAATTTGTGCTGCGGTAAAAGATATTTTTGAAGATACAAGAGCGATTGCAGAACCCTCAGGGGCATTGGCATTAGCTGGTCTGAAAAAATTTGCAGATCAATATCAATTAGAAAACAAACAACTAGGAACCGTACTTTCTGGTGCAAACACTAACTTCCATGGTTTACGTTACGTATCTGAGCGCTGTGAGCTAGGTGAAAAACGAGAAGGGCTATTGGCTGTTACTATTCCTGAACGTCAAGGTGCCTTCTTTGAGTTTTGTAATCTGATTGGTGGTAGAGCTGTTACTGAATTTAACTACCGCTACAACGACGATAAGCTAGCTAACATTTTTGTTGGTGTTCGCTTACAAGAAGGGCAAGAAGAGCTTGATAACATCATTAATGATCTACAAAAGGGAGAATACCCGGTTGTTGATTTATCTGATGATGAAATGGCTAAGCTGCATATACGTTATATGATTGGTGGTAAACCATCAAAAACAATGCAAGAGCGTTTATACAGTTTTGAATTTCCAGAATACCCAGGAGCACTCGTTCGCTTCTTAAGTACTTTAGGTACTCACTGGAATATCAGTCTCTTCAATTATCGTAACCACGGTGCAGATTATGGACGTGTGTTATGTGGTTTTGAGCTAACGGATTCTGATCTTATTAGTTTTTCAAAACACCTTGAAGAGCTTGGTTATCAATGGAAAGATGAGACAGATAATCTAGCTTATCGATTCTTTTTATCCTAAGACCGTACGGCGTAATAAGGCTAAGTAAAATTTAGCCTTATTTTCATTCAAATTTGAAATTATGCTATACAATCGGTTAAAAAATGCTATTATTTTGCTCGGCCTGTAAACAGACCTATTTATCTGTAATATTATGCTTTTGAAACCTTCGTTATACTGCTTTACCAGTTATGCTTGAAGCTTTTTATACATATGTTTTACCTCAAATAAATAATTCTTTATGGCTACAACTTCGCATTATGCGAATTATTTAATTTAAAAAAATTAGGATTTATTATGTCTAAATCAACTGGTATCGTTAAGTGGTTCAACGAAGAGAAAGGTTTCGGTTTCATTACTCAAGATAACGGCGGCGCTGACGTATTCGTTCACTTCCGTGCTATCGCAACTGAAGGTTTCAAAACTCTGAAAGAAGGCCAAGCGGTAACTTTCACTGTTGAACAAGGTCAAAAAGGCCCACAAGCTGCAGACGTTACTCCAGCTTAATTCGAATTTTTCGAATAGAATTTTTAAAAATGCTGACTTCGGTCAGCATTTTTTTTATCTCGATTCTGTCTATAGACTAGACAGATATAAAAAAAGAAGCCTAATGGCTTCTTTTTTACTATCAATAGATTATCTATTAATTATTTTTTAGTTGGACGCTGCCAATTAGCAATGCGGCGCTCTTTAGCTCGGCTGATGTAAAGTTCATTTTCATTCACATCTTTAGTCACTGTAGAACCAGCACCAACCGTTGCACCATTAGCAACAGTAACAGGCGCGATTAACTGACTATCAGAACCAACAAACACGTCATCACCAATGATCGTCTTAAATTTATTAGCACCATCGTAATTACAAGTAATCACACCAGCACCTACATTTACACGCTTACCAATTTCCGCATCACCAAGGTATGTTAAGTGATTCGCTTTAGAACCTTCACCTAAACGAACGTTCTTCACTTCAACAAAGTTACCAACGTGTGCATCATTACATAATTCAGCACCAGGACGTAAACGAGTAAATGGACCAACCGTACACTCTTCACCAACTGTAGCACCTTCAATTACACTGTAAGGACGAATAACTGTATTATCATCGATCTCACAATCTTTAAGTACACAACCCGCACCGATAACCACGTTATCACCTAACGTTACATTACCCTCGATAATTACGTTTGCATCAATCTCGATATCCATACCGCATTGTAATGTACCACGAAGATCAAAACGGCTTGGATCTCGAAGCATAACACCTTGCTCTAATAACTTTTGAGCTTGAGCTGCTTGGTAAGCTCTTTCTAATCGAGCTAGCTGAGCGCGATCATTTACACCTTCAACTTCAATAGGGCTAACAGGGTGAACAGCTTCGACTGCACGACCTTCATCATGCGCTGCTGCAATAATATCGGTTAAGTAATATTCACCTTGCGCATTTTCATTTTTAAGTGCTGCTAGCCAACGTTTTAAATCACCGCCTGTAGCAACCATTACGCCCGTATTAATCTCTTTGATGAGCTTCTGTTCTTCAGTTGCATCTTTCTGCTCGACAATCGCGATTACAGGGCCATTACGACGAATAATACGTCCATAACCCATAGGGTTGTCTAGAACTACGGTTAGTAAAGCAATGCCGCCAGTAGGTTGTGCATCTAATAAGTTTTCTACGGTTTCAGCACTAATTAATGGAACATCACCATAAAGAACCAGTACTTTTTCATCATCAGCAAATTCTGGTGCAGCTTGGTTTACAGCATGGCCTGTACCTAATTGTTCAGCTTGAAGAACCCACTGAACACGCTCTTCACCCAATTCAGCTTTCATCTGATCACCACCGTGACCATACACTAAATGAATATTTTGAGCGCCAAGTCCTTCACATGTATCAATAACATGTTTGGCCATAGGTTTGCCCGCTAAAGTATGAAGTACCTTAGGTTTATTTGAGTACATGCGAGTGCCTTTACCCGCTGCTAAAATTACTGCACTGAAGTTCATGAAAAGCCCATTCTATTATTATGCTGACTTAATTTGCCTAGCTTGTTAAAAACCAAAATACGAAATCCATTACTTACTAACGCAATAGATAATGGAGTTGATACTAAAGGTAAATTATATGCTAAAAAACCGATCTTCGGGTGAGATAAAAATAAGAAATAAACAAAATTCAAAAGAAAAGGCGACCAATTGGCCGCCTTCTTTCTAATGGTGCTTGATTAACGCGAACGTTTTGTCAGCTCGATAACTCGAAGCTGTGCGATCGCTTTAGCCAAATCACTGGCCGCTTGAGCGAAGTTAATGTCGCCATGCTGATTTTGGATATTCTCCTCAGCCTTGCGCTTAGCTTCTTCTGCCTTAGCTGCGTCTAGGTCTTCACCACGGATTGCGGTATCTGCAAGAACAGTTGCCGAACCAGGTTGAACCTCAACAATACCACCAGAAACATAAATAATTTCTTCGTGGCCATGTTGTTTAACAATACGCACCATACCAGGCGTGATAGCGGTCAGCAGCGGTGTGTGTCCATGGAAAATACCAAGTTCACCTTCGCTACCGGTCACCTGAATCGTTTCAACCAGTCCTGAAAATAACTTTTTCTCAGCACTTACAACGTCTAGGTGAAAGGTCATTGCTGCCATATCGCCTCCTAATCAGCCTTATAGCTTCTTCGCCTTCTCAAGCGCGTCTTCAATCTTACCGCAGTACATGAAGGCTTGCTCAGGAACGTCATCGTAATCACCAGCAAGTAGACCTTTAAAGCCAGCTAATGTGTCTTTAAGTGGTACGTAAATACCTGGGTCACCAGTGAATACTTCTGCTACGTGGTAAGGTTGAGTTAAGAACTTCTCAATCTTACGAGCACGAGATACAACTTGCTTATCTTCTTCAGATAGCTCGTCCATACCTAGGATAGCAATGATGTCTTTTAGCTCTTTATAGCGTTGTAGTGTCGATTGAACACCACGAGCCACATCATAGTGCTCTTGACCAACAACTAGTGGATCAAGTTGACGAGATGTAGAATCTAACGGGTCAATCGCTGGGTATAGACCCATTGCTGCGATATTACGGTTAAGTACAACTGTCGCATCTAAGTGAGCAAACGTTGTTGCTGGAGATGGATCCGTCAAGTCATCCGCTGGTACGTATACTGCCTGTACAGACGTGATAGAACCTTGCTTAGTTGACGTGATACGTTCTTGAAGAACACCCATTTCTTCAGCTAGTGTAGGTTGGTAACCTACCGCTGATGGCATACGACCTAGAAGTGCTGATACTTCAGTACCTGCTAGTGTATAACGGTAAATGTTATCAACGAACAACAGAACGTCACGACCTTCGTCACGGAAACGCTCAGCCATTGTTAGACCAGTCAGTGCAACACGTAGACGGTTACCTGGTGGCTCGTTCATTTGACCGTAAACCATTGCTACTTTTGACTCTTCAGGTTTTTCGATGTTTACAACACCCGCTTCCTGCATTTCAAAGTAGAAGTCATTACCTTCACGAGTACGCTCACCTACACCTGCAAATACAGATAGGCCAGAGTGTTGTAGTGCGATGTTGTTGATAAGTTCCATCATGTTAACGGTCTTACCTACACCTGCACCACCAAATAGACCGATTTTACCACCCTTAGCGAATGGACATACTAAATCGATTACTTTAACACCGGTTTCTAGAAGTTCAGTCGAGTTTGACTGCTCTTCGTAGCTAGGTGCTTCACGGTGAATTGCGTAATGCTCTTCAGCATCAATATCACCACACTCATCAATCGCGTCACCAAGAACGTTCATGATACGACCTAGGGTCTTAGTACCTACTGGTACAGAAATTGGTGCACCAGTATTTTCTACTGTTAAGCCACGACGTAAACCATCTGAGCTACCCATTACGATACAGCGCACAACGCCGCCACCGATTTGCTGTTGTACTTCAAGAACAAGACGTTCTTGTGCATCAACAACATTCAGAGCATCGTATACACGAGGTACTTCGCCCTGTGGGAACTCTACATCGACTACCGCACCGATGATCTGTACGATCTTACCTGTAGTCATCGTTAATCCTCTAAACTGTTTAAATACCTATGCTTAAACCGCTGAAGCGCCTGAAACAATTTCAGAAAGCTCTTGTGTAATCGCCGCTTGACGGGCTTTGTTATACACAAGTTGCAGTTCATCAATAATGTCACCAGCGTTATCCGTCGCTGCTTTCATCGCAATCATTCGCGCTACGTGTTCGCAGGCTAAATTCTCAACCACGCCTTGATATACTTGTGATTCAACATAACGAACCAATAAAGCATCTAGTAGTGGTTTTGGCTCAGGCTCATAAATGTAGTCCCAAGCATGAGTGCGTTGCATTGCTTCATCTTCAGATTTAGGCAAAGGAAGTAATTGTTCAATAGCTGGCTCTTGTACCATAGTGTTGATGAACTTATTGTTCACAACATATAGTCGATCCAACTGGCCTTCATCGTATTTCTTTAGCATCACGCCAACAGTACCGATCAGTTCTTCTAGGCTAGGGTGATCCCCAAGGCCTGAGTTCTGAGCGACAACGTTACCGCCGTAGCTATTAAAAAATGCTGTTGCTTTTGAGCCAATAACGGCTAAATCAATTTCAACACCATCTTCTGACCATGTTTTCATTTCTGCCATGACTTTCTTAAACAAGTTAATGTTTAAGCCGCCACACAGGCCACGATCACTAGAAATAACGATGTAACCAACACGCTTAGCTTCACGTTCCTCAAGATACGGATGACGATACTCAAGGTTACCAAGCGCTAAATGACCGATTACTTTACGCATTGTGTCAGCATATGGACGAGACGCTTCCATCGACTCTTGCGAGCGACGCATTTTTGAAGCGGCTACCATTTCCATTGCTTTCGTGATCTTTTGAGTGCTTTTTACACTCCCGATCTTGTTACGAATCTCTTTCGCACCGGCCATCGTTACTCTCCGTTTTCGGGTGACCCATTACAGGCCACCAACGAATTACCAGGTCTGGGTTGCTTTGAAATCTTCAACCAGTTTCACGAACTGAGCTTCAATTTCATTATTCCAAGCACCCGATGTGTCGATCTCTTTTGCTAGATCGGCAAACTGACCACGAGCATACGACAGCAATGCTTCTTCAAAATCTGCAAGCTTAGCAAGCTCAACATCTTTCAAATAGCCTTTTTCAGCTGCGAAGATAACTAAAGCTTGGTCAAAAACAGACATTGGAGCGTACTGTTTCTGCTTCATAAGTTCAGTTACTTTCTCACCATGGTCTAGCTGCTTCTTAGTCGCGTCATCAAGATCAGATGAGAACTGAGCAAACGCTGCAAGTTCACGATACTGTGCAAGAGCAGTACGAATACCACCAGACAGTTTCTTAATGATCTTAGTTTGTGCAGCACCACCTACACGCGATACAGAGATACCAGGATCTACCGCAGGACGAACACCAGCAGTGAACAGTTCTGTTTGTAGGAAGATCTGACCATCAGTAATCGAGATTACGTTGGTTGGTACGAATGCAGATACGTCACCAGCTTGAGTTTCGATGATAGGTAGGGCAGTTAAAGAACCTGTTTTACCTGTCACTTCACCGTTAGTGAATCGCTCAACGTACGCTTCACTTACACGAGCAGCACGCTCTAGTAGGCGAGAGTGTAAGTAGAATACGTCACCTGGGAATGCTTCACGGCCCGGTGGACGTTTCAGTAGTAGAGAGATTTGACGGTAAGCTACCGCTTGTTTAGATAGGTCATCATAAACAATCAGAGCATCTTCACCGCGGTCACGGAAGTATTCACCCATCGCACAACCTGAGTACGGTGCAAGGTATTGCAGCGCAGCAGATTCAGAAGCCGATGCAACAACAACGATAGTGTTTGCTAGTGCGCCGTGCTCTTCTAGTTTGCGAACTACGTTAGCAATTGTTGATGCCTTTTGGCCAATCGCAACATAGATTGAGAAAATACCAGAATCTTTCTGGTTAATGATCGCATCGATCGCCATTGCTGTTTTACCAGTTTGACGGTCACCGATGATTAGCTCACGCTGACCACGGCCGATTGGGATCATTGAGTCAACTGACTTATAGCCAGTTTGTACTGGTTGGTCTACTGATTTACGATCGATTACACCAGGTGCAATCACTTCTACTGGAGAAGTCAATTTAGCTTCAATTGGACCTTTACCATCAATTGGCTCACCAAGTGTGTTAACAACACGACCTAGTAATTCAGGACCAACAGGAACTTCAAGGATACGACCAGTACCTGTTACTTTCATGCCTTCCTGTAGGTCAGCATATGGGCCCATTACTACCGCACCAACTGAATCACGATTCAAGTTAAGTGCTAGCGCGTAACGGCCACCCGGTAATTCAATCATTTCGCCTTGCATTACATCAGCAAGGCCGTGGATATTGATGATACCGTCGCTTACCGACACGATAGTACCTTCATTGCGAGCTTCAGTTACAACGTTGAATTTTTCAATACGTTGTTTGATTAGATCGCTAATTTCCGTGGAATTAAGTTGCATGCTCCATTCCCCATCAAGACTGCAATGTTTCGCTCAGACGACCTAAACGGCCACGTGCTGAGTTATCAATGACTAGGTCTCCGGCTCGAATAATAACCCCTGCTAGAAGGGTCTCATCTACGCTACAATTCAGCTTCACTTTACGCTCTAGACGAGCTTCAAGTTTGGCACCAATGTCAGCTTTCTGCTGCTCTGTTAGTTCAATTGCAGATGTAACATCTGCATCAATCACTTTTTCAAACTCATGTTGTAAAAGGATAAATTGCTCTAACACTCCTGGTAGAACTTTCAAACGACCGTTTTCAGCCATTACATGAATTAAGTTCTGTCCAAACTCGTTCAGTTGTTCGCCACAAATAGAAATAAAAATTTCAGCTAATTGCTCTGATGCTACTGCACCATCCAACAATTGAGCGACGTCTTTATTTTTCGCGACTTCTGAACAAAAAGTTAGCATTTGAGCCCATTGGCTCAATTCGCCTTTTTCGACCGCAAAGTCAAAAGCTGCTTTCGCGTAGGGGCGTGCGATGGTTGCCATTTCCGACATATCTTGGCCCCTTTTCTTTACAATTTCGCAGTGATGTTATCAAGAATATCTTTCTGCGCTTCTACATCAATAGAACGCTCTAAGATTTTCTCGGCACCGATCACAGCCAGAGTTGCAACTTGTTTACGCAGTTCATCGCGGGCACGGTTGCGTTCAGATTCAAGTTCAGCTTCACCTTGTGTAAGAATCTTCTGGCGTTCAACCAGAGCTTCTTCACGAGCTTCGTCTAAAATTTGACTTTTACGCTTGTTAGCCTGTTCGATGATCTCAGTTGCAGCGCGCTTTGCTTCTTTTAATTGATCAGAAGCATTAGCTTGTGCCAAATCAAGGTCTTTAGCTGCGCGTTCAGCGGCAGATAAACCGTCAGCAATTTTCTTCTGACGTTCCTCGATCGCTTCCATGATTGGTGGCCATACATATTTCATGCAGAACCAAACAAACAGTGTAAAAGCGATTGCTTGACCAAGCAGAGTTGCGTTCATATTCACAACAGCTACCCCTCGTTAAGAATCAGCTACAAAAATTCAATTAGCAATGGCTGGATTAGCCTGCTAGTTGACCAACAAATGGGTTAGCAAATGTGAATAGTAGCGCGATAACGATACCGATCATTGGAACCGCATCCAATAGACCAGCGATGATGAACATCTTAACTTGTAGCATTGGAGCCATTTCAGGTTGACGAGCTGCGCCTTCTAGGAATTTACCGCCAAGAAGTGCGAAACCAATCGCTGTACCAAGTGAAGCAAGACCTACAATAATGCCCACGGCGATTGCAGAAAAGCTCAGTAAAGTTTCCATTTACTTTCTCCAGTTTTATGTTGTCGGCAAAGTGCCATTGATAAATAAATTGTCTAAATTAGTGATCAGAGTCTTCATGTGCCATCGACAGATATACGATAGTCAGCATCATGAATACGAAAGCCTGAATCAAAATAACCAAAATGTGGAAGATAGCCCAAGGTAGTGCACCTACCCATTGTAAATACCACGGTAGCATTGCCGCAATAAGAATAAACACCACCTCACCAGCAAACATGTTACCAAACAAACGCATACCTAATGAAAGAGGTTTCGCTAATAGCGAGATAACTTCCAATAGTAGGTTGAATGGAATCATTATTGGGTGATTAAACGGGTGAAGTGCTAATTCTTTAGCGAACCCACCAAGTCCTTTCACTTTGATGCTGTAATAGATCATCAATGCAAAAACACCTAACGCCATTGCCATAGTGATATTCACATCAGCAGAAGGAACCACTTTAAGATAAGGGATACCCAACCAATGCTCTGCAGGATATGGTAAGAAATCGATAGGAACTAAATCCATCAAGTTCATTAAAATAACCCAGCAGAAGATAGTTAGTGCCAGTGGGGCGATCAACGGATTGCGTCCATGGAAAGTTTCTTTTACGTTGTCAGCAACGAATTCCACTATCATTTCAACAAAACATTGTAGCTTTCCTGGTACTCCTGTTGTTGCTTTCTTTGCTACAGAACGAAAAACCCAAAGGAATAACATCCCTGTAAACACAGAAAAGAACAGGCTATCTATATGTACGTTCCAGAAACTTGCTTCATCAGCTACCAGACCTAGCTTAGCTAAAGATAGATTTGTTAAGTGATGCTCAATGTAACCAGATTGTGTTAGCGCTTCGCCTGGCGCAGCCATAACTTTTCCTATTTTCTGTTGTTAATAAAGAGAACTGGTGCAAAGATATTAATACCTAGTACCAGCAAATAGGTTAGTTTGAGGGGAACAAGTTCCACCTCCATATACACGTAGGCAACAGAAAATAAGACTACTGTAATCAGAATTTTTAGCACTTCGCCAGTATAAAAAGATACTGCAACCTTTTTAGCAGCTCTTGCTCCACTGAACATAAATGCACACCCTGCAAATACCGCATTAGCAATGACAAAAATGCCGCCACCAATGAGTGCAGAGATCCCCCAGCTAGCACTAACGGCTAAGCTCATTCCTACTGCCATAAAAATAACCACGCTAAGCTGGATCATTATGAGTCGTTTGGCTAGCAAACGGCCTGGTCTGGCTAACGTAGTTACCATGTATTCTTCCTTTAAAGCATCTTTGCTTTGATTTAAATCAAGTTAAAACAAAGATTTTACAAAAATTATACGTTGAGCTGATATGAATGCAATCAAATAGCATTAAAAAGTTACATTTATGAGAACATAACGGTGACTTTTACGACGTAAAGTACGGTTTTTATATCAACACACGTTTTATATCACATTTAGCTTTCTAGCTTTGCGATAAGTTGTTCTAATTTGTGAGCCTCGTCAAAGGTAATCGTTACCTTTCCTTTACCCGCTGCATTTCGACTTATCACAACTTTAGAGCCAAGAGTTGATGATAATTTATCCGAAATTGTCATCATTTCAGTATCAACTTCTTTTGGTTCTTCCTCTTTTTGAGGAGCCAATAGCTCTTTTACTTTTTGTTCAGTTTGACGAACAGTCAGCTTCTTTTTGATTACAAGGTGAGCTAATTCAACTTGCTGTTCATTTTCTAATGCTAACAATGCACGAGCATGACCCATCTCAAGTTCTTTCTGTTCAACTAAGCTTTTCACTTCATCAGTCAATGCATTTAAACGCAATAAATTCGTTACTGTAGTTCGAGACTTACCAATAACATCTGAAATTTGTTGATGAGTTAATTCAAATTCTTGTTGTAAACGCTCTAATGCTTGTGCTTCTTCAATCGCATTCAAGTCTTCACGTTGAATATTTTCAATTAAAGCCATTGCGATTGCGGCTTTATCTTCAACAGATTTAACCACACATGGAACGTGTTTTAAGCCTGCTTTTTTAGCGGCACGGAAGCGTCGTTCGCCAGCAATGATTTCATATTGTTGAGGTGCAACTTCACGTACAACGATCGGTTGAATGATACCTTGAGAACGAATAGAAGCAGAAAGCTCTTCAAGGGCTTCTTCTTCCATTACTTTACGAGGTTGATATTGACCAGCACTCAATTGGTGAATGCCTAACTCAACCAATTGAGCATCTTTAGAAATGGACTCGCTTTGTGCAGCAGCTGTCTGCTTTTCACGTGCAATTGAACTTGTTGCTAATAGGGCATCTAATCCTTTGCCTAAACCACGTTTATTACTCATGAATTTCTGTTTCCCTTTCTTTTTCCATTTCGTCACGGCGAATTATCTCTCCGGCAAGGGCTAAATAAGCCTTTGCACCATTTGAGTATTTATCATAATACATTGCAGGTTTACCATGACTAGGCGCTTCTGCTAGGCGAACATTTCGAGGGATCACAGTGCGATACACTTTTTCACCAAAATGTTTTTTCAATTGATCAGATACATCATTCGCTAAGCGATTACGAGGATCAAACATGGTTCTAAGCAACCCTTCGATCTTTAAATCAGCATTCACTACAGCGGCTAATTTACCTATGGTATCAATTAAAGCCGTTAGTCCTTCAAGTGCGTAATACTCACATTGCATAGGAACTAATACAGAATCAGATGCTGCCATGGCGTTAATTGTAAGGAGATTTAGAGCGGGAGGGCAATCGATAAAGATGAAATCATAGTTACCACGAATTGGGTAGATCATGTTGCGCAAGCGAACTTCTCGCGCAAACACTTCCATTAACTTGATTTCAGCAGCAGTCACGTCACCATTGGCAGCAATTAAATCATAGCCACCAGAGGTTTCCTCTATCACAACTTTGTCAAAAGGCACTTCGTCAACCAACAACTCGTAAGCGGTTGCATCCACATCATATTTATCAACACCACTGGCCATGGTTGCATTGCCTTGGGCATCAAGGTCAATTAATAAGACCTTTCGATGTGTTGCAGCCATTGATGCTGCAAGATTCACCGCTGTTGTTGTTTTACCTACGCCACCTTTCTGGTTCGCAATAGAGATAATTTTTCCCACACTAACCTCATTCCATTATTTTTTTCCGGCTAAGGTGACTAAATGTCTTTCACCCTCTAACTCCGGAACGATCAATGTCGCTACATTTTTAACTGAGCACCATTCAGGAAGATCATTCGCTTCTTCTTCTGAATAAATACCTTTTAATGCTAAAAATACACCATCTTCTTCTTTCGGTAGATGATGACACCAATTCACCATGTCTGTCATTGATGCAAATGCACGACTTAGGACTGCATCAAACTTTTCTTCAGGTTGAAACTCTTCAACACGGCTTTGAATCGGTGTTACGTTGGTGATTTTTAGCTCATGAATAACTTGTTTAATAAAGCGAATTCGCTTTCCTAAACTATCCAATAGTGTAAATGATTTATCTGGATTCATGATAGCTAATGGGATACCTGGTAACCCAGGACCTGTACCAACATCAATAAAACGTTCACCAGATAATTTTGGACTAACGACAATACTGTCCAAAATGTGCTTAATCACCATTTCACTTGGATTTCTAACTGAGGTTAAGTTATACGCTTTATTCCACTTGTGGAGTAGCGCAACATAACCAAGGAGTTGTTCTTTTTGCAATTCAGAGACATTTAAGTCAGTTTGAGCAATTAAACGGTCGAATTGTTGAGATAAATCGGTCACGTTACTCACCTTTCTTTAATAAACCGTGTTTTTTCAAATGAACTAATAAAATTGAAATAGCAGCAGGTGTGATACCTGAAATACGAGAAGCAATACCAATAGTTTCTGGTTTTGCATCACTCAGTTTAGCCACAACTTCATTTGAAAGACCTTTTACTTCTTTGTAATCAAGATCAAACGGTAATTTTGTATTTTCATGACGTAATGATTTTTCAATTTCATCACGTTGACGTTGAATGTAACCCGCATATTTTACTTGGATTTCAACTTGCTCAGATGCTTGTGAATCTTCAAGAGCAGGACCAAAGCCATCAATTGAAACTAGAGATTGATAATTAACTTCCGGACGACGTAGAAGATCCTCACCACTCGCTTCACGAGCAATTGGCGTCTTTAGGATCGCATTAACTTGATCCACTTGTTCTGATTTTGGATTGATCCAAATATCTTTCAAGCGTTGACGCTCTTGTTCCATGTTCTCTACTTTTTCGTTAAAGCGAGCCCAACGAACATCATCAACAAGACCTAAATTACGACCTTGCTCAGTTAAACGTAGATCAGCATTATCTTCACGAAGTAATAAACGATATTCGGCACGAGATGTGAACATACGGTACGGTTCTTTAGTGCCTAATGTTGATAAATCATCAATCAATACACCCATGTAAGCTTCATCACGACGTGGACTCCAACCTTCTTTGCCTTGAGCAAACAAACTTGCGTTAAGACCAGCCATTAAACCTTGAGCAGCAGCTTCTTCGTAACCAGTCGTACCATTGATTTGACCGGCAAAGAATAGACCTTCAATAAACTTAGTTTCATAAGTTGATTTTAAATCTCGAGGATCAAAGAAATCATATTCGATCGCATAACCTGGGCGCACAATGTGTGCATTTTCAAAACCTTTCATTGAACGTACGATTTGCAGTTGTACGTCAAATGGTAAACTTGTTGAAATACCATTTGGATATAGTTCGTGTGTTGATAAACCTTCTGGCTCAATAAAGATTTGGTGACTGTCTTTATCAGCAAAACGCATCACTTTATCTTCAATTGAAGGGCAGTAACGAGGACCAATACCTTCGATAACCCCTGCATACATAGGGCTTCTATCAAGGTTATTACGAATTACATCATGTGTTTTTTCATTAGTATGAGTAATGAAACAGTTCACTTGTTGTGGGTGATGTTCACGCTTACCTAAAAATGAAAAGACAGGGGTTGGATTATCACCTGGTTGGGCTTCTAATCCTGAAAAATCAACTGAACGTGCATCAATACGTGGAGGTGTACCAGTTTTTAGACGATCAATTCTAAATGGACGCTCACGTAGACGTTGAGCAAGAGTGATCGAAGAAGGATCTCCTGCACGGCCTCCTGAGAAGTTTTCCATACCAATATGTATCTGACCCCCTAAAAAGGTTCCAGCGGTCAATACAACGGATTTAGCACGGAATTTAAGGCCCATTTGAGTTACAGCACCCATCACCTTATCGTTTTCGATAATAAGATCATCAACGGCTTGCTGAAATAGCGTTAAGTTTGGTTGGTTTTCTAATACTGAACGAACATAAGCTTTGTATAACGCTCTGTCTGCTTGTGCGCGAGTTGCTCGAACCGCTGGACCTTTTGAAGCATTCAATGTTCTAAATTGAATACCACTATGATCGATGGCTTGTGCCATTAAACCACCTAAGGCATCAACTTCCTTTACCAGATGTCCTTTGCCGATCCCACCAATTGCAGGGTTACACGACATTTGACCTAATGTATCAATGTTATGAGTGAGTAGAAGTGTATTTTGTCCTGTTCTTGCTGCAGCAAGTGCTGCTTCAGTACCAGCATGACCACCGCCAATAACAATGACATCAAAGTTGTCTTGGTAAAACATGATTCGACCTTAGGAGTAATGAAAAGAGTTAGAAGAATTTAACTTAAGAGATGTATTTTACCCTTTTTCTAGCTTGGAAAGAAATGAAAAAGTGATGAAGTTCAAAAAAGAAAGATCACTTAATATATATAAGATCTTTTAAAGAGATCTTTTATTAGATCTATTATATAGATCGTCGATCTCTGTGGATAAGTGATAAATGATCAATAGGATCATATACTTTAGATGGATCCAAAGTTGTTATCTTTCTTTGATCTTCGATCGGACAGCTTGAGGACAAAAGAGTTAGTTATCCACAAGGGGGGAGGGCGTTAGATCTTATTCAATGGATAACTATAACTTGATCACTGGATCTTTCTATAGTTATCCACATAGTAGGTATCATCTATTTAATAACTTTTATAGATCGGATAACACTTTTTATTAACAAATGTGTTGTTTTAGCCACAATTCTGCTGGTTCTTCTGGGATACTATTTTGAGTTACATCTATCTCTAATAGAGGGTACTTTTCGATAGCGCCATGCTCTTTTAAGGTATTTTGAAGTGATTTTCCTGCTGCGCAGAAAGTGTCATAACTTGAATCACCGATAGCAACAACAGCAAATTCAACGCTCGATAATGGCTGAGTCACGCTTTCTAACTGTTGAATAAATGGCTTAATATTGTCAGGATAATCGCCTGCACCATGAGTTGATACAACAAGAAGCCATAAGCTATTGGTATTAATATCATCTAAATTAGGTTGATTATGGATGTCTGTGGCAAAATCCATTTCTTCTAATAAATCAGCAAGATGGTCGCCAACATACTCAGCTCCACCAAGAGTACTTCCTGTAATAATAGATACTTTTTTCATGAATTTATCCTATAAAAAATGGGCCTACATCGGCCCATTATCAATCTTATTAGTATTGATATTATTTACCAATACAGAACGAAGTAAATATACGTCCAAGTAAATCATCTGAGGTAAATTCACCAGTGATCTCACTTAGATGTTGTTGTGCAATACGAAGTTCTTCTGCAAGGATTTCTCCTGCCATGTAACCTTCTAATTGCTGTTGACCTATATCAAGATGTTGAGCGGCTTTTTCTAACGCTTCTAGATGGCGTCGACGAGCCATAAAGCCACCTTCTTGGTTACCTGAGAAGCCCATGCACTCTTTTAAATGGTTACGTAGAGCATCAACCCCTTCACCCGTTTTTGCGGATAGACGAATCAATGTTGGATCATTTACATGACAAATACCGAGATCTTCACCGGTTTGATCTGCTTTATTTCTGATCACTGTCATGCCCATGTTTTTCGGTAGACGATCAAGGAATTCTGGCCAAATTAATTTAGGGTCTGTTGCGTCTGTTGTTGTTCCATCAACCATAAATAAAACACGATCAGCTTGGGCTATTTCATCCCAAGCTCTTTCAATACCAATGCGTTCAACCTCATCAGATGCTTCACGAAGGCCTGCGGTATCAATAATATGCAATGGCATACCATCAATATGAATGTGCTCTCTAAGCACGTCACGGGTTGTACCAGCTATGTCAGTAACGATGGCAGTATCTTTGCCTGATAATGCGTTAAGAAGGCTAGATTTACCTGCATTTGGACGACCTGCGATAACAACCTTCATACCCTCACGCATGATGGCGCCTTGGTTCGCTTCTTTACGAACCGCATTAAGGTTATCAATGATACCTTGTAAGTCACCACTGACTTTGCCATCAGCAAGAAAATCGATTTCCTCTTCAGGGAAGTCGATTGCTGCTTCAACGTAAATACGTAGATAGATAAGGGATTCAACTAAGGTATTAATCTTATTTGAGAAAACACCTTGTAATGAATTTAAGGCTGATTTAGCCGCTTCTTCAGAGCTTGCATCAATTAAATCAGCAATCGCTTCTGCTTGAGCTAAATCCATTTTGTCGTTTAAGAAAGCTCTTTCTGAGAACTCACCTGGACGTGCTGTACGGATGCCATCAATCTTTAGAATGCGTTTGATTAGCATATCCATGACGACAGGACCACCATGGCCTTGAAGTTCTAATACGTCTTCACCGGTAAATGAATGTGGGTTTGGGAAGTAAAGGGCAATACCCTGATCAAGCTCCAATCCATTTTCATCTTTAAATGGCGCATATTCTGCGTAACGAGGTTTTAGTTCTTTACCAATAACAGCAAGCGCAACGTCTTTTGCTTTTGGACCTGATACGCGAATGATACCAACGCCGCCTCGGCCTGGTGCTGTTGCTTGTGCAACAATGGTGTCTGTATGTAGTGTCATGATTATTCTTTATGTCTATTGCTTACTGATATTGTATGCTCATTGAACAAAAAAGGCGACCAATGGCCGCCTTTTGTTTTACTTCAAGAGTGAAAGGTTACTTAGAATGTAAGCCTTTTTTCTCTAGAGCACGGTAAATCAGAGTTTGCTGAATTAACGTTACGATGTTTGATACTAACCAGTAAAGAACTAGGCCAGATGGGAACCATAAGAAGAATACAGTGAACATAACAGGCATAAACGTCATGATCTTCTGTTGCATTGGATCCGTTACTGTTGTTGGGCTCATCTTCTGGATTAAGAACATACTTGCACCCATTAATAATGGCAGGATGTAGTATGGGTCTTGTGCTGATAAATCCGTGATCCAACCAAAGAATGGAGTATGACGAAGTTCAACAGATTCCATTAATGCCCAGTACAGTGAAATGAAGATTGGCATTTGAAGAAGAATTGGTAAACAACCACCTAGTGGGTTTACTTTTTCTTTCTTGTAAAGCTCCATCATTTCTTGGCTCATACGCTGACGGTCATCGCCAATACGTTCACGCATCGCTGTCAACTTAGGTTGAAGCATACGCATTTTAGCCATTGATGTGTATTGTGCTTTCGTTAGTGGGTACATTGCACCACGAACGATGAAAGTAAGAACAATGATTGCTAGACCCCAGTTCACAACGATGCCTTGGATGAAAGACAGTAGTTTATGAAGTGGTGAAGCGATAAACCATAACCAACCGTAATCAACTGTTAGGTCTAGGTAAGGTGCTGTTGCAGCCATTTCTTTCTGAAGTTTTGGACCAGTCCAAAGTGTTGCAGAAAGTGTTGCTTCTTGACCTGCTGGAATAGTTACAGAAGGCATACGAACGCCAATGTAACCATAGTCACCTGCTACGCGAGATGTCAGTTTTGCATCATTTACGTTGCGAGGGATCCAAGCTGAAGCGAAGTAGTGTTGTAGCATACCCGCCCAACCTTGACCGTTTGTCATGTCGATAGATAAGTTTTTATCTTCCATGTCGTCAAAGCTGTATTTTTTATAGCGTGTATCTTCTGTTGAATAAGCAGCACCACGGTATGTTGGCATAGTAAGACTACCACCATCATCCATTAAGTTTTGCTTTAGGTTTGTGTACATTTCAACAGTTGCTGGTGCTGAAGATTGGTTATCAACCGTGTAATCAACATCAATAGCGTAGCTGTCGCGTTTAAGGATTAGTGTTTTAGTATAAGTAATACCGTCTTTCACTAATGTTAAAGGAACGCGTAATTCGTTTTGGCCTTCAGCTAAAACGTAATCTGTTTTTTGTGCTGTAAATTGAGCACGGCCAGAGTTTGAATCGATACCTTGAGGACCGATTAGACCACTTTGAGCAACGTAGCTGTGTGTTGCGTCGTTCTTAAGAAGAACAAACTTAGCTTTAGAGTCTAGTTCTGCGTCGTATTTATTAAGAACAGATTCAATGATGTCACCACCCAATGTATCTACTTTTAAAGTAAGCACATCAGTTGTGATTGTGATCAGCTTATCAGACTGTGCTGAATCGGCTGGTGTATCACTGTTTGCTGTTGAAGAAGTTGGAACATCACCATCCGTTTGTGTTTGTTGAACGGTACTAACTGTAGCTGGTTGCTGCGGATTAGTTTCTACTTGCCATTGTTGGAAAAGTAAAAAAGAAACTAAAGCCAGTGCTAGCAACAGAATATTACGTTGGGTATCCATCGTTATTGTTCTCTGTCTTTATGCTGCTTGGGTGGGACGGGGTCATAGCCCCCATCATTCAAAGGATGACATTTTAATAGACGTTTGCCAGATAGCCAACACCCTTTTACTAAACCGTGTGACTTTAGTGCTTCAATTGCATAATGTGAACACGTTGGAGTAAATCGACAGCGAGGTCCAATCATTGGACTGATGACGAGTTGATAAAAACGGATGAGACCGATTGCTATCCACGAGAAGGGCGAGACAGGCGATGCCATAATTTGTCTAATAGCTTGTTGAAGTCTTCGTTACTCAATTCTTGAGCACTCTTTTTAGCGATAACTACAAAGTCTTTCGCAGGTAAGGAATGTTGCTTATTGCGGAAACTTTCACGAACGATACGTTTGAACTTGTTGCGACCAACAGCAGTTTTAATTTGCTTCTTAGGAACAGCGAGACCTAAACGAGGATGTGAAAGAGAGTTTTCTCTAGCAAGAATGGTGAAATGAGGCGAGCCAGCTCGATGAGCTTGCTTGAAGACAAATTTGTAATCTTCGGGAGTTAACAAGCGTAACTCCCGAGAGAAATCGTAATTCATCAAAATAATCTAGGATTACTTAGATAGACGCTTACGGCCTTTAGCACGACGAGCGTTAATTACGTTACGACCGTTCTTAGTAGCCATACGTGCACGGAAACCGTGAGAGCGTTTACGCTTAAGAACTGAAGGTTGGAAAGTGCGTTTCATTGGTATTACCTTATTACTGATCAGTAGTTATTAGGTTTAATTAAACCCGGCGTGGGACGTACATTCCGACGCCTCTCAACAAAGAGGCGGAATTGTAATCATTGACTCATAAATAGTCAACAAGAGGTTCCACGTATTTTCCGGATGGTGAATTATACGTTTTGTGAGCCAGAGCGCAAGGATCTTTATTCGATCCCAACTTGATTTAAGAATTTCTGCAATTTAGGATCCTGTGGATAACCAAAAATTTGCTCTGGCGTTCCTTGTTCGACGATCTTTCCATCAGACATATAGATGACACGATCGGCCACTTCTCTTGCAAATTGCATCTCATGAGTGACAACTAGCATCGTTTGGTGCTGTGTAGCCAGTTTCTTCATTAAAGTTAGCACTTCATTAACCCATTCAGGATCCAGTGCTGACGTGGGTTCATCAAAGAGTAAGAGCTCCGCCTCTAATGCCATAGCACGGCCAATACCGACTCGTTGTTGTTGGCCTCCTGATAAAGCGGCTGGGTAACTGTCTCCTTTATCACCGAGACCAATATCATCTAATATTTGCTGTGCTTTTTTGAGAGCGTCGTCTTTTTTCCACTTGTGGACAGTTATTAGACCTTCTGCAATGTTTTGACGAGCAGTTAAATGGGAAAAAAGAGCGTAGTTTTGAAAGATAAATCCTGTTTTTCTTCGTAATGCCAGTACTTCACTTTTTGTATGTTGTTCGCTATCGACGCTAACATCATCAATACTGATCACGCCTTTGTTTGCTGTTTCAAGAAAATTAATACAACGAAGTAGAGTGGATTTACCTGTCCCACTAGAACCGATAACAGCAATGATCTCTCCTTTATTTATTTCAAGATCGATTCCTGCAAGAACTTGAGTATCACCAAAGCTTTTATGTAAATTTTTAATTTTAATCATCGTACATACGCCTTATTTAGTTTTTCTTCAGCCCAAATCTGCACTCGAGTCAGAATAACAACAACCCCCCAATAAATAAGTGCTACGGCAAGAAAGGCTTCAAAGAATTTAAAGCTTGATGAAGCCTCCATTTGTGCTTTTGCCATGATTTCTGCCACACCTAAAGTAAAAGCTAGAGAGGTGGATTTGATCATATCGATGAAGTAATTCATTAAAGAAGGCAGAGCGACGCGAGTTGCTTGAGGTAAAATTATGCGGCGCATCGCCTGATAAGTCGTCATACCTATGGATAAACTTGCTTCCATTTGACTACGGTCAATACCAATAATCGCCGCACGAATGCTCTCAGCCATGTAGGCTGCAAAATGAAGAGTAAGGCCTATAACTGCGGCACTAAAAGCATCTAATCCTACAAAGATAGGAAAGACTTGAGGAAGTCCGTAATAAAGGAGGAAAAGCTGAACTAATAATGGCGTTCCTCGAAAGAAGCTAATATAAAGTTGGCTTAGTTGATCAAATACAGGCACTTTAAATACTCGTAAGTTAGCGAGTACTAACGCAAGGATTAAGGAAAAGAGTAATCCCCATAACGCCATTTCCATTGTGGTACCTAAATATTTAAATAATATAGGTAACAACTCAATCATGTAGGTAAAATCAAATCCCATAATGCTCTCTGTAATTATTTTTAGAAGTAAAGTGGGTAATTCAAAGAAAGATGAAACCCACTAGTAATATAGTGGGCTTATTTGATGAATGGTGAGTAATCGCTTACTTTGCGATCAGATTAGCTTATTGAGTGATGTCTGAATCGAACCATTTCTGAGAGATTTTTGCTAATGTACCATCCTCTCTCATGGCGTTTAATGCTTGATTCACTTCTTTTTGTAGCTTTTGGCCTTTTTCATTGTTTACAAATGGCCATGCATTCTCAATGGTTTCAAATGGTTTACCTGCTAGTTGCAAAGGAAGACCTGATTTCTTGATTAATTGAGCTGCAGAAAGGCGATCCATCACAAAAGCGTCTGCACGTCCTAAAGCAACATCATGCTCAATACCTGTATCGTATGTTTTGATATTGATTTGCTCTGATTTGTCGTGATCACGCAATAATTTCTCAAAGTTTGAACCTAAATTAACGGCAACGGTTTTACCATTTAAATCATCAATACTTTTGATGCTGTCATTACCTTTACGTACCGTAATTTGCGCACCATCTACGACATAAGGGTCAGCAAATAGATACTTTGCTTCTCGTTCTTTAGTTTTGGTTATTTGATTTGAAATCGTATCAATTCGACCCGTTTCTAATAAGCCGAACAGACCTGAAAAGCTAGCAGTTACGTATTCAACGTTATAATCGTTGCGGCGACCAATCTCATCCCATAAATCGACTTCAAATCCTTGCAGTTTATCTTGCTTCACAAAAGTAAATGGGAAATAGCGTCCTGACATTCCAACCTTAACTTCTGTTGCTGCTTGTGCAAATTGAGTTGCTGCTAATGTTAGTGCTAATCCTGCTAGGATATTTTTAGTCCATTTCATGATTGATACTCCTATTATTCATTCAGTATCAGGATGATACTTTTTTTGCGACTGAGCTCTAAATACCCGATGGTTATGTGTAATAACTAAATCATTAAATTATGATCATTTTTTCCGCATTGTTGATGGTTTTGGGTATAAGTCAGGTAAAAAGTGTGTTGATCTAGGTAAAAAAGCGTGATCAGTGTGAATAACTTCGATCTTATTCACTGGATCATCGATCTAACACTGGCACTATAGTTATCCACAGTATAAAATTAACGACCTTTTGAAATTAATTATGAGTGGGGTTGTCCGTGTCTTCATCGCTTTGGCTGCAGTGTTTACAGCGCCTTCAAGAAGAATTACCTTCCGCAGAATTCAGTATGTGGGTTAGACCACTACAAGCAGAATTAAATGACAATACCCTAACGCTATTTGCGCCGAATCGATTTGTACTCGATTGGGTACGTGATAAGTACTTAAATAGCATTAACTCATTATTAAATGAGTTCTGTGGTAATGATATTCCTACCTTACGTTTTGAGGTGGGGAGTAAACCTGTATCTGCTCCTGCTGTACCAAAGCAGACCGCTGCTGATGTTGCTGCGGCAACTTCGGCTCCAGCGCAGCTTCAAGCGCGTCAATCTGTCCATAAACCGTGGGAATCGGAGGGTGCAGGCCCTGTTGCTGCGGATCTAAACCATCGCTCAAACGTCAACCCTAAGCATAAATTTACTAACTTTGTTGAAGGTAAATCGAACCAACTTGGTTTGGCTGCGGCACGTCAGGTTTCTGATAATCCAGGTACAGCTTATAACCCTCTATTTTTATATGGTGGTACAGGTTTAGGTAAAACGCACTTACTGCATGCGGTAGGTAATGCGATTGTCGATAGTAAGCCTAATGCACGAGTGGTTTACATGCACTCTGAGCGTTTTGTTCAAGATATGGTTAAAGCACTACAAAATAACGCAATTGAAGAATTCAAACGTTATTACCGTAGTGTTGATGCTTTGCTTATCGATGATATTCAATTCTTCGCAAATAAAGAGCGTTCTCAAGAAGAGTTTTTCCATACCTTTAATGCGTTACTTGAAGGTAATCAACAAATCATTCTTACGTCAGATAGATACCCTAAAGAAATTAATGGGGTTGAAGATCGTCTTAAGTCTCGTTTTGGTTGGGGTCTTACAGTTGCGATTGAACCGCCAGAATTAGAAACCCGCGTTGCTATCTTGATGAAGAAAGCAGAAGATCACCAAATTCATTTAGCGGATGAAGTTGCCTTCTTTATTGCTAAGCGCTTACGTTCAAATGTACGTGAATTAGAAGGGGCATTAAATCGTGTTATTGCGAATGCCAATTTTACTGGTCGTGCAATTACGATTGATTTTGTACGTGAAGCATTACGTGATTTATTAGCGTTACAAGAAAAGCTAGTTACGATTGATAATATTCAAAAAACCGTTGCTGAATACTATAAGATCAAAATGGCGGATTTATTGTCTAAACGTCGTTCTCGTTCTGTTGCTCGTCCACGTCAACTTGCAATGGCGCTGTCAAAAGAGTTAACTAACCACAGCTTACCTGAGATTGGTGATGCGTTTGGTGGTCGTGACCATACAACGGTGCTACATGCTTGTCGCAAGATTGCGCAACTTCGCGAAGAAAGTCATGATATTAAAGAAGATTATTCTAATTTAATTCGTACATTGTCATCGTAAGCCATAACCTACTTTATATATAGACGAGTATTATGAAATTTTCTATTGAACGCAGTTTGTTACTAAAACCACTGCAACAAGTATCTGGTGCCCTTGGTGGCCGTCCATCACTGCCTATTTTAGGAAATATCTTACTTCAGGTTGAAAATGGTCAGTTGTCGATGACAGCAACCGATCTGGAAGTTGAGTTAATCAGCAAAATTACTCTAGAAGGCGATTTTGAAGCAGGTGCAATTACTGTTCCTTCTCGTAAGTTTTTAGATATTTGTCGTGGTTTGCCTGATAGTGCGAACATTACCATTGTATTAGAAGGTGATCGTGTTTTAGTTCGTTCAGGACGTAGTCGATTCACACTTGCTACATTACCAGCAAATGATTTTCCAAACATTGAAGGTTGGGAGAGTGAAGTTGAAATTACACTTTCTCAAGCACAACTTCGTAAGCTAATTGAGAGTACTCAATTCTCTATGGCTAACCAAGATGTTCGCTATTACCTAAATGGTATGATGTTTGAAACTCAAGGTAATATTTTCCGTTCAGTTGCGACAGATGGTCACCGAATGGCGGTATGTAACATGCCAGTTGAATCAGAATTACCTGAACAACAAGTGATCATGCCACGCAAAGGTATTCAAGAGCTGGTTCGCTTACTTGACTCACCCGATCAGAGTGTTACTTTACAGTTTGGTAATTCAAATGTGCGCGCAGAGGTGAATAACTTTGTCTTCACATCGAAGCTTGTTGATGGTCGTTTCCCTGATTATCGACGCGTAATGCCACAAAGTAGTAATAAGACGCTAGAAGCGGATTGTGATGAACTGCGTCAAGCATTTGCGCGTGCAGCGATTTTATCAAATGAAAAATTCCGTGGTGTTCGCGTTAATTTAGCAAATAACCAAATGCGTATTACAGCGAACAATCCAGAGCAAGAAGAAGCGGAAGAAATCCTTGATGTGGATTTCCAAGGCGATGATATCGAAATTGGTTTTAACGTAAGCTATGTATTAGATGTTCTGAATACTCTAAAATGTGAGCGTGTGCGAATTTCAATGACAACAGCTAATGCCAGTGCATTAGTGGAAGATTGTGCTAATGACGAAGCACAATACGTTGTTATGCCAATCCGTCTGTAGATTTTAACCGTCGATGCCATTATCTCGTTTAATCATTAATGATTTTCGTAATATAACAACGTGTGATATTCAATTATCACCTGGTTTTAATTTTGTTATTGGCCCTAATGGCAGTGGGAAAACCAGTGTCCTTGAAGCGATTTATTTGCTCGGACATGGTCGTTCATTTAAGAGCTCGTTAACAGGTCGAATTATTCGAAATGACTGTGACGAGCTTTTTATTCATGGACGATTCACCACTCCAGAGCTGTTTGAACTACCTATTGGTATAAATAAACAGCGTGATGGCACAACTGAGGTTAAAATAGGCGGAGAAAGTGGTCAAAAACTGGCACAATTAGCTAAAGTTTTACCACTTCAATTGATTCACCCTGAAGGGTTTGAATTAGTTACCGATGGCCCTAAATTTCGCCGTGCATTTATCGACTGGGGAGTGTTTCACGTGGAACCTGCATTTTATGATGCATGGAGCCGAGTGAAACGATTAACCAAACAACGTAATGCATTATTAAAAACGGCAAATAGCTATCGTGAATTGAGTTATTGGGATTTGGAACTTGCCCAACTGGCTGAGAAGATCGATCAGTGGCGAGTGGATTACATCAATCACATATCTGAAGCAACTCAACAAATATGTCAGGCATTCTTACCAGAATATGACATAAAGCTGTCATACTATCGCGGTTGGGACAGAGAAACCCCATACGCAGAATTGCTCAAGAAGAACTTTGAGCGTGATAAACAGCTGGGCTATACCGTTGGCGGCCCAAATAAAGCCGACTTAAGAATTAAAGTTGCAGGCACTCCTGTTGAGGATGTGTTGTCTCGCGGTCAACTTAAGTTGATGGTGTGTGCATTACGATTAGCACAAGGACAACATTTAACTGAGGCAACAGGAAAGCAGTGCATCTATTTAATAGACGATTTTGCTTCTGAACTGGATAGCCATCGTCGCCAATTGCTGGCTCAATATTTGAAACAGACAAAGGCGCAGGTGTTTATCAGTTCGATTACTGCTGAACAGATTGCAGATATGCATGATGATGAAAGCAAGATGTTCGAGATTGAACATGGCAAAATAGCCCAAGGATAAAAACGCGAGAGTAACTCATGTCAGAAAATTATGATTCATCGAGTATTAAAGTACTAAAAGGCCTAGATGCGGTACGTAAGCGTCCGGGTATGTATATCGGCGACACCGACGACGGTACAGGTCTTCACCACATGGTGTTTGAGGTTGTCGATAACTCAATCGATGAAGCTCTTGCTGGTCACTGTAAAGATATTATTGTAACTATCCACGAAGATAATTCAGTTTCAGTAAGTGATGATGGTCGTGGTATTCCTACGTCAATTCACGAAGAAGAAGGCGTATCAGCAGCAGAAGTTATCATGACGGTACTTCACGCTGGTGGTAAGTTCGATGATAACTCTTATAAAGTATCTGGTGGTCTTCATGGTGTAGGTGTTTCTGTTGTAAACGCCCTATCTGAAAAAGTAGAATTAACGATTCACCGTGCAGGTGAGATTCACCAACAAGTTTACCACCATGGTGAGCCAGAAGCGCCATTAGCGGTTATTGGTAAAACAGATACAACGGGTACTAAAATCCGTTTTTGGCCAAGTGAAGAAACATTTACTAACGTAGTATTTGTTTATGAAATTTTAGCTAAGCGTCTTCGTGAGCTGTCTTTCTTAAACTCTGGTGTATCTATCAAGCTACAAGATATGCGTGAAGAAGATAAAGCTGATCACTTCATGTATGAAGGTGGTATTCAAGCGTTTGTACAACACTTGAACCGTAATAAAACACCTATCCACCAAAAAGTATTCCACTTTGATTCAGAGCGTGAAGACGGTATCTCTGTTGAAGTGTCTATGCAATGGAACGATGGCTTCCAAGAGAACATCTACTGCTTTACTAATAACATCCCACAACGTGATGGTGGTACGCACTTAGCTGGCTTCCGTTCTGCGTTAACACGTACGTTAAACACGTTTATGGATAAAGAAGGTTTCTCTAAGAAAGCAAAAGCAGCGACATCTGGTGATGATGCTCGTGAAGGTCTAACAGCTGTTGTTTCTGTAAAAGTACCTGATCCAAAATTCTCAAGCCAAACAAAAGATAAGCTAGTTTCTTCTGAAGTTAAATCAGCAGTTGAATCAGCAATGGGTGAAAAACTGTCTGAATTCTTAGCAGAAAACCCAAGTGAAGCTAAGATGGTTTGTTCGAAGATCATTGATGCTGCCCGTGCGCGTGAAGCGGCTCGTAAAGCTCGTGAAATGACTCGTCGTAAAGGCGCGTTAGATATCGCAGGCCTTCCAGGTAAACTAGCTGATTGTCAGGAAAAAGATCCTGGTCTATCTGAACTATACATTGTGGAAGGGGACTCTGCTGGCGGTTCAGCTAAGCAGGGGCGTAACCGTAAAAACCAAGCGATTCTACCTCTTAAAGGTAAAATCCTAAACGTTGAGAAAGCACGCTTTGATAAAATGCTGTCTTCTCAAGAGGTGGGCACACTAATTACTGCACTTGGTTGTGGTATTGGTCGTGATGAATACAACCCAGACAAACTGCGTTACCACAACATCATCATCATGACCGATGCCGATGTCGATGGTTCTCACATTCGTACGCTTCTTCTGACGTTCTTCTACCGTCAAATGCCTGAACTTATTGAACGTGGTTACATCTATATTGCTCAGCCACCACTTTATAAAGTGAAGAAAGGTAAACAAGAACAATACATTAAAGATGAAGATGCAATGGCGGAATACCAAATTGCACTAGCTCTTGATAATGCTTCTCTATTTACTAACGCTGATGCACCAGCAATTGCAGGTCAAGCATTAGAAGATCTTGTAGTTCAATACAACAGTGTAATGAAGCTAATTGATCGTATGTCTCGTCGTTACCCAGTATCTGTGCTGAATCGTCTTGTTTACACAGGTCGCTTAACACAAGAAATGTGTGCTGATGAAGCGTCTGCACAAGCATGGACTGAAGCGTTTGTTGCTGAGTTAAATGCAAACGAAGTAGGTGCAAGCCAATACAATGCTGCTCTTTTATTTGATGAAGAAGCAAATGCATATCAACCTAAACTGGTTGTTCGTACTCACGGTGTTGAGCATGAATACGTACTAAGTATTGATCTACTGAACTCTAAAGAGTACGCACGTATTGCTGATTTAGCTGAAGCATTAGATGGTCTTCTAGAAGAAGGTGCTTACGCACAACGTGGTGAGCGTAAACAACCAGTTTCTAGCTTTGAAGATGCATTGGCATGGTTAACTAAAGAGTCTCGTCGTGGTTTCTCTCTACAACGATACAAAGGTCTGGGTGAGATGAACCCTGAGCAACTTTGGGAAACAACGATGGATCCAGAATCTCGTCGTATGATGCAAGTAACGATTAACGATGCAGTAGCGGCTGATGAGTTGTTTACTACATTGATGGGTGACCAAGTTGAACCTCGTCGTAACTTTATCGAAGAGAACGCATTACGCGTATCTAACTTAGATATCTAAGCTGAGTAAATATTTGCTGTAATCACTGATTTCTGCGTTGAAGGTGCTCACTTATGTTCATAAGCTCCGCGCCTTCTCCTTGAACTAAGCGATTACAGCGGCAATTTATCTCAACTTAGAATTTAGATATATGAGGAAGCACTGCTGTTGGCGGTGCTTTTTTTTATCTGAAATTTGAGGCGTTATTTTTATTTATTGTTCATAGAGTTAGTGGTGTTTTTGGTTTAAATCGAAAAATAAATAGCCTTTATCTCTTGAAAGTAAAAACAGTAAACCACATATCTAGTTATGAAGAGGATGCCGATAGGGTCTTCTGAAAATGACTTGTCCAAAAAGGAAAGTCTTACAATTTATTAGAGTCAACTAAAGACCCAAAGTTAGGGGTAGTTGTACTCACTATTGCTTAAATTAAAGGATAGTATTATGCGTAATGTAGATTTCACTCCACTGTACCGTTCAGCTATTGGTTTTGACCGTCTTTTCAATCAAATGGAAAATCATTCAGCTAAAACAAATGGCGGTTACCCTCCATACAACATTGAACAGCAATCTGAAAATAAATACCGTATTACAATGGCGGTAGCAGGCTTTGCTGATAATCAAATCGATTTAACTCAACACGAAAATATGCTGATTGTTCGTGGTGAACGTCCAAAAGACATTGAAGAAAAAACGTATTTATACCAAGGCATTGCTGAGCGTGACTTTGAACGTAAATTCCAATTAGCGGATTACGTGAAAGTGGTGGGCGCAACCATGGAAAATGGATTATTACACGTAGATTTAGAGCGTGAAATTCCAGAAGCGATGCAGCCTCGTAAGATTGCAATTAATGGTAATAACTTGCTTGAAGGCTAATCTGTTACTGTAAATACAGTATGCTTATAAATATATGTTGAAAGCTAAGTGAAATCACTTAGCTTTTTTTATTTTATTGTTGCTATATGAATAAAGTGTTTTTATGTGTGACATTTGGTGTTGAGATTGCTCTCTCTTCTGTTGAATTATTTTTAGTTTTATTTAAAGTTCGTTAACTATTGTACGATAAATTAAGCAGTTTGTTATATTGATTAAATACACAATAGGCTTAATTTATGATCAAGAGTATCTTTCTTAAAGTTTCAACAACTATTGTTGGTTGTTTCTTATTGATATGCTTATTAGTTTTTGGTGCGTTAAGTCAAAGTTTTGATTTAATTAATAAAAATTATAGTACGGCATTATTTGATAGTAGTAAAAAGGGACTACAGTCCTTTGTTTATCAAGCCATTTCGGGAATAGATGAAAAAAGCGGATTAAATTCAGATGAGTTTCGGGACTATATAGCGGCATTGCGTTTTGACGGTCATGAAAGTTCTTTTTTTTATGTTCATGATCTTCAAGGCAATGTGATAGCACATGGTCTAGAGGGTAATGTTGGTAAAAATCAAATAGATTTAAATATTAATGGAGTTTATTTAATTCGAGAAATCATTAAAAATACAACGACTGGAGATGGTTTTACAACGTTTAAAGGAATGAAACCAGGAGTTAATGGTCTAGTTGATAAAGTTTTATTTAGCTCATTTATCCCAAATACTCAGTGGATCTTAACAACAGGGATTTATTTAGATGATGTTTATAATGAAATTAATAAAATTAGTGAAATTAGTGAATCTCATCAAAAAACAACATTGAGTTACATTGTTCTTATATTGGTCGCTCTTAGTTTATTTATTTGTGGGATTTTATATTTTACATTGCTAACTAAAGTTAGAAATTCTGTTCTTGGTAGTGATTTAGAGTTATTCCAATCTGAATTTACAAATATGGCTAATGGCGGCTTTTATGTAAATAATGTGAGTGATAAGAGAGGGTTAATCAAGGTTCTTTATGAATTTAAGTCCATAATTAACCAAAAAGTATCTGGAATATTGTCGGTATTATCTTCAGTTTCTTCAAATCAAGTAGATATAGCTAGTGCTATTGAAGATAACTATAAGAACTCTCAAAAAGAACTTTCTTTGATTGAACAGGTTGCAACCGCAACAACGGAGCTTGCTTCTGTTGCTTCTGATATTGCACAAAATGCATCTACTGCAGATACGATAGCTTCAGATACCATGATGGTAATAACCGATAGCTCTGCTACGTTACAGCGTTCAGAAAAAGTAACAGAGCAAGTAAATAATTCTATGTTAGAGTCTTCAATTATAGTTAATGAATTGAGAGAGTACTCGGAGAAAATTAGCTCTGTTGTTGATGTGATTAATTCAATATCAGAACAGACAAATTTACTTGCATTGAATGCAGCTATTGAAGCCGCTAGAGCTGGTGAACAGGGTAGAGGTTTTGCCGTTGTTGCTGATGAAGTTCGTGCATTAGCATCGAAAACACAACAATCAACTATTAATATCCAAGAAATTATTCAGCAATTACAAGAGCAATCTAAAAAAGCTGATGAATCGATGCGTCATAATTCTGAATTAATGTCGTCTTTTAAAGTTGTAGCGAGTGAATTAACAGAAGCTTTTGAGTTGATAACTGAAAGAGTTTCACGCATTTCTGATATTAATACTCTAGTTGCAACTGCATCTGAAGAGCAAAGCTCCGTGACTCAAGATATATCTGTACAAATTGAAGATATTAATTGTATTGTTCAAAATAATTTAAATGCGATAGGTCAAACAAAGAATTCAAATGAACATATTTCAGAGTTAACTCAAGAACTTTGTAATGAGCTAACGTTCTTTAATATTAATAAAAATAGTTAATGTGGATTCATTAATGGAAGGAAGGCATCATTGCCTTCCTTTATGTTTGAATAATATCTAAATTGAATACGCTTTCAACACTTCTTCAGCAATGATATTAATGCCTTTTTGCATCATGTCTTCATCTTGAACGTAATTCATACGTAAGCATTGATGAGCGTGCTCCCAGCTGTCATCTTGCCCAATAAAAAAGTATTCACCCGGAACAATGAGTACACCACGCGCTTTCAAGCGTTTGTACAGTTCCATCGTCGTGATAGGCAGTTCATCAAACCATAGCCATAAGAAAATAGCACCTTCAGGTTTATGGATGCGGAAACGTGGATCAGTTATCGCTGTTTGTAGCATATTCACCGCTGTTTGCGACTTTTCACGATAGAAAGGCTGTATTACGTTTTCACTTAAACGCAATAAATCACCGGATTCAATCATGTGTAATCCCATTGCTGGACCAACACTACCAGGAGCAAGATTGATAATGCCGTTTAGATTTGTAATGGCTTCGGTCATCTTCTCATTTGCAATCACAATACCGCAGCGTAATCCCGGTAATCCTAACTTAGATAGGCTCATACATAGGATGGTATTGTCGTTCCAGAATGGTGTGACTTCTTCAAAGATAATGTTAGGGAAAGGGGTGCCATAAGCATTATCTAGAATCAGTGGGATGTTATTTTCACGCGCTAATTTATCCAGCTTAATCACTTCTTCGTCTGTAATTACATTACCTGTAGGGTTCGTAGGGCGAGAAACACAAATAGCTCCGATAGATTCATCAACGGTGAGTTGACTGAAATCGACGTGATATTTAAAGAGTCCGTTGTCTAATAATTCAATTTCAGGACGATAAGAAATAAAACTATCAAATTCCAACTCAGAATCGGCGTATCCAATGTATTCCGGAGCAAGAGGAAGCAATATTTTCTTTTTTGAACCGTCCGCGTAAGTACCAGCTAATAGATTGAATAAGCTAAAGAAAGCACTTTGAGATCCATTAGTTAAAGAGATGTTTTTTTCTGAAATATCCCAGCCGTAAGTCTCTTTTAATAGGTTTGCTAATGCTTTTACAAAGCTGTCTTTACCTTGAGGACCATCGTAGTTGGCCATTGCCGCAATGAGCTCACCAGAGTCGAGCATTTTTTGTGAGGCGTCTTTAAAGTAGTCGAGCATGGCGGGAATACCAGCAGGGTTACCACCGCCGAGCATGATGGCTCCTGGAGTACGTAAACCATCATTTAAATCATCCATTAATTGAGTGATCCCGCTGTAACGAGTAAATTTTTCGCCAAATTGAGTAAACTTCATTACGACTACCGCGCTAATTGTTGAGTCTGAGTATTGATTGTTTTAACAACATACCTCAACACCAAACAGAGATAAAGAGCCAAGATAAGCCCTTATTTTATTGATTAGGTCGTAAACTCACGGCGAATTTTGAGAAAGTGCTTATTTTTGCTACTCCCAAAGAGTCTCGTAAGGTATAGTTACTCGTTATATTTTTATTTATTACTAACGAATCGCGCGAATTAAATTATGCAAAAATACGATATCAAAACCTTCCAGGGAATGATCCTCGCGCTGCAGGATTATTGGGCACAAAACGGTTGTACTATTGTGCAGCCTCTAGATATGGAAGTAGGTGCAGGCACCTCTCACCCGATGACTTGTTTACGTGCACTTGGCCCAGAGCCAATGTCAACAGCTTACGTACAACCATCTCGTCGTCCTACTGATGGCCGTTACGGTGAAAACCCGAACCGTCTTCAGCACTACTACCAATTTCAAGTTGCTTTGAAACCATCGCCTGACAACATTCAAGAGTTGTACTTAGGCTCTCTAGAAGTGCTTGGTATCGACCCATTAGTTCACGATATTCGTTTCGTTGAAGACAACTGGGAAAACCCAACACTAGGTGCATGGGGTTTAGGTTGGGAAATCTGGCTAAACGGTATGGAAGTAACGCAATTTACTTACTTCCAACAAGTAGGTGGTCTTGAGTGTAAACCAGTAACGGGTGAAATCACTTACGGTATCGAGCGTCTTGCAATGTATATTCAAGAAGTAGACTCTGTTTACGATCTTGTATGGAACATTGGCCCAGATGGTACTGCAGTTACTTACGGTGACATTTTCCACCAAAACGAAGTTGAGCAATCGACTTATAACTTCGAGCACGCAGACGTTGATTTCTTATTTGGTTTCTTCGACCAATGTGAAAAAGAATCTAAAGCGCTTTTAGAGTTAGAAAAACCGCTTCCTCTTCCTGCTTATGAGCGCATCTTAAAAGCGGCTCACGCATTTAACTTATTAGATGCACGTAAAGCGATCTCTGTAACTGAACGTCAACGTTACATCCTTCGTATTCGTAACCTAACTAAAGCGGTTGCAGAAGCATACTATGCATCACGTGAAGCCCTAGGTTTCCCAATGTGTAAGAAGAACGAGGAGAAGTAATCATGGCGAAGAATTTTCTAATTGAATTAGGTACAGAAGAGCTTCCACCAACAGCACTTCGTTCATTAGCTGAAGCGTTTGCATCAAACTTTGAAGCAGAATTAAAAGCAGCTGATTTAGCACATCAAGGTGTTAAATGGTATGCCACACCACGTCGTTTAGCGCTTAAAATTGCTGAACTAGCAGAAAACCAAGCGGATAAAGTTGTTGAGAAGCGCGGTCCTGCTGTTTCTGCTGCATTTGATGCTGATGGCAACCCAACAAAAGCGGCTCAAGGTTGGGCTCGTGGTAATGGTATTACAGTTGAACAAGCTGATCGTCTAAAAACAGATAAAGGCGAGTGGTTACTTCATAAAGAAGAAGTAAAAGGTAAACCAGTACAAGAACTTGTTGTTGATTTTGCAGCAAAAGCATTAGCTGGCCTACCTATCCCTAAAGCAATGCGTTGGGGTAACTCTGACATTCAATTCATTCGTCCAGTAAAAACACTGACTATCCTATTAGGTGATGAACTTATTGAAGGTTCTATCTTAGGTGTGAGTTCTGCTCGTACTATTCGTGGTCACCGTTTTATGGGTGAGCGAGAGTTTACGATTGATTCGGCTGATCAATACCCTGCTATTTTAGAAGAGCGCGGTAAAGTAATGGCTGACTACGATGCGCGTAAAGCGATCATCCTTGCTGATTCTGAAAAAGCGGCAGCGGCAGTAGGCGGTAAAGCAGATTTAGAAGACGATCTTGTAGAAGAAGTCACGTCATTAGTTGAATGGCCTGTAGTTCTTACGGCTAAGTTTGAAGAAGAGTTCTTGAAAGTACCTTCTGAAGCATTAGTGTACACAATGAAGGGCGATCAGAAGTACTTCCCTGTATACGATGAGAACAAAAAACTGCTTCCTAACTTTATCTTTGTATCTAACATTGAGTCTAAAGAGCCTCGTCATGTTATCGAAGGTAACGAGAAGGTGGTTCGTCCACGCCTTGCTGATGCTGAATTCTTCTTCAATACAGACCGTAAGCGTCCGCTTATCGACCGTCTACCTGAATTAGAACAAGCTATCTTCCAGAAGCAATTAGGTACGATCAAAGATAAAACTGACCGTATTACTGAGCTTGCAGGTTACATTGCTGAACAAATCGGTGCTGATGTTGAGAAATCTCAACGTGCAGGTCTTTTAGCTAAATGTGACTTGATGACATCTATGGTATTTGAATTTACAGATACACAAGGTGTAATGGGTATGCACTACGCAACTCATGATGGTGAAGATGAGCAAGTAGCATTAGCTCTTTACGAGCAATACATGCCACGCTTTGCTGGTGATGATTTACCAAGTACTGATATTTCTGCATCAGTAGCAATGGCGGATAAATTAGATACGCTGGTTGGTATTTTCGGTATTGGCCAAGCACCTAAAGGCTCGGATCCATTTGCACTTCGTCGTGCGGCTCTAGGTGTTCTACGTATTATCGTTGAGAAAGAATACAACTTAGATTTAGTTGATCTTGTTGCAAAAGCACAATCTCTGTTTGGCGATAAACTATCGAATGCAAATGTAGCGACTGACGTAATTGACTTCATGTTAGGTCGTTTCCGTGCATGGTACCAAGATGAAGGTTTCAGTGTAGACATCATCCAAGCGGTTCTTGCTCGTCGTCCGACAAAACCAGCTGATTTCGATAAGCGTGTGAAAGCGGTATCTCACTTCCGTGAATTAGATGCAGCAGAATCACTAGCAGCAGCGAACAAGCGTGTTGGTAATATCCTAGCTAAATTTGATGGTGAGCTTGCTCAAGATATTGATCTTGCTCTTCTACAAGAAGATGCTGAGAAAGCATTAGCTGAGAAAGTTGAAATCTTAGCTGAAGCGTTAGAGCCAGTATTTGCAGCAGGTAACTACCAAGAAGCGTTAAGTCGTCTTGCAGAACTACGTGAGCCTGTAGATGCGTTCTTCGATAACGTAATGGTTATGGCTGATGATGAAGCGCTTAAGACAAACCGTCTAACACTTCTGAATAAGCTACGTAACTTATTCTTAGATATTGCTGATATTTCTCTTCTTCAAAAATAAGAAATAGCCTTATCAAATGAAATACCTCGCTAATGCGGGGTATTTTTTTGTCTAAATATCGTATTTTCGAAAATTAGAGATTAATAATGTTGTTAACAATGGCTACAATTGAGTCACTGTTATTATTTTTAGGTTTCTGATTTCGATGAAATTGTCTGTTTGTGCAACACTTATTTCGCTGTCTTTATTAGTTGGGTGTCAAAGTACGCCATCAACTGATAATTCTTCTTTATCAGAAAACTCATCAAATTCATCATCTGACATAGTTAAGTCAACTAATAACGATGCGGCTGATAGCGTAGATATCATTTGTCCTCAGCTGGGCATTCAACCTGTAACCGTCACTGTTTCTGATTTGTGGGCCGATGGTGAGGTTGTCACCGATGCTTACACTGGGCGTATTGCTCAAGTGAAAAATGGTAGCGTTACTTTAACGCCAAGTCGTCATAGTGGTGGCTTATTACTGTTAGAATCAAAAAAAGAAGAAGTCTCTTTTCAATGGAAGAATGCCACTTTCTACCACATCGCAACGGATAGATTCTTTAATGGTAACAGTTGGAATGATCACAGCTATGGCCGACAAAAAACGGCACAAGGTTTTCAAGGCGGTGATATCGCAGGACTTACTCAAAAGCTAGATTATTTAGCTGAGTTAGGTGTCGATGTTCTTTGGCTTTCGACGCCATTAGAGCAAGTACATGGTTGGCTTCCAGGGAAAAACGGTAATTCTCCTGAATATCCATATGCAGGTGGAGCTACATTAGATTGGACTCAGCTTGATACCAATATGGGTACTGAGCAAGAAATGAGAACATTTGTGGATTCAGCTCATCAGTTAGGTATGCGAGTTGTATGGAGTGTTGATACCGTTCCATCAGAGCCAAGCCTTGCAGACTTACAACAATTTAATATCCAACCTAAAGATACAAGTGACCTTCCTAGTTACTGGAATGAATGGCAACCGAAAGATGGCCAAAACCTGACTAATTATCTTGATGCATTTAAAGACGAAAATGGACAAATACCACAGTGGTGGTCACCTGCGTGGTCAGATCCTAACAGTGAAGGCAATATTTCAACGCCTGAGTTCTTTGCAAATAAACCCGTAACCAATGTAGCTCAAGTGAGCCGGGCTAAAAATGAATTACTAACTCAATGGATAACGATGTGGGTTGCTAAATTTGGCATTGATGGGGTGGTTTTATCGGATTCGACACCACAATTGACTCAAAAGATAGAGGCGAGTGCGAGTAAAAGTTTTGAATTATGGAAAACACATAATCAATATAAGGCGCTTGAATCCTCTTCTTTCCTAGTTGTTGATTTAAATGAGAAGGAACCATTTAAACCGCAAATAGTGTCGATGCAGAAAAATAAAGACCAGTGTTTTAGCCAATTTACTTATCGTTTATCTGCGACTGAGAAATCACATGAGTTATATGCGATTAATTGGTTTGAAGAACGTGGTTTAGATGATCTATCTGAAGCAAATTACTCTGAGTTCAGAGATACAGCTTCAGCACTGTTATTATCACAAGGTAATATTGCTATTTGGTATGGTGATGAAACGGCTAAAAGCGGTGAGGCTTACAGTGAGATGAATTGGGATGAAATGACAGGATTACGCTTATCTCTTATGTCTCATTGGAAAAAACTATTAGCTTTTAGAGCAAACCATTCCGCATTATCTGATGGAGAATATCAGGTTATTGAAAACAATAGTTACTATGCTTTTATCCGAAAAAATAAGTCAGACAATGTGATGGTTGTATACACTGGTGAATAGTTAAGTTGTCACCAAAGTTTCATAAAATCAGAATAAGAGTGTGATACTAGACACATAGCTTTTGTTCTAGAGGTGATAATCTACGGTTAGAATAAGTTGTATTGGTAGATGTTTCTTAAGGAAAGGAGCTTATCATGACTCGTTTTTTAGCTATATCCCCTCAAAGTCAATGCTATCTATTTACTGTCGCATTAGCTCTTAATTTATTAGGAATGGTACTTACAGATATGTGGGTTCCAATGGTGGTCGGTGCAATCATTACAACAGGGTTGTCAGTTGATGCTTGGGTCCGGGTACATTATGTATTACCGATGAGAAAAGAGTTGAGAAACTTGCAGAATCAAATCGAAGCTATCCAAAAGCTAGCACGAGATATCAATACGTAGTTTATAAGAGAAAGGCAGCCATAATGGTTGCCTTTTTTTGTACGTATTATTTTGAAAGTCCTTTTCGGATTAAATAACGATAAGGAAGAGAGTCTGTGTCTTCTGCGATAAGTTCGTGATCCATAAAACGGCAAAAACTAGGAATGTCTCTTGTTGTTGATGGATCATCGGCTTTAATTAATAACGTTTCACCATCTTCCATCTTTCGAATCGTTTTTCTAACCATCATGACAGGTTCAGGGCAGCGTAATCCTTCTGCTTCTAGTGTTTGTGTTGCTGTATCAAAGTTGATGGTCATGTTTGTATCTCTTTACAGTTAAAGGCGACCGAGATCATACTGCTGTAAAAAAAATAATCAATACGCGTTGGCAAAGAACTGAAAAGGGAGTAGATTTAATTTAACAATAAATTAACATTGGAACGTTAACTTGTTGTTTTATCCATTCTAACACTCGGTTAGAAAGCAACAGAAGGATCGTTATTATGCTTACTCAAATAGATCGCTTAACTATTTATTGTGTTCTTTGTCTTGTTACTATTAGTTCATTAGTATTGCGTACTCCTGAAAACATCAGTTTGTTTCCACTTATTAGTTTGGCATCTGTGATGGTAGCGCTAACAGTAGAATTAAAAACATGGTCAGAAGCAGAAACTGCGGAAGAACAAGATTCTTAACTTACTTCTAAATAACAAAAAGACTCTCCAGTTTCCCGTTTTTTTCATCATTCTTAATACCACATAAGAGTTGAATGAAATGCGGGATTTTTTTTATCCAGAAAACAGTTACACTCACTACGTTGATTAAGCCTAGTAGGTCAGGTTATGGAATTAGAAGAAGTTTATCGTCGTGATTTAAATTTGTTAATTGCACTTAAAGTCTTGTTAGAAGAAAACAGTGTTAGCCAAGCTGCGGTTCGCCTTAATTTGAGTCAGTCGGCAATGAGTCGAGTATTAGGTCGATTGCGTGATTTGCTTGGAGATCCATTGTTTACTAGACAAGGTCAGCATCTAGTTCCGACCCAAAAAGCATTAGAGATAAATGAGCAGATAAACCTCCCATTAGAATCATTACGTCAGTTGCTTACACCAAGTGACTTTACGCCTATGCATTGTGATCAGCATTTTCTAATCGCAACCACCGATTATGCAATGCAAACAATCTTACCTTATGCATTACCAAAAATTTATGAACAAGCGCCAAATATCTCATTAGAGTTTGCACCTTTAAATCATGAAAACTTATTTAAGCAACTTAGCACTGAAAAAGTAGATATGGCTATTTGTCGTCCTATCGGGTCTGTATTACCACTAAAACAGGAAGTGTTAGGGCAGGTAGGTGTGTTGTGTTTGCTCTCTAAAAATCATCCGTTATCTGGCTCAATCCTGACCTTGGATGATTATCTGTCTTTGCCACATGCAATGATAGCAATTAGCGATGGAGTCAAAGCGTTAATTGATGCGGCTTTATCAGGACAAAGAGAAAGAAGACAAGTACTTAGGGCTTACCATTTAGAAGCGGCGTTAGCGATTGTCGATAAAATGCCATTGGTGATCACTGTGCCCGCAGATTTGGCGTATTTAGTGGCTGAACGCTACGATTTAGTGATTAAACCATTACCTTTTGAATTTACTCCGTTTGATTACTCGCTGATTTGGCATTCGCGTTGTGATACATCACCAGCTCAAACTTGGCTACGACGAGTGGTTAAAGAAGAGTGCGGTAAGTTAATTGAAAAACGTATTGAAGATATTGGTTTTGCATAACGTGTAGTACTCTGTATTTGATGTAATTAATAGAATTCATAATGAATAATGCTTCCCAGAGTCATTCGTTAGGTTCGATTTTCTTTGCTCTCTCGCATAACGTTATGGTTTTGAGGAGGGAGTTATGGAACAACATCATCAATATCACCAACCAACAAGCGCATTTATCATGGCATCATGGGGAGCGTTTGTTATTGGTTCTTCTGCTTATTTATTTGGTTTATGGAAATCCACCATGGAGCTGAATGAAAAGGGTTATTACTTTTCTTTATTACTGCTGGGTTTATTTGCCGCAATATCATTACAAAAAACCATTAGAGATAAACAAGAAGGGATAAACGTCACTTCAATGTACACGATGAGTTGTCGTGTTGCTTTGATTTCAGCGTTGGTGTTAATGGCTATTGGTTTAAGAAATGCGGAATTATTACTCAGTGAAAAGGGCTTTTTTGCAATGGCTTATACACTGTCATTATTTTCAGTTGTGACGATTCAAAAAAACATTCGAGATGTTGCAGCTAGTACAAGTGATGAAGGGTTGTCTGAAGTAAAAGATGAGTCAGTAGAGTAATACTCATTATCCGTTCATTATGAGTTAAATAGATAATTACATCGATATAAAAAAGGCAGCGATTATGCTGCCTTGAATTACTGATGTTATCTAAAACTAAGTTAGGTAGGACTTAGTTTTAAACCTTTTAGATTTTAATTACGACTTAGATTTTAATTACAACGCGACCTGTGATTTGACCGTTGGTAATGTCTTCAGCAGCTTGAATTGCATCATCAAGAGACACTTCTTTTGTTGCTTGGTCAAAGAATGATGCTGGTAGTAGTTCAGCTAATTGTTCCCATGCTTTAATGCGTTTTTCGCGAGGGCACATTACAGAGTCAATACCTTGTAGACGAACATTGCGTAGAATGAATGGCATTACCGTTGTTGGTAAATCAAAACCACCAGCAAGACCACATGCCGCTACTGCGCCGTTGTAATCTACTTGTGCTAATACTTTTGCCAATACTTTGCTACCAACAGTATCGATAGCGCCAGCCCATAATTGTTTTTCTAATGGTTTTGCTGGTTCTTCTAATTCGCTACGCTCAACAATACGAGTAGCACCTAGAGATTTTAGTAATTCGCCATTTTCAGAAGCTCGGCCTGTTACTGCTGCAACTTTATAACCCAATTGGTTTAGAAGTGTAATTGCAACACTGCCCACACCGCCGCTTGAACCCGTTACTAGGATTTCACCGTCTTCAGGTTTAATATCGGCATCAACAATAGCTTGTACACATAGCATTGCCGTGAAACCAGCTGTACCGATTGCCATTACTTTTTTAGCATCTAGGCCTTTTGGCATAGGTACTAACCAGTCACCGTTTAGGCTTGCTTTCTCAGCCATACCACCCCAGTGACCTTCACCAACACCCCAACCAGTAAGAACAACTTCATCACCTGCTTTATAGCGAGGATCATCTGATTGAGAAACCACACCTGATAAGTCGATACCAGGAACCATTGGGAAGTTACGAACAATGCGTCCTTTACCAGTGATCGCTAAGCCGTCTTTGTAGTTAAGAGAAGAGTAGTTTACGTCGATTTTAACATTACCTTCAGGTAGTTGAGATTCATCGATCTCAGTAACTGCTGCAATTGTATTTCTATCTTCTTGATTTAGAACTAATGCTTTAAACATAACGAACTCCAATAAGGATAATAACGAACATCAAACGGTCTGTTTGACCAATGAGAGTAAGTGTAGGTGAGTTTTGAAAAGAAAAAAAATGATACTTAAACATGAGCTATATGCGTTTTATGCATAGATCACTAGTCTAGAAAATAAACAAAAAAATGAAAATAAGATCTTTACTTTTTTCTAGTTCGTGGTAATTTTGCGCCTTGCTCTAATGTATAGAGTTATTAATACAAGCAATAAGTACAAGTAAAACCCTCAGAAATATCTTCAAAAAAGTATTATCTCCGTGTTTCATTTCACTTTTCCAATCATTAATAATTGAACATTTCAGCAGATCGTTAGCAACGAATAAGCCTAACTGGATCTATTTATAATGTAATGTGACCGTGTGCAATCGAGGTTGTGAAAATGCGTCGGCTTTATACCTAACTAATGCTGTTAGGCTGCTTCCGTTACAAAGCAGAAAGATAAAGGACGTACAATCTCTCTAGTATAAATTACATAAGATAAATATCTCTTCTCAGGCTAAACGAAAGCATCACTTTGATGCATGTTTATACTTAAGTTAAGAAGGATATCTCATGTCTAAATCAACAGGCAGAAAGCGTTTTTGGTTCCACCAATCTCGTGATACAAAAACTACATTCAAAAAGTAGTCTGTTTATAGCACTCTGCTATAGATAGAAAAAAAAAGTCGCTTCAATGTTCATAGAACAGAGAGCGACTTTTTTTGTTTTTAACGTTTGAATTTACTTAGTATTAAGGGCGCTCAAACACAGTTGCGATTCCTTGCCCTAATCCAATACACATTGTCGCAACACCTAACTTGGCTCCAGTTCGCTCCATGTTATTGATTAATGTGGTGGCAATGCGAGATCCAGAGCAACCTAGAGGATGACCAAGAGCAATAGCACCACCATTTAAGTTGACCTTTTCATCCATCACATCAAGTAAGCCTAAATCTTTAATACAAGGTAGTGATTGAGCGGCAAACGCTTCATTCAGTTCGAATAACTCAATATCATCCAGTGATAATCCGGCACGTTTTAATGCTTTTTTCGTCGCTGGAACAGGACCGTATCCCATAATAGATGGATCGCAACCAGATACCGCCATTGAGCGAACTTTCGCTCGAATAGGTAAACCTAACTCATTGGCTTTCTCTTCGCTCATAACTAGCATAGCTGATGCGCCATCCGATAATGCCGATGAACTGCCTGCTGTAACCGTACCATTTGCAGGATCGAAAGCTGGTCGTAATGCAGCTAATCCTTCTAATGTTGTTTCTGGTCGAATAACCTCATCATGTGTGACTAAGGTTAACGCACCATTTTCATCGTGTCCTTCTATTGGAAGGATCTCCGAATCAAAATAGCCTTCAATGGTTGCTTTATGTGCTTTTTGATGGGATGCGAGCGCAAAGGCATCTTGCTGCTCTCGAGATATACCGTGCATCTTACCTAGCATTTCAGCTGTCAATCCCATCATTCCTGATGCTTTCGCAACACTTTTTGAAAGTCCTGAATGGAAATCAACACCATGATTCATCGGTACGTGCCCCATGTGTTCAACGCCACCAATAATACAAATGTCGGCATCGCCAACCATGATGGCACGTGAAGCATCATGCAAAGCCTGCATAGATGAACCACATAAACGGTTAACGGTTGTTGCTGCAATGCTTTGTGGTAAACCTGCGAGCAGTGCGGAATTACGTGCAATATTGAAGCCTTGTTCTAAGGTCTGTTGTACACATCCCCAATAAATATCTTCAATGTCATTAGGGTCGACACTTGGATTTCGTTCAAGCAAACCTTTCATTAGATGCGCCGATAAATCTTCAGCGCGAGTATAACGAAATACACCGTTTTTTGAGCGACCCATAGGTGTTCGAATACAGTCAACAATAACTACGTTTTTCATGATTAATCCTTCCCTAGGCTGACGGTGCTGATAATGATTGAGGCGCTGGGTAATAACATTCACCATCGGCTGCTTTTTGTTTGATGCTTTCTGGTACTTGATAAACGGCACCTAGATGTTCAAATTCTTTTGCCATGTCGAGATAAGTGGTTAATCCAATAGCATCAAGATAGCGGAATACTCCTCCTTTAAATGGAGGGAAGCCCAAACCATAAACCAATGCCATGTCAGCTTCTGCTGGAGAGGCAATAATTCCTTCATCCAAGCAGCGGATGACCTCATTAATCATAGGTATCATCATGCGAGCACTGATCTGCTCTGATGTATAAGGTTGCGTTGTATTGGTTACTGTCGCAATAATGCCTGCTGTGCTTTCATCAATGTTCTTTTTAGGTTTGCCTTTTCTATCTATGCTATATGCATAAAAACCGCTTCCATTTTTTTGACCATAGCGATCGGATTCGAACATCGCATCAATCACATCTTGTCCATTTTTTGCCATTCGCTCAGGGAAGCCTTGTGCCATGACGGCTTGTGCGTGATGTGCTGTATCAATCCCAACGACATCAAGTAAATAAGCAGGTCCCATTGGCCAACCAAACTCTTTTTCCATGACTTTATCTATTTGTTGATAGTCACCACCATCACGCAGCAACAAACTGAACCCTGCGAAATAAGGGAAAAGAACTCGGTTAACAAAAAATCCAGGGCAGTCATTGACGACAATAGGTGTTTTTCCCATTTGAGAAGCGTAAGCAACAACACGATCAATGGTTTGCTGTGACGTTTTTTCACCACGGATCACTTCAACGAGTGGCATCCGATGTACAGGATTGAAGAAGTGCATGCCACAGAAATTTTCTGGGCGTTTTAATGATTTTGCTAGTAAGGAAATAGGTATTGTCGATGTGTTTGAGGCTAAGATGACATGCTCATTCACTTCATTTTCAACTTCAGCTAATACTGCAGCTTTAACCTTTGGATTCTCAACGACGGCTTCTACGACAATATCTTTGTTTTCAATACTGGCATAGTTTAGTGATGGGGTAATAGAAGAGAGTACTTGTGCCATCTTTAAACCAGATAAACGTCCTCGTTCTAATTGTTTATTAAGCAGTTTAGAGGCTTCACTCATGCCTAAATCTAATGATTGTTGAGCAATGTCCTTCATTAATACAGGGACGCCTTTTGATGAGGATTGATAAGCAATACCTCCACCCATAATTCCAGCACCAAGAACCGCTGCGCTAGTAACGGGTTCACTATTTTTTATGGCTTGTTTCGCTTTACTCTTCACTAATTGATCGTTTAAGAAAATACCAACCAATGACTTAGCCACATCTGTTTGAGTGAGTGCAACGAAGTTTTTATTTTCAACTTCAAGTGCAGCATCACGATCCATGAAGGCACTATTTTCAATGGACTTTACTGCTGTCATTGGTGCAGGGTAATGTTTACCTGCCATTTTCATTATCATGCCTTTTGCGACATTAAATGACATTGCAGCCTCTAGAGAAGAGAGTTTTAATGGTGCTTTTTTCTGTGTACGACGAGATTGCCAATCCAGTTGACCCTCTATCGCTTTTTTAAGCATAGTGACAGAATCTGTTATCAAGGTTTCACGTGAAACAACACCATCAATCATTCCCAGAGCTAAGGCATCTTTTGCTCGTTTTGGCTTACCCGTTGTGATGACTTCCATTGCAGGGTCGGCACCAATTAAGCGAGGTAAACGCACAGAGCCACCCCAGCCGGGCATGATCCCAAGCTGTGTTTCGGGTAGACCAATCGATGCCGTTTCATCTGCTAATCGAAAATCCGTAGCAAGGACACATTCACAACCGCCTCCTAAAGCAAATCCAGTAATAGCAGATAAAGTAGGTACTGGAATGTCTTCTAGACGATTAAAAATGGCGTTAGCTTGATGTAACCAATCACTGAGTTCTTCTGTTGGAATATCAAACAAACCAAGAAACTCTGTAATATCAGCACCAACAATAAATGCACTTTTATCTGATGATAGAAGTAGACCTTGTAAGTCCTTTTGTGAGTAGAGTGCATCTATGGCTTCACCAACTGATTGTAGGGTGGCTAAGTTGAGCTTATTTACACTGCCTTTAGCATTAAATACTAAGTGAGCAATGCCCGGTTCGATGTAGTCTACAGAGAGGTTTTCACCTTGATAAATCATTTTCTATCTCCATGAAATAAAAACCAGAGAGGTGTATTCATTATTATATTAATCTGGTTTGACCAGTTAATATTGGTTCTTATTTAAACAGATTTCAAATTAAATTTAACAATTTGTTTACGTTTGTCTTGTTTGATCACAAATTTGTTTGATGCAAACAGAGAATAAACATCAGCTTAAAAGAGTAAATTTCGACAGAAGTGATACACTTTAAGGTTCCGTTTTTGCTATCAGTGTAAGCTATGAATGACCAGCCATATCAAGTACCCAAGGCCATGGTGATATTTGAAGAAGAGATAAAAAAAAGCATCTTTATAACGTATTTAGCTCGAACGTCTTCCGTTGATGACGCGAAAGCATTTGTTGCTGAAATAAAAGCTAAGCATTCAGATGCTCGTCATAACTGTTGGGGGTTTGTTGCGGGGCGACCTGAAGATTCTATGAAATGGGGATTCAGTGATGACGGTGAGCCGTCTGGTACTGCAGGCAAACCAATATTAGCTCAACTGAGTGGCAGCAGTATCGGTGAGATAACAGCAGTTGTTACCCGTTATTACGGTGGTGTGCGTTTAGGTACTGGCGGTTTAGTAAAAGCTTATGGCGGCGGAGTTCAACAAGCATTAAAACTGATAGAAACTGAAGAAAAAAGAATTACTGATACGGTTATTTTGCACTGTGATTATAACTTAGTGAGTTTGGTCGAAACTTTGTTGAGTCAATTTGAAGGTATTCAAGTGGATGCACAATACAGTGATAAGGTAGTGATGAGCGTTGAGCTAGAAAAGCGCGTTATTGAAGAATTTAAGATTGCCATTATCAATAAGAGTGGCGCAAAAATTGAATTTCCTTCAGATACATGAAATTCAAATACCATTAATTATTTAGGATATGAGTGACGTCAAGCGTCCAATAAACCATGCAGTTTCGTTCAATTATTCGAATCGTGGGTATTTTACTCGCGGTATTCAGTTTTTTCATGTTGGCTCCTGCCTTTATCGCGTTTATATATCGTGATGGTGCCGGTGTGCCATTTGTTATTACCTTCTTCTTATTATTAGCAGGTGGCGGGGCTCTTTGGTTTCCTAACCGCCAGCATAAACATGAATTAAAATCACGTGATGGTTTTTTAATTGTCGTTCTTTTTTGGATGGTAATCGGTAGTGCAGGAGCATTACCATTTTTGTTTTCAGGTTCACCAGATATTTCGGTAACTAACGCCTTTTTTGAATCATTTTCAGGGTTAACGACAACGGGTGCAACGGTACTAACTGGATTAGATCATTTACCAAAAGCGATTTTATTCTATCGCCAATTGCTCCAATGGTTTGGTGGTATGGGGATCATTGTATTAGCTGTAGCTATCTTACCGGTTTTAGGTATTGGTGGGATGCAGCTATATCGTGCTGAAATTCCTGGTCCAGTTAAAGATTCCAAAATGACGCCACGTATAGCGGAAACTGCAAAGGTGCTTTGGTATATCTACCTAACCTTAACTATTGCCTGCGCATTGGCATTCTGGATTGCGGGAATGGGGTGGTTTGATGCTATTTCTCATAGTTTTTCAACCATAGCGATTGGTGGATTTTCTACTTATGATGCCAGTATGGGACACTTTAATAGCCCTGTGATTAACGCTATTACGGTCGTGTTTTTATTGATATCGGCTTGTAACTTTTCACTTCACTTTGCTGCGTTTGCATCGGGTGGTGTTCATCCAAAATATTATTGGCGTGATCCTGAATTTAGAGCATTTATTTTCATTCAAATTCTCTTATTCTTAATTACTTTTTTATTGTTGCTAAAGCACAATACATATAACTCGGTCGGAACCGCAATTGATCAGGCGTTATTCCAAACCGTGTCAATTTCAACGACAGCAGGATTTACGACGACTAGTTTTGCTGAATGGCCACTGTTTTTACCTGTTTTATTACTGTTTTCTTCTTTTATTGGTGGTTGTGCTGGTTCAACCGGTGGCGGTATGAAAGTGATTCGTATTTTATTACTGTCATTGCAAGGCATGCGTGAAATTAAGCGATTGATTCACCCAAGAGCGATTTATACGATTAAGATTGGAACTAAAGCACTACCTCAGCGTGTGGTTGATGCGGTATGGGGTTTCTTCTCTGCTTATGCCTTGGTGTTTGTTATTTGTATGCTGGCATTAATTGCTACAGGGATTGATGAATTAACTGCTTTCTCTGCAGTTGCAGCAACATTGAATAATTTAGGACCAGGTTTGGGTGAAGTTGCGGTTCACTTTGGTGAAGTAAATGATGCCGCAAAATGGATACTGATTATTGCCATGCTGTTTGGACGTTTAGAGGTATTTACGCTTCTTATTTTGTTCACACCAACGTTTTGGCGTAGCTAGTTTTTATAATTAAACAGATTAAAGGGTTTACTGTGGAAAGAGTATTACTTCTTCACTCAAGTCGTGAAGGTCAAACGATTAAAATATTGAACTATATTGCGACAAAGTTAGGAAGTGATGTTCAGTGTGAATTAGTTGATTTACACCAACCGCTATCGGTTTCATTTTCTGATTATGATCGTGTTGTTATTGGTGCTTCAATTCGTTATGGCCACTTAAATAAAAAGCTGTATCAATTTATCACTAAGTACCAAACGGAATTAGAACAGGCTAAGGCTGGGTTCTTTATTGTTAACTTAACCGCTCGTAAAGAGGGGAAAGATACGCCTGAAACGAGTGTGTACTTTAAGAAGTTCTTACTTAAATCGCCTTGGGTTCCTGCGTTACAAGATACGTTTGCTGGTGCATTGTTTTATCCTCGCTATAACTGGTTTGATCGCGTCATGATTCAATTCATTATGAAAATGACGGGAGGTGAAACGGATCCAACTAAGGAAGTTGAATACACTAACTGGCAACGAGTTGATCAATTCGTAGAGAAGATTAAACGCGGTTAAGTTTTGCCCATTTTGGATAAAATAGTGCGATATAAGTAGAATTTTTGTTTTAGATTCAAATTTTTAGCTTCAAAAGTATGGATTTTATTATTGAAGTGATTACAATAGCACGCACAACAGGGGTGTAGCTCCAATTGGCAGAGCAGCGGATTCCAAATCCGCGTGTTGGGAGTTCGAATCTCTCCACCCCTGCCATATTTAGAAAGGCTCATATCGAAAGGTATGAGCCTTTTTGCTATCTGGGGTTTGAGAAAAGAGCCACGGATTCCTCCACCATAAGAACGCGCGTGTTGGGAGTTCGAATCTCTCCACCCCTGCCATATTTAGAAAGGCTCATATCGAAAGGTATGAGCCTTTTTGCTGTCTGGGGTTTGAGAAAAGAGCCACAGATTCCTCCACCATAAGAATGCGCGTGTTGGGAGTTCGAATCTCTCCACCCCTGCCATATTCAAAACCTCAGCAGAAATGCTGGGGTTTTCTCGTTTATAGAGTAATAGAAATTGAGAAAAGGCTCATATCGAAAGGTATAAGTCTTTTTGCTATCTGGGGTTTGAGAAAATAAACGAGCCCAACACCTTATTGATAATAATAACTATTTCCTTTTATGCCTTGCAATTATGCCTAATTTATATTCAGATACGTAACTTATAAAATATAAATATAACTACTAGGATGTATTATGAAAGGTTATTGGTTGGCGTTTATTGCTTGCTTGTTTATTTCAGGGTGTGCAACCACATCAGTTACAGAACTTAAATCTGATCCTCGTTGGGTCAGTGGTCAGCTTGATAATGGGTTCCGTTATCATATTTATCCTGATCGAGAAAAAGAAGTATCTATTCGTTTTATTGTACATGCCGGCTCATTTCAAGAGACACAAAATCAAAAAGGCTACGCTCATTTTGTAGAGCATATGGCTTTTAATGGTAGTGAACACTTTTCGCAAAATGATGTTATATCTCTATTTGAAGATGCAGGATTAAGTTTTGGAGCGGATATTAACGCTTACACTTCTTATGCTGAAACCGTGTATAAACTTGATTTACCTGATAACTCCCAACTTAACAATGCACTTGTTTGGATGAGAGATATTGGTGATGGTATTGAACTGTCATCTAAAGAAGTAGAAAAAGAGAAAGAGGTTATTCTTGGTGAGTTTCGTTACTCAAGGTTAGAAGATAAGCCTATTTCGGCTCAGTTTTATGAGCATATGACCGCAGGAACTGTTTATGAAAATAGCGATCCTATTGGGAATAAGGAGTCGGTTTTATCTGCGTCCTCAACACAACTTACAGAGTTTTATCAGCAGTGGTATCAACCTCAATTAACTGAAATTGTTATTAGTGGCGATGTTATTCTTGAAGATGCGATTACACTGATAACTAAACATTTTGAAAGTTGGAAGAAAGGTTCTTCAGCTGTAAGTACGATGCCATTAGAGCCTCTAAATCAAAATGAATTTATTGCTAAAGTGGCAAGTGGTGAACCACCAAGTATTGCTCTGGTTATTGATCGTGGTGATTTTAGAGTAAATACAAGAGAACAGCAGCATCAACGATGGTTAGATGAAATTGCTCATTCAATTATTCAGCAAAGGTTAGGTGGTGTATTCCTTGACGCTGCAATGCCTGTTCAATGGATTTACTCGACGGATTACTATGTATCTGATCAGCGCTATTTTATTTCTTCAGTTTCATTTCCTGCTAGTTATAGAACCCAAAGCCAAACACTATTTTTAGATACGTTAGCTTCATTACGAGATCATGGTGTGTCACATGGTGAGTTGGATAACTTACTTCAACATTATCATTATCAACTTGATAATCTTGATGCAAATCTTGAAAACTTAACGCCTTATGATCATGTTGAAAACAGAGTTAATGGTGTTGTGAGTCAGCAGATAAGTCAATCCAGTTTAGATTACAAGGCAAGTTTGACTTCATTTTTAGCAGCGACAGATTTGAAGGTTGTTAATGATCATATTGATGAGTTGCTTTCGTCTTCATACCAATTTGCTATTGGTGTTGATGCCGTTGAATCTCTCTCTCAAATAGAATTAAGTATTCCTGAGTTAAAGTCTGTGTATGCAAAATCGGGAAGTGAACCACTAATTAATAATGTTAGTGCCGCTTTTCCTGTTCCAATGAGCAGTGGAATGATTTTGTCTGAAACTAAATTATTTGAGGAGGTTGATTTAACTCGCTGGACACTAGATAACGGATTAAATGTTCTTTATTTGAGAAAAACCGATGCCGGTGATGACGTGGTGTTTTCGTTAGCAAGCCAAGGCGGAATAGCTGCATTGCCTTCAGAGTTGATACCAGCAGCGAATATTGCCATACCAGCAGTGACTCGTAGCGGTCTTGGTAAATTCACAGGCTCTCAGTTAGATGCTCATTTGAGAAATGAAGGTATTGAGCTTTATCCTTTTATTAATTTTACTCATCACGGTCTTGAAGGAATTACGGATAAGGAAGGGCTTGCTGAGACGTTTGCTGTAATTACTGCAATTATGTCTGAAATTAATGTTGATGAAGAGCAGTTAAAAGCGGTAAAGCAGGAGTTTGAACAAAACAGAGAGGCTTATATCTCTACATCTCTTGGTCAGTTTACTAAAGCTATTAATAGGAACACTTATTCTTCTACTAATCGACATCAACTACTTGATGGGGAGGATGTAAATCTCGTTACTAGTGAACAGATTAAACGAGTACATCAGTTATTATTTCAACAGAATCGTAATTATCAGTTAGTGATTGTAGCTGATTTAAAACCGTCTGAGTTAAAACCATTACTTCGTCAGTACTTAGCAAATATACGTTTAGGTGCTGCAAAGAAAACGAATTACGCCGTTACTTATAAGTCAGATTCTGTACCGAGTATTACCATGGCGGTAAATACTGAACAGAGTAGTCATTATATTTCTCAGTTTATAGCGGCTCAGGGCTTGGAAGATCACTCTGCAAAATCCATTTTTATTCAGGATATGCTGCAAAGAATAGTATCTAAGAGATTGATGCACTATGTTCGAGAAGAGCTAAGTTTGGATTACGCTCCATATGCGCTTATGGTGAATGCTGATAGTGAGTTTAAGCCTCATTGGGTTATGGGCGCACAAGTTGACCCTAAGAATGCACAACTTATTGAGTCTGCCATTGATAAGGTAATAAAAGATTTATTACGTGGAGTAACAGAAAATGAGGTAAATGCTGCAGTTAAACAGTTAGTGGTTGATTTAGAACCATTAAAAAATAACAGCACTCAGCAAGCATGGCTGCTAAATCGTTACACCATACATAACTACGGAATTGAAGCTCTATTTGGTATTTCAGAAACAGCAAACTCAGTTAACGCAGAAGATATAAATAGATTGATAAAATATTCATTTGGTAAAAACAGTCATCAATTTAAGTATCTATCGACGCCAATTTGATTTTTTTGTGATCTATATCTTGTTTTTTAGGGCGTAGATAGTAAAATCGCTGCTTAATTAATCATCTAGGGTTTTGTTTAAATGGGTTACGATTTAGGTACTGTTTATCTTGGTCAAATGGCTGCAAAAAAAATGCTTAACGAAGAAATGTATGGCAAACAGCAACCAAGAACAAAGAAAACAGCAGTAACAAAAAAACTTTGGAAAGGATTCGAAAATGTTAATACTAAAATGGCAAACATGGTGAGTGGATACACTCCTGTATTAACTTGGTAAATGATTTACTGAATAGTTTGAAAGGGCATACCTAAGGTGTAATGCCGATCGTTTAAGGGACTTGAACGATCCTTTGCAGCCTTCATAATCGGTCTTAAATTTATTTTAAGGCCGATTTTTTATGTCTGAGTTTTCTCGTGAATTACAATTAACTGCAGAATTTCAC
>NZ_JAAUWR010000019.1:0-88863 GCF_014694495.1 Aliivibrio sp. S10_S31 | reverse complement strand
TTAAGTATCCTAAAGGGTTGTTGGAGACTACGACGTAGATAGGTCAGGTGTGTAAGTGCTGCGAGGCATTGAGCTAACTGATACTAATTGCCCGTGAGGCTTAACCATACAACACCCAAGGGGTTTTAACGGATTCGTTAACCAAGACACAATATTGAATGTGATTAAGAATTAGTTTTAAATTAGAACAGTTTTCCAGATTATTATTAATCATTACCATGATTAATAAACAAATTTTGCTTGGCGACCATAGCGTTATGGACCCACCTGATCCCATGCCGAACTCAGAAGTGAAACGTAATAGCGCCGATGGTAGTGTGGGGTTTCCCCATGTGAGAGTAGGACATCGCCAGGCTTTAATTCTTCTTATTTTTAATTAAATAAGAGTTAGACAAAGTTAAGTCTTTAAAAAAACTACAGGGGTGTAGCTCCAATTGGCAGAGCAGCGGATTCCAAATCCGCGTGTTGGGAGTTCGAATCTCTCCACCCCTGCCATATTTAGAAAAGGCTTATATCGAAAGATATGAGCCTTTTTGCTATCTGAGATTTAAGAAAAGAGCCGCGGATTCCCCCACCATAAGAACGCGCGTGTAGGGAGTTCGAATCTCTCCACCCCTGCCATATTTAGAAAAGGCTTATATCGAAAGGTATAAGCCTTTTTGCTATCTGCGATTTAAGAAAAGAGCCACGGATTCCCCCACCATAAGAACGCGCGTGTAGGAAGTTCGGATCTCTCCACCCCTGCCATATTTAGAAAAGGCTTATATCGAAAGGTATAAGCCTTTTTGCTATCTGCGATTTAAGAAAAGAGCCACGGATTCCTCCCACCATAAGAACGCGCGTGTTGGGAGTTCGGATCTCTCCATCCCTGCCATATTTAGGAAAGGCTTATATCGAAAGGTACAAGCCTTTTTGTTTTCTATCACCTAAGAAAAGGGGAGTGAGTTTGCTTGAATAGGAAAGCAGATGTACATCGAAAGTTATTAGCTTTTTCTTTTAAAATGCCTCCAATTTGTTAGAATATCGCGCATATTTAAAGGAGAGTAATACAATGTCAATGTATGTAGTGGGCCATAAGGTTCCAGATTCAGATTCAATTTGTGGTGCGATTGCACTAGCTTACTTAAAAAATCAGATTGGTGAAGCAGCGATTCCTACTCGTTTAGGTGAAGTATCTCCTGAGACTGCATTTATCCTAGAAAAATTTGGCCTTGAAACGCCAGAATTAAAAACAAGTTACGCTGGTGAAGAAGTGTACATTGTTGACCATTCAGAGCTAACTCAAGCACCTGACGATATTGCTGAAGCAACTATCGTAGGTATTGTTGATCACCATAAACTAGGTGATTTAACAACTTCAACTCCTCTTGAGTGCTGGATTCGTCCTGTTGGCTGTAGTAACACAGTTATTAAGATGATGTATGATTTTTACAATGTAGAAATTCCACAAAACATTGCTGGTATCATGTTATGCGCAATTTTAAGTGACACTGTAATTTTCAAATCACCAACATGTACAACGGCTGATATCAAGTGTGTTGAAGCACTAGCTGAAATTGCTGGCGTTGAAGATTTTAAAGCACTAGGCATGGAAATGTTTAAAGTTAAATCAGCAGTGGAAGGCACACCTGTACGTGACCTTGTTATGCGTGACTTTAAAGACTTTAACATGAATGGCGAGCTTGTTGGTATTGGTCAATTAGAAGTGATTGATCTTTCTGTATTTGATGAAATCAAAGAAGAATTAGAAGCTGATATCGCAGCAATGAAAGCTGAAGGTAACCGCCACACTATGATTCTTCTATTAACAGATATCATGAAAGAAGGCTCAGAAATGTTAGTTATCAGTGATAATGAAGAACTAACAGAAAAAGCATATGGTAAAGCGTCTGTAAATGGCCGTGTATGGCTTGATGGCGTTCTAAGCCGTAAGAAACAAGTTGTTCCTCAACTACAAGAAGTATTTGCTTAATCTTTAAATATTAAGTAATAGATAAAAGCCCATGCAGTGATGTATGGGCTTTTTTATTGTCTTTAAACCGCTTCTTCTAATTCTAGTTTTCGTTTATCTAGAAAGATCCCATCTTTCTTTATCACACCGCATTCAGAACAGATAATTGTCTTTTGGTTATCAGAAATAAGTAGTTCATCTGATAGACATACTGGGCATTCTTGTACTTCATTCATAAATGTTCCCCTTAGCAAGTGTTGTTGTTGAGCATTAATAGATCTTATTTAGTTTGTATAGTTAGTTTCTCTTAATGGAAGATGAGATTAAATACCAAAAATGAGATTGTTCGATTATTGAGATGCGAATCAATGAAATCATTATAAATTAAAGATGGCTAAGTATTGATTTTATGAAAAGGAATTTTTGTGAACTGACAGCAAAGATTTACTGTCAGTATATGGAGATATTAAAAAAGGGTATTAATTAAATGCCTATCGAGATAGTTTGATTCGTAGAGTTCGCTTTTGCCAACTTCTTACTACTGAGTAGCGCCAAAGCCCACGAATACCAAAATAACCAATAAGAGCAGACGAAATACCACAAATAGCACATCCTAATAAGAATGGAGGACCAATTGTCGACATTTGTGAACCAATAAATTCCCACGAAAGCTCAAAATGAAAATGCTGAGCAGGAGTAGATAAAACCCACGCACCAATTTTATATGCACCATAAAAAAGCACTGGCATAGTTACAGGATTACTAACCCAAACTAGGGCAATAGAGAGGGGAAGGTTAACACTACATAAAATAGCTAAACCAGCAGCCATGATCATTTGACTAGGAAGAGGAACGAAAGCCATAAATAACCCGACAGCAAACGCGCCTGCTGCTGAGCGACGATTTAAGCACCATAAGTTTGGATTGTATAAAACATTACCAAATATTTTTAAGGCTTTTTGGCGCTTAATGGTTTCGTGGTTTGGTAAAAAACGTTTAATGAGTTTTCTTGGCATTAGTTTATGCTTCTGTTAAATGACATACGTATAAAGATCGTTGTCGTAATTCTTATTCTTTTTTCATCGACTTTTTGGCCGACAAACCTGCCGTCGTCTGTATTTTTTTTGTGTATTATTAGCTATTTAGCAGCTTTAAAATATTCCCAATTAAAAGTGATACAAGGTATCTTTTTGGGATTAATCATCACATCCTTACACATAACTTACTATCAAAACTTAAATAAAAGTCTTTATAGTCAAGGACATGATATTACCATCAAAGGTGAAATTCAAAGTCTAATTGCATTTAAAGAAACGACATCTTCAATTTTAGTACAAGTTACTGAGTTTAATAGTAATAAGTTTTTACCTAATTTTTCCCCTCTAGTAAGACTGTCGATTCGAGATTTTAAAAAGCAATTGACTGATGATACATCTATTCTTTTTAAGCAAGGTGAGGTATGGCAGTTTGATGTTTCGTTGAGACCACCGATAGGACGCCATAATGAAGTTGGATATAAACTGGAAGGGTATGCATTATCAAAAGGCATACATGCCTATGGGAAAATAAAGGCAGCAACACGCTTAATGCCTTCAACATCTTATCGAAGTAATTTGTTTATAGAGTCTTATAACAAGACAATTAGTTATGATTATCAATCATTGTTATTGGCACTAACATTTGGATATAAAGGAGATATTGCTGCGAGTGAGTGGCAAATCTTACGTAACTCAGGGTTAGCTCATCTTATTGCGATATCCGGTTTACATATTGGTTTTGTTTACGGAATCGGATGGTTTGTAGGAAGAGGTTTTAGATCATTAAATCCTAAGTATTATCATGTTTGGCTGCCTGTTATATTTGGAGGTATTTTTGCGACAGCTTATGCGTGGTTAGCTGATTTTTCATTACCTACCATTCGAGCATTAATTGCTTGTTTTTTAGTTTCAATATTATTGATATTACGTATTAAATGGCCAAAGCATCTCTTTTTCCTATGGTGTTTACTACTTTGCTTAGTTATAAACCCATTTTCATCATTATCGATGAGTTTTTGGCTTTCTTTTTGTGCGGTCAGTGTTGTTCTATTTTCTTTGTATATCTATCAAAAAATAGGAACAGATAATTTAAATGGAAGAGCAAAAAAAGTAACCCAAGTTGTTTTTATTCAATTTGGTTTATTTACGTTGTTGATTCCAATTCAAGGGTATTTTTTCTCTGGAATAAGTTATCTATCTCCATTCATCAACTTGATAGCCGTTCCGTGGGTGAGTTTATTTACGGTTCCTCTTAGTCTTGTGGGTGTTGCATCTGATATGCTGAGTTTACCTATTAGCTCGTGGTTCTGGAACGGGGCTAATGGTTCATTAAAACCGATTTGGTGGTTAGCTAAACAAGCAGAAGATTCTTGGCTTTTGCTTCCTACCGTATTTAATCAAGTCATTATTTTTATTCTTATAGTGTTAATGCTTAAACTTTTTATGCCACTTAAAGCATTAGTTAATCCATTATTTATACTGCTCATCTGTGCGGCTTTTATAAGGCCAGATAAGAAATGGCAAGTTGATTTTTTAGATGTTGGTCATGGCTTGGCTGTGCTCATTGAAGCTAGCGATAAAACGATAATTTACGATACTGGGATGAAGTGGAGTAACGGGAGTATTGCTGAGAGTGTTATAGAGCCAATTTTGCACCGTCGAGGGATACAATCGATCACTGGTTTAATTTTAAGTCACCTAGATAATGATCATGCTGGTGGTAAGGATTATTTAATAGAGCGATTTACGCCTGATTGGGTTCGTACTAGTGAGATAAGCGACATAACAATGCCTTGCATTCAAGGTGAAAAATGGCGAGAAGGGATTATAGAATTTGAGGTTTTATGGCCACCAAAATTGGTGAAGAGAGCTTATAATCCACATTCTTGTGTGATTAAACTTGAGATTGATAAATGGACATTCTTATTTACTGGGGACATTGATGCTATTTCAGAAATGTTGATATTAAATCAAAATGATTTTAGCTCTGTGGATGTTCTCTTAGTTCCACACCATGGTTCCACAACATCATCAACAGATCGCTGGGTTAATGAAATGAAGAATAAAACAGCAATTGTATCAACAGGGCGGTTTAGTCCATGGAATTTACCTAACAAACAAATAAAACAAAAATACAACGAAAATAATATAACTTGGTTAGATACTGCTCAATCTGGTCAAGTAAGCCTTTATTCAATTAATGATAAATTACATATTAATAGGTATTCAGAAGTGAATCAGAACGTTTGGTACAGAAAGCTATTTGGCGATAACTTAAATTCAGAGTAGAATACAGGTAATTGTATATGAAGAATAAGTACTTATGACTATTGAAAAAGACGAATCTACATGGGCAACATTTAAACGTTTATGGCCGCATATTTCTCTGTATAAAGCGGGATTAGGCGTTGCTGTTGTCGCTCTTGTGATTAATGCCTTAAGTGATACCTACATGATCTCTTTACTAAAACCACTTTTAGATGAAGGTTTTGGTAGTGCAGATTCTGACTTCTTGAAGAAAATGCCATTTATTATTTTAGCTATGATGTTTATTCGTGGTCTAAGTGGTTTTGTTTCTGGTTATTGTATGAGTTGGGTTGCGAGTAACGTTGTTATGCGTATTCGTCGCCAGATTTTTAACCATTTTATGCATATGCCTGTCAGTTATTTTGATCAAGAATCAACAGGACGTTTGTTGTCTCGAATTACCTATGATTCAGAACAAGTAGCAGCGGCAACGAGTAAAGCGTTAGTTAATATTGTACGTGAATCTGCGAGCATTATTGGTTTATTAGGTCTGATGTTTTGGAACAGTTGGCAGCTTTCATTGGTATTAGTGGTTATTGCTCCGGTTGTTGCGTTCGCCATTAGCAATGTTTCTAAACGCTTTAGAAAGATCAGTAAAAACATGCAAACGGCGATGGGCTCTTTAACAGCAACGTCTGAGCAAATGCTAAAGGGACACAAAGTAGTACTTAGCTACGGTGGTCAAAAAGTTGAATCTGAACGTTTTGATAACATCAGTAACCACATGCGTCAGCAAAATATGAAAATGGTGGTTGCTCAAGGTTTAGCTAACCCGATTATTCAAATGATTGCTTCGTTTGCTTTAGTTACCGTGCTTTATTTAGCAAGTGTTGATTCAATTAAAGAGACATTGACTCCAGGTACTTTCACTGTTGTTTTCTCTGCAATGTTTGGTTTATTGCGTCCATTAAAAGGATTAACTAGTGTTACTTCTGATTTCCAACGTGGTATGGCAGCATGTCAGACTTTGTTTGAATTGATGGATATGGATAAAGAAAAAGACGACGGTACGATTGAAAGAGATACGGTAAAAGGTGACATCAAAGTTGATAATGTGACTTTTACTTACCCAACAGCAGACGGCCCAGCATTACGTAATGTTAGCTTTGATTTACCTGCGGGTAAGACAATTGCTTTAGTTGGTCGCTCTGGTTCAGGTAAAAGTACTATCGCGAACTTATTTACTCGTTTCTATGATGTTGATTCTGGTGAGATAAGTCTTGATGGCGATAAGATTGAAGATTACCGCTTACCAAACTTACGTAAGCACTTTGCTTTAGTATCTCAAAATGTTCATTTATTTAATGATACGGTTGCAAATAATATTGCTTATGCATCTGAAGGTAAGTTTACCCGTTTAGAAATAGAGAAAGCAGCAGAGCTTGCTTACGCTTCTGACTTTATTAATAAGATGGATGACGGTTTTGACACCATGATTGGTGAAAATGGCGCAAGTTTATCTGGTGGCCAACGTCAGCGTATTGCGATTGCTCGAGCATTATTACAAAACGCACCAGTATTAATTCTTGATGAGGCGACATCTGCACTTGATACCGAATCTGAAAAAGCGATTCAATCAGCATTAGATGAGCTTCAAAAAGACAAAACAGTATTGGTTATTGCTCACCGTTTATCAACCATTGAAGATGCTGATCAGATCTTAGTTGTTGATGAGGGTGAAGTGGTTGAACGTGGTAATCATGCTGAACTTATTGCCCATGATGGAGCTTATGCTCAATTACATCGTATTCAGTTTGGTGATTAATGATTGAAAAAATTTGGTTTGATAACCATTTTTTAGGAAAACTCTTGTGGCCATTATTGTGGCTACTTAGTTGCCTATTCAAATGGATAGCCACAAAACGAAAATCAGATTACCAAAATGGTAAAAAACAAAGTTACCGTTCTTCGGTTCCTGTTGTCGTTGTTGGTAATATTACCGCTGGTGGTAATGGTAAAACGCCGGTTGTTGTATGGCTTGTTGAGCAGCTGCAATCGAAAGGATACAAAGTGGGTGTTGCCTCTCGTGGTTACGGTGGTAAAGCCCCGCATTATCCTTATTTATTAACAGAAACGACAACGCCAGATATTTCAGGTGATGAACCCGTTTTAATTAAACAACGTACTAAAGCAGAAGTTGCTGTTGCTCCAGTTCGCAGTGAAGCAGTTAAAGTGCTTGAACAGCAAGGCGTTGATTTTATTATTACTGATGATGGCCTACAGCACTATGCACTTCAACGAGACATAGAGTTTATTGTTATTGATGGAAAGCGTCGTTTTGGTAATCAGCATTATATTCCTCTAGGCCCACTAAGAGAGGGAGTAGAGCGTTTATCTAGTGTTGATTTCTTAATTTGTAATGGTGGCGAGCCTCAAGAAAATGAGGTATCAATGCGACTTCAACCAAGTGAAGCGATTAATTTAGTTACCGGTGAAAAACGCAGTGTTGCATCCTTATCAAATTTAGTTGCTTTTGCTGGAATAGGGCATCCTCCACGATTTTTTGAGACTCTTAATCAGCTGAAAGCGAATGTGGTTCATACCCAAGGTTTTGAAGATCATAAAGCGTTTGAACCAACAGAAATTGAACAACTAATGCAGTATGGCGAGCAGTTAATCATGACAGAAAAAGATGCAGTTAAATGCCAGTCTTTTGCTCAATCGTCATGGTGGTACTTGCCTGTTGATGCGACCTTCCCAGAAGAAAAAGCACAACAAATATTAAATAAAATTATTGAGGTAAAAGAATAATATGGATTATCGTCTTCTTGAAATCGTAGCTTGCCCGGTATGTAAAGGAAAACTGAACTACGATAAAGATAAGCAAGAGCTTATTTGTAAAATTGATCGTCTTGCTTACCCAATTAAAGATGGCATTCCTGTAATGCTTGAGCCTGAAGCTCGTCGTATGACAATGGAAGAGGTTGAATCATGTCGTTCACAGTCATAATTCCTGCACGTTACCAATCAACTCGTTTACCAGGTAAACCGTTAGCTGATATTTGTGGTAAACCAATGATTCAATGGGTTTACGAACAAGCATCAAAGGCTGGGGCAGACCGTGTGATCATCGCAACGGATGACAGCCGTATTGAAGCGGTAGTGAAAGGTTTTGGTGGTGATGTATGCATGACGTCACCAAATCACGAATCAGGTACAGAACGTCTTGCTGAAGTGATCGAAAAATGTGGGATTTCAGCAGATGAGATCGTTGTAAATGTGCAAGGTGACGAGCCGTTAATTCCACCTAGTATCATTCAGCAAGTAGCCCAAAACTTGTCAGATTCAGTAGCACCAATGGCAACATTGGCTGTAACTATTGATGAAGAAGAGGATGTGTTTAATCCTAATGCGGTTAAAGTCGTTACGGATGCTGAAGGTTATGCGTTGTATTTTAGTCGCGCTTCTATCCCATGGGATCGCGATGCTTTCGCTCAAGGTGAGACGCTTACTGCTAACCCTTTACTTCGTCATATCGGTATTTATGCGTATCGTGCTGGCTTTATTAATACGTACATTAATTGGCAGCCAAGTGTTCTTGAAAAAATTGAATGCTTAGAGCAACTTCGTGTTCTTTGGTATGGTGAAAAAATTCACGTTGCAGTAGCAAAAGAAGCGCCTGCGGCAGGAGTTGATACACCAGAAGATTTAGAAAAAGTGCGCGCGATTCTATCTAAGTAATATCAATTTTATATAAAAAAAGCACATACCGTTTTAAACAGTATGTGCTTTTTTATTTGTATACGTTTTTATTTTTCGTCAGATAAAGGTAGGGAATCTTTTAATTCGTCTACTTTTTCCATGACATCTTCAATTTCAAGTTTAGGTGTCTCTTGAGCTTGTTGCTCTTTCTTCATCACTAAATCTTTTAACTGCATAAACCAACGACCCATTTGCTCATACCAGAAACGTTCACTTTGTTCTAAATATTTTGCTTTAGGTGCGTACTTATCCCAAGGTTGTTTAACCTCTGAATGGGCAAGATAGTTGGTGGGTGCAGGAACTGGATCCATTCCTAACTGATGGAACTCAGACATTGCTCTTGGCATATGACTCGCCGAAGTAACAAGAACCAGTGTACTTTTGCCCACCGAATTAAAAGTTTGAACGGCTTCTTCATGAGTGTCTCTAGCGCTTTCTAACAATAAGATATCCGATTTATGGACACCTAAGGACAGAGCAACACGAGCCATCATACGCGCGTGACTTACCGTTGTTCCACCGTTATAGCCTGAAAGAATCATTTTAGAACCAGGATACATACGATATATACGGATCCCTTCGGTTAATCTCATTACTGCTGCTCTTGAGAGCTCTGAAATAGGAGATATTTCGTCATCAACAACGTGACCATTACCAAGAACAAGTACGTATTCAACTGGCGTCTCGGGTGCAATAAACGATGGATAGATCCGTTCAGTTGATTTTAATAATGGTGTTGTGATTGGTTGAAAAGAGAGCAGAAAAATACCCAAAAGAGATAAAGTTAATAAAAAAGAGGCAAATCCTTTCCTTTTTGAAAACCATAAAATCAATAATCCAATGAACCCAATTAGGAGAAAACCTGGTAGGGGCATTAACATGGATGATAAAAACTTCTTTAACTCAAACATATTTTTTAACTATTACCGCTGATATAGAATGAAAAATCACCACTTGAGAACAAAAAACAGCGTCATGCTGTTACTTCCTTGAGCTCTTATGCGACAATGCATGTTTCCAATAGATAATATCATAACTTAACCACTGTGAATAAAGACCGTAATTTCGACGACATCGCCCACAAATTTGCGAAGAACATCTATGGTTCCGACAAGGGCGGGATCCGTCAAACAATTGTATGGCAAGATATGGAAACTATCTTAGCTGAAAATAATGCAAAATCTGAGCCACTTACAGTGTTAGATGCCGGTGGTGGGATTGGACAAGTTTCTCAGCAAATTGCAAAACGTGGTCATTCAGTAACGTTATGTGATATTTCTTCAGAAATGCTGAAATTAGCGAAAGAAGCAGTCGAAGACAACGGTTTATTACCGCAATATCAATTTATTCATACTGCTGTACAACAAATTGAACAGTATAATGTCGGGGAGGTTGATATTCTTCTATTCCATGCGGTTATGGAATGGTTAGATAATCCAAAAGAAGCATTAGACATTCTTTTAAGACAAGTGAAACCGGGTGGGTATGCGTCCATCATGTTTTATAACCATCACGGCCTTGTGCTCAAAAATGTGATTTGTGGCAATATTCCTCATGTTTTAGATGGTATGCCCCATCGAAAAAGGTTTAAGTTACAACCTCAAAAAGGTCTAATGCCTAATGACGTGTATCAGTGGATTGAAGATGCAGGTTATGAAATTAAAGGAAAATCAGGCATTCGTTCATTTCATGATTACATTGGTAATATGGAATACATGGGCGATTATCAAATAGAAGACGTATTAAAGCTCGAAGAGCAATTATGCCGTCAAGAACCTTATCTCTCTCTTGGCCGTTATATTCACGTATGGGCGAAGAGAAAATAATAATGATGTACACAAAGGATACACAATGAGTGAGTTTTCTAATGCTGTTACAGACCAAACTGTTGATGAACTGGTTGGTTGGGTAAAACAGCACGATTTCTCATTGAATTTGCCAACTGAGCGTTTGGCATTTTTGTTGGCCATTGCTGTTCTCAGTAATGAAAGATTTGATGATGAGCTAGGTGAAGGCGAACTTCACGATGCGTTTGGAATCATCAGTGGGTTATTTGGACAATCCAGTGACACCATTGCTTTTCGTGCGAACAATGCAATCAATGAATTAGTAAAACAACGTTTAATTAGCCGCTTTAGTGGTGAAAGTACTGATGGAATGAATATCTATCGTCTTACACCATTAGCTATCGGGATCACTGATTATTATGTGCGTCACCGTCAATTCTCTAAATTGAAGCTTTCTATTCAATTGGCGATGGTTGCAGAAGAGATTCAAAAAGCATCAGAAGCGGCTGAAAAGGGCGGTGAAGCAAAACACTGGCGTAAAAACGTGTATGGTGTTCTGAAATACTCTGTTGGTGAGATCTTCGATCGTATCGATTTAAACCAACGTGTGATGGATGAACAACAACAATCAGTAAAAGAAGAAATTGCGGAGCTGTTAAACCAAAATTGGCGTGAAGCGATTTCTAGCTGTGAAAAATTACTTGATGAAACATCTGGTAATTTACGTGAGTTGCAAGATTCATTGCAGGCTGCGGGTGATCAGCTGCAAACAGAGTTGTTGAATATTCAAGAAATTGTTTACGGTAATGAAGAGCTCGAGTTTATTGACGCTCTGTTGTATTCATTACAAATGAAGCTAGACCGTATTGTAAGTTGGGGTCAGCAAGCCATTGATCTTTGGATCGGTTATGACCGACATGTTCATAAGTTTATCCGTACCGCAATTGATATGGATAAGAACCGAGCATTTAGTCAACGCTTACGTGATTCTGTTAAAGGTTACTTTGATGCACCTTGGTTATTGACTTACGCCGATGCTGCTCGTCTTCGTGACATGCGTGATGAAGCATTGATACTGCGTGATGATGAAGTAACCGGTATTGTTCCAGATGAAATGGAATACGAAGAATTGAGTGTGATCACTGATATTCTTGCAGAGCGTGTAGCAGAGATGCTTCAACATCACAAAGATACGGGTGAAGCGATTGAATTAGGTACGATCCTTAAGAATTACCTATCAACATACCCACATTCTCAGCACTTTGATCTTGCCCGTTTAGTGGTGGATCAAGCGGTGCGCCTCGGTTATTCAGAAGCCGATTTCCAAGCCGTTCAACCTGATTGGCAGTCTATTAACGAATTCGGTGCGAAGGTACAAGCAAATGTCATTGACAAATATTGAAGAATTTATGCCTGAGAAGTTAGCAAAAGCCATTGCTAATCCATTATTCCCAGAGCTAGACAGTTTATTACGTTCTGGTCGTCATGTTGCCAGCGAAGATTTAGATAATCACGCATTGTTATGTGAGTTTGAACATGAGTTAGGTCTGTTTTACCAACGTTATAACGCTGAATTGGTAAAAGCACCTGAAGGCTTTTTCTACTTACGTCCACGTTCAACGTCTTTCATTGCACGTAGCGTTTTAGCTGAAATTGATATGCTTGTTGGTAAAGTATTGTGTTTCTTATACCTAAGTCCTGAGCGTTTGGCTCACGAAGGTATCTTTACTAATCAAGAATTATTCGATGAGTTATTGGTATTAGCTGATGAACAAAAGCTAATGAAGCTAGTAACAAACCGTGCTTCTGGCTCTGATTTAGATAAAGAAAAGCTGTTTGATAAAGTAAGAACGTCGCTTCGTCGTTTAAAGCGTCTAGGAATGATTATCCCTGTTGGTGAACAAGGTAAATTCCGTATCAGCGAAGCGGTTTTCCGTTTCGGTGCAGATGTACGCACAAGCGATGATATGAAAGAAGCACAATTACGTTTAATCCGTGATGGTGAAGCGGTGGTTGTTCATCAAGAAGAAGCGAGTCAATCTAGCTTAGATCTTGATGCAGATAGCAATGAAAAACCGGCTGAAGAGCAACATGAATTAGAATTGGAAGGTGATCTATGAGTATGATTGAACGTGGTAAATATCAATCACTCACCATGGTTAACTGGAACGGCTTTTTTGCCCGTACTTTTGACATTGATAATCTAGTAACCACACTTTCTGGTGGTAACGGTGCAGGTAAGTCGACCACAATGGCGGCGTTTATTACCACGCTTATTCCTGACCAGTCACTACTGCATTTCCGTAACACAACAGAAGCGGGCAGCTCTCAAGCTTCTCGTGACAAAGGTCTACACGGTAAATTAAAACCGGGTGCATGTTATGCTGCGCTAGATATTGTTAACTCTCGTAAGCAACGTGTACTTTTTGCGGTTAAATTGCAGCAAGTAGCTGGTCGTGATAAGAAAGTTGATATCAAACCATTCATCGTTGTTGGTTTACCAAGTCATGTAAAACCAACCGATTTAATGATTGAATCGGTTTCTGAAAATCAAGCTCGTGTTCGTCAAATCAATGACGTAAAAGAGATGGTTTCACAGTACGAAGGTGTTCAATTTAAAGCGTTTAATTCTGTAACGGATTATCACGCTCAAATGTTTGATTACGGTGTATTACCGAAGAAACTTCGTAACACAAGCGATCGTTCTAAGTTCTATCGTTTAATTGAAGCCTCTTTATACGGTGGTATCTCAAGTGCGATCACGCGTTCACTACGTGATTACTTATTGCCACAAAATGGTGGTGTTAAGAAAGCCTTCCAAGATATGGAAGCAGCACTACGTGAAAACCGTATGACATTAGAAGCGATTAAGACGACTCAGTCTGATCGTGATCTATTCAAACATTTAATCACAGAATCAACGAATTACGTTGCTTCAGATTACATGCGTCATGCGAATGACCGTCGTAAAAAAGTTGAGCAAACATTAACGCATCGTGTTGAGTTAATGAATGCACAACGTAGCTTAGTGGATCTATCATCTGTATTAAATAATATGCAGAGTGAATTAGAACTTCTTACTGAATCAGAATCAGGCCTTGAGCAAGATTATCAAGCGGCATCAGATCATCTTCAATTAGTACAAACTGCGGTTCGTCAACAAGAAAAGATTGAACGTTACTCTGAAGATCTAGAAGAGCTAACAGAGCGTCTAGAAGAGCAAGTGATGGTGGTGGAAGAAGCCGCAGAACAACTTGCTATGGCTGAAGAGCAAGCGTTATTAACAGAAGAAGAAGTTGATAGTCTTAAAACACAGCTTGCTGATTACCAACAAGCGTTGGATATGCAGCAAACTCGTGCGCTTCAATACCAACAAGCGGTTAAAGCACTTGAAAAAGCGCAGCAATTAACAGCAAATGAGTCGTTAACTCAAGATAATGCAATTGATCTTCAAAGCGAACTAAAAGCAAAAGAAGAACTTCAAACTACCGCATTACTTGCGATTAAACATAAATTGGATCTTTCTTCTGCGGCAGTTCAACAGTTTGAACGCGGCTTAGCATTAGTAACTTCAATTGCAGGTCATGTTGAGCGTAATGAAGCATCAGATAAGGCAAAAGCTTTAATTGAACAAGCTCGCCAGTTCAACAATATTGCAGAGCGTGCAGAGCAACTTAAAGCACAATACAAAGATCTTGAGCGTGCAGTTCGACTACAACGTCAAGCTCAAGAACTGGCTGAAGAATACGCAAAACGTTTTAATATCACGATTGATTCTGAAATGGTTCTTGAAGAAGAGCAAGCACGTCATGAAGAGATGCTTGAAACGGTTCAAGAACAGCAAGAAAATATCGTTGATAAACGTTCAGAGCTAAAACGCCAAGAACAACAACATCGTTCAGAAGCACACCGTTTAGAGTCTATTGCACCTAAATGGATTGCTGCGAATGACGCACTGCACAAACTGAATGATCAATGTGGTGTTGAACTGGAAGATAGCCAAATGGTTATCAACCAAATGCAAGAAACGCTAGAGAATGAGCGTGTATTGTCGACAAACAAAGATCGTCTAGCTGCTCGTAAAGAAGAGTTAGAATCTGAAATTGAGCGTCTAGCAGCCCCTGGTGGTAGTGGTGATGCACGTCTTAAAGGTCTTGCTGATACACTAGGTGGTGTACTGCTTTCTGAGATTTACGATGACATTACATTAAGTGATGCGCCGTATTTCAGCTCATTATACGGTCCAGCTCGTCACGCTATCGTTGTTTCTGATTTATCAGGCATTAAAGATAAACTGGTTGATCTTGAAGATTGTCCAGATGATCTTTATATCATCGAAGGTGATATTGACGCATTTGATGACAGTGTATTTGATGCTGAAGAGATGGAAAATGCAGTTTGCGTTCACTTAAATGATCGTCAAATGCGTTACTCTCGCTTCCCTGAATTGCCATTGTTTGGTCGTGCAGCACGTGAACAGCGCTTAGAAACACTACGTGAAGAGCGTGAAATTGCCGTTGAAGAACACGCAAAAGCAGCGTTTGATTCACAAAAATTACAGCGTCTGTACCAAAGCTTCAATGGCTTTGTATCAACACACCTTGCTGTGGCGTTTGATGCAGATCCAGAAGTAGAATTGAAACAAGCTCGTGAACAACTAGCACAAGTTAGCCGTCAGTTAACAGAATTAGTGGCGACAGAACAGCAGCATAAATCACAAATTTCAGCATCTAAAGAAGCATTATCTCAACTTGCTAAGATCGCACCTCACATCAATGTGCTTGAAGATGAAACCATCATAGAGCGTTTTGAAGAGATCAGTGCTCAAGTTGAACAAGTATCAGAAGCAGAAAGTTTCTTACGTCAAAATGGTAAAGCGATTGCAGAACTAGAAACGCTGCAACGAGCGTTAGAAGTAGACCCTGAACAATTTGATGCCTTAAAAGCAGAGCATGAGCAAATTGATGCGCAGCTACAAAGCCTGAAAGCACAGTTGTTTGCTATTTCTGATTTGGTTGAGCGTCGCCATCATTTTGGCTACGAAGATGCAGTGGCACTACTTGATAAGAGTAGTGAACTAAACGAGCAGCTTAAAGCTAAATTAGTACAAGCAGAACAAGCACGTACTAAGGCGAAAGAGCAGCAGAAACAAGCTCAATCTCAAGCAAACCAATACAATCAAGTAATGGCGTCGCTTAAGAGTTCGCATCAAGCAAAACAAGAAACGGTTCAAGAGTTTAAACGTGAACTTCAAGAACTGGGTGTTCATGCAGATCATAGTGCACTAGAGCGTGCCGAAGTTCGTAAGAGTGAGCTAAATGAGCGTCTACACAGCTCTCGTGGTCGTAAGAGTGAGCTAGAAAAAGGCATCACGTCAAATGAACTTGAGATTAAAGGCCTAGTTAAGCAATCACGTAAAGTTGAAAAACTGTACAAAGACTTACGTACTTTTGTTGTTAATGCCAAAGCGGGCTGGTGTTCAGTTCTACGCTTAGCTCGTGAGAACGATGTAGAACGTCGTCTACATAAACGTGAACTTGCGTACTTAAGTGCTGAAGAATTACGTTCAATGTCGGATAAATCGTTAGGTGCGCTTCGTCTTGCAGTTGCCGATAACGAAGACCTACGTGATTCGTTGCGTGCTTCTGAAGACACAAGTAAACCAGAGCGTAAGGTTCTATTCTACATTGCTGTATACCAACACCTTCGTGAGCGTATTCGCCAAGATATCATCCATACTGATGATCCAGTTGAAGCAATTGAAGAGATGGAAACTGAGCTTGGTCGTTTGACTGAAGAGCTGACATCTCGTGAAAACCGTTTAGCACTAAGCTCTGAAAGTGTTGCGAACATTATTCGTAAGACCATTCAGCGTGAGCAAAACCGTATTCGTATGTTGAACCAAGGTTTATCACAAATTGGTTTTGGTCAAGTAACGGGCGTTCGTCTAAACGTAGGTATTCGTGAAACTCACGCAACGCTACTAGCCGGTCTGTCTGAGCATCAAGCGCAACATCAAGATTTATTTGGTAATGCACGTTTAACTTTCTCTGAAGCGATTGCGAAATTGTTCCAACGCATTAACCCGCATATCGATGTTGGTCAACGTTCACCACAAACATTAGGTGAAGAGTTACTGGATTACCGTAACTACCTTGAACTAAACATTGAAGTAAACCGTGGTGCAGATGGTTGGTTACAAGCAGAATCGGGCGCTCTATCAACAGGTGAAGCGATTGGTACAGGTCAAGCGATCCTACTAATGGTTATTCAAAGTTGGGAAGAAGAGTCTCGTCGTCTTCGTAGTAAAGATATCATGCCTTGTCGTCTATTATTCTTGGATGAAGCGGCACGTCTGGATGGTAAATCTATCGCTACGTTATTTGAACTGTGTGACCGTTTGGACATGCAACTTCTTATCGCGGCACCAGAAAACATCAGTCCAGAGAAGGGGACAACCTACAAATTGGTTCGTAAGATCTTTAAGGATCGCGAGCACGTTCATGTGGTCGGCCTTAAAGGTTTTGGACAAGAGTCGGCAGCAAGTCGTACTCAACAAACGCTAGAAGAAGCAGAGATAGCGGAATAAGCGTTAAATAACGTTGATAAGTGAATGGCAGTCAGAAATGGCTGCCATTTTTTTTGGAAAGATAATTGCATAGCTTCTACAGTTAAATTTAAATAATAAAAGGATGAAAAATTGACAGAAAACACAAACATAGATAATGCTAATGGTGAATTTGAAAACCCATTAGTGTGGTCATTATTTGAGGTGTTGCAAGAGTCAAAACAAGTATGGAAAGTGCATACGTTATCAACTCATCTGATGGAGAAGGGATTACTTAATCATTTAGATGAAAATCCTGAGAAAGACTTATTTAAACGCAATTTTTTGATCATGAATGCACTTTATCAATTGCAAAGCGAGCTGTATCCAGAGCAATGGTTACAAGTAGAATCCATGAATATTTTGTTGTTTCCAGTGTCAAAAACAACAGAAGCGGAATGCGTTATAGATAAAACACATCCTTTGCGTGAATACTATTTAGATTGGTCAAATTACCAAGCGAATGAAGATGAAGTAAAACGATTATTAAATGAGTTTTGGACTAGTTATCGACGTTATCTTGGTGGAAATAGTATTAAAACAATGGATCGTATCCAAGCGTTAAAGTTATTTGGTTTATCAGAAAGCGCAACGGCAAAAGAGATCCGTAGACAGTGGCGAAAATTGGGAATGAAGCACCACCCAGACAGAGAAACGGGTGATGCTAATACTTTCAGAATAATGTGTGAGGCGTGGAATATATTAAAGTAACGGGTTATAGCTCAGAAGCTAATTTCTCTTGAAACAACAATCGTGCTCTTAGTCCTGGATAATTATCACTTAAGCTGATCTGCCCATCATGTAGCTTCATTACCGTATTAACTAAGGCAAGCCCTAAACCAAAACCGTGTTGAGTGCGACTCGGGTCTAATCTAACTAGTTGACCTAATGCGCGCTCCCTATCTTCTGGTTTAATACCTCTACCGTTATCAGCAACAACCACACCAAAACAATCGACAATCACTTCGATAACGCCACCTTCATGAGTGTACTTAATGGCATTATCAATAATATTGAATACGGCACGGAAAATAAGGCTAGGGTTAGCGTAAAGTAAACAGGGCATCTCTTCTGTGAAATGAAGTGTTTGTTTTTTATCTGCTACTGTAGGTTCGGCAAATTCAATGGCATCACGTACAATTTTACTTAAATCGCACATCTCTTTATTGATAGGAGTGCCTCCATTCTCAAGATGATATAGCTCCATCATGCCATTAAAGGTTTCAAGTAATAAAGAAAAGTCAGACTGTATATTATCTAGTTGTTCGGTGTGTTGTTGAGAAAGAGATTCGTCATAGAGCAAATCTTCTATTCTTAATTTAATTCGCCCCATAGGCGTTCTGAGGTCATGAGCAATATCGACAGTTAGTGATTTTAATTTAGACTCACTTTGCTCCATCTGTTCAAGCATAGAATTCAAATGAAGGGCTAACAAATCGAATTCGTTCATGTCTGGGCCGACTTTTAATCGTACATTACGTTCACCAAGCATGACTCGATTCATCGTCGCATTAACAAGATTAAGACGCTTTAGAATGTAGAGAGCAATGAGAATTGCGATCAAACACAATGCAATGAAAGGAAAAAATGTCCCCCAAATCACCGATGAATCCAATTGTTTTTTAAAGCTCTGATAGCGATTTTGATCAATCCCTACCATCAGTTCAGAACCATCTGGAAGGGTTATTTTAGTGGCTCGCATATCAGGTAACCCAGTGTTATTTGAAGATTGTTTTATTTGTGCAATAACTGGGTAGGCTGTGGTTGCAGTATTGGTTGGTGTCGGTGATGCATGATGAACAAGTTGATAAATATATCGGTTATCACCTTGGGTACTATTGATGTTTTGTTGAATACCATCAACGCCTTCCGTATCTACAATCGCTTGTAGTTGCGCGGTTTCAGCTCTAAGCCATTCATCCAAATTGTGGTTATATAATTGAACAGAAGTTGAATAGAGTTGGTAAATAATCAACCCCATCACTAAGAATAATCCGATAGCAAACCATATTAATAATTTTAAAATGGAGGAACGATAAAGCTCATCACGTTGTTCTAAGAACATAACCAGCTCCACGTACCGTTTCTATTAGGTTTACTGCTCCTGAATTATCCAATTTTTTGCGTAATTTAGCAATATGAACATCAATAACATTGGTTTTTGGATCAAAATGATAATCCCATGCGGCCTCAAATAATCGCATTCGAGAAACCACTTCATCCGCATTTTCAGCAAGATAACGTAATAAAATAAACTCTTTATTTTGTAATGGAACAATAGTGTCGTTGATGGTCACTTTTTGTGAACGTAAATTAATGTTTAGATTCTTAATTTTTAACTCGTTTGATGCACTTTCGACGGGTCTATTTCGACGTAATATAATATTAATACGAGCTAATAATTCAGCTAAAGCGAAAGGTTTAGTTAAGTAATCGTCACTGCCGGCGGTAAGGCCTTCAACTCTCTGATCTACGCTATCTAAAGCACTTAGAATAAGTACAGGTGTATTGTTACCAGTGGCACGAATTGCCGATAAGATTTTTAATCCATCAAGATTCGGGAGCATACGGTCAAGAATAATCAGCTGGTATTCGCAGCTAATTGCCATCATTAAGCCTTCTTTTCCATCTTCGGTGCTATCAGTAATAAACCCTTCTTGCTCTAGTGCTTTTGTTACAAAATCTCGGGTTGTTTGGTCGTCTTCAATAACCAATATTTTCATACATAACTCTCTCATTAAGAAATTTTATTATAACAAGAAAAAGTCATTGAATCATGAATATGGGGGGATCTATGGAATAACTCTCAATTCTTTTTGATGAATAAAAATATCAATCTTTATTTTTGCGTAAATTTAAGCAAAATTGAAGATTTAACTCTGGTGCAATAATAATCGATTGTTTATAAATTCTACGGCTATTGAGTAAGTTGAAAATAAAAATCTTATAATAGTGGTGGAGAAGTAATATGAGTAATTATTTTGACGATTTTCCTGAAGAGAATCCGAGAAATGGGGTTGGAAAGCAATTTAATTTTGAATTAGCTCAATATTTTCGTGAGCAACAAGAATCTAGTGATGAAGTGGTAACAGAAATAGTCACGCTAGAAGAAGCGAGTCAGGCATTAATCGAACAAGAAGAACGAGAGCAAAGAGAATTGAAGCTTGAGTTTTTATCGAGAATAGAAGTATGCCCACACTGTAATGAGACAGAATTAAATATCTACCATTTTACGAGTGAACTATTTAGATACGAATGTCAAAACTGTGGAATTTACGGTAATGGAGTAAATGAAGCTGAAGCCTATCAAGCCATGTTACTTGCTATTGAAGAGGGCTTTGACTGGCGGAAACATCAGATTGCATTGTAAAGATAAAGAGCCTTAACGGGGGAACATTAAGGCTCTGAGTTTACAACATAATATCTGGTACGAATATTATGAAGTTAAGCGTTCAAAATTGATTTCATTTCTGCAGCAACTTTGTCTACTTTTCCTAAGCCAATAATGACTTGTAAACCACCTTTACCCATTGGTACAACACCAGCTGCGCCAAGAGCTTTTAATTTTGCACTATCAGCAAGAGCTGAATCTTTAACTGTTAAGCGTAAGCGAGTAATACAGTTATCTACTTCAACGATGTTATCTGCACCACCAATCGCTTCGATATACGCTTTTGTTACTTCAGTGATGTTTTCTTCTTGCTCATCTTTGTTCATGTCTTCGCCACGACCCGGAGTTAGGAAGTTAAACTTCTTAATCGCAAATCTAAAGATAGTGTAGTAAAGAACAAAGAATACAAGACCTTGTGGGATCAACATGTACCATTTCACAGCTAGTGGGTTTTGACTTGAAAGAACAAAGTCAACAAGACCAGCAGAGAAACCAAAGCCTGCCATCCATTCCATGCTTGCTGCAATGAATAGAGAGATACCTGTTAAAATAGCATGAATTAAGTATAACCATGGAGCAAGGAACATGAAGCTGAATTCTAGTGGTTCAGTGATACCAGTAAAGAATGAAGCCATTGCAGCTGCAAGCATAATAGAGAATACAGCGGCTTTGTTACGTTTCTCTGCACAGTGATAAATAGCAAGTGCAGCGCCTGGAAGACCAAACATCATGATAGGGAAGAAGCCTGCTTGGTACATACCTGTTTGACCAGGAATACCAGTGCCATTAGCAATAGACTGTGCGCCACCTAAGAAGTTTGGAATATCGTTAATACCAACAACATCAAACCAGAATACAGGGTAAAGTGCATGGTGCATACCAACCGTTAGCATTAAACGGTTAAAGAAACCAAATAGACCAGCGCCAACAGCTCCCATAGATTGAAGTTGTGTACCAAAAGCAATTAATGCATCAAAAATAGCAGGCCATACGTACAAAAGAATGAATGAAAGAGCCATACCTGCAATTGAAGTAAGGATCGGAACCAGACGTTTACCACTGAAGAAAGCTAATGCTTTAGGTAATTCAACCGTTGAGTATTTATTGTAAATTTCAGCGGAAATAATACCAACGATAATACCAACGAATTGGTTATTGATTTTACCAAATGCAGCAGGGACTTGATCTAATGGAATGTTTTCAAGTTGAGCTACTACAGCAGGAGATAGAAGGGTTGTTACTACGGTGAAACAAATGAAACCAGCTAATGCTGCAGAACCGTTTTTATCTTTACTTAAACCAAATGCTACACCAATAGCAAAAAGCATTGGCATTACATCAATAATGGCACCACCTGATTTGATTAAGAAAGCAGCAAAAACACTGTTTGCACCCCAACCAGTTGGATCCATCCAGTAACCAACACCCATTAATATTGCAGCAGCAGGAAGCGTAGCGACGGGAACCATCAACGCTTTACCGACTTTTTGCATGTAACCTAATACACTCATATCGTATTCCTCAAAAATTAATCTGTTATTTTTTAAATTAAGAGAAGAATACAAAAGGGTGGATTAACAAAAGATTGTGCCAACATTAACTATAGTTAATGTTGGCACTTTAAGAACCAAATTGTGAGTGAGATCTAATTAATTCGAGATGGAAATTAACCTGGATGACCATCTACACGTTTTGACCATAGCATAGGTGCAAAATGCCAAATGAATAAACCAAATGCAATCGTCCAAAGCACAGCAGTAACATTGATCATATCCAGCATAAATTCAGGAAATAAAATGACCCCAAATGAACGGATAAATGCCGCTAGGATAATGGCACTATATGCGATCCACATTGATGGGCCTTTGTAGATCTCACGACCCGTGTGCCCCATAGTAACTCGAGCAATCATAGCAAGAATGACACCACCTAGTGCGCCGATAGCAAATAAGTGTATTCCTGTATGAGAAATAAAGTAATCAGTACTTAAACCGCGTAACAATAAACTTAATGGGATACATAAATAACCGGCATGAAGAGACCAAACTAACGGTTCACTTAGCGTTTTATATCCTTTCCAACGGAACATTCTGATTAACTGAGCAACGCCAGTAATAACCATCAAATATGGGCTTACTTGTTCTGAGGTTAGAGGGAAAAAGCTCAAAATAAACAGCATAGCTAATGGGATATTACATAACGCATCTAACCAAATAATTGGTTGTGCCTTTTCAAACTGAAAGCGACGAGCTGTAAAAAAAGGAATGACACGAGCACCCATCACGGAAAGTAATAGAGTAAACCACCAAAGCATAGATTCCCAAACTGCAGCAGAGGTAAAAGGAGGCATCCCTTTAATCGTTGCGTAGCTTGCGAAATTGGCAGCGATAGCAACTAAAAATAATGGAATAAAAAAGAAGTTTCTCACTCCCTTAGTTTTGATTACGCGAAAACCTACTTCATAAGCAATAGCGAGTATAAATAGTGCCTCTATGCTTGATGTTAGCCAGAGTGGAGTGGGTGTCCAAAATAAAATTCTTGGCAATAACCATAATAAAACAATGAATCCAAGACGTTTATCTGATGTACCTTTAACTCCTGTCCAGTTTTGAACCGCACTTAAAACAAAGCCAGCAACGATAGCCATTGAAAACCCAAACAGCATTTCGTGAACATGCCACCATAGTGCAGGAACTTGTAGGTAAGCCGGTTGACCCGTTTGGAAAGCCCAAACCCAAATTACAACGGCGATAATGGCATAAATGCTACCGAGCAAAAAGAAAGGACGAAAGCCTAAGCGTAAGATTGGTGGGATCTTCTCTTCAACGGCTTTATCAGTAATATTTATCATAATTTTTTCTCAATTTTTAGTGACAAAACAAGTATAACGCAAAGGTAAAATAATAACATGTATTTTTTATGCATGTTTAAGGTTGAGGTAGATGCGTCTATTGAGTGCTTTTATGATTGTTGTTTTATTGTTAATAAATTAGAACAATAACTCGACATTAATGAGTCATAAGTTAAGATGAATTCATAAAAACGGTAAATGGATTAATGTATGAGCCAAAAGATTTATTTTGATACAGAGAACAAGTTTAGCTTCAAGCGTAGTACTTTAAATGCAGTAACGCGTTTGCATCATTTATTGATCCCAAGTCACGCGAAGAAAATGGGTCGTAAATTACTATTAACCCCAGTAAGAACCAAACCAAAAAACTCAGAGCCTAAAGGGTTAATAAAGAGTAAGTTGAGTTCATCCGAAGGTGAGCTTAGTCTTTATCAATTTGGTTCTGGTTCTACTTGGGTATTGGCCCACGGTTGGTCGGGAAATTCGAGTCAATTCTATCCATTAATGGAACACATCGCTTCTCAAGGTTTTACCGCCGTTGCTTTTGATCATCCAGCACATGGTGAGAGTGAGGGAAAGCATGCTCACTTACCTGCATTCATTGAAGGTTTAAATACTGTTTTGGATTTTTGTGATGAGGTTGTTGGTGTGGTGGCTCATAGTATGGGAACGGCAGCAGTGCTAGAGTGTCACCATCATAAATTAGACAAAACGCCTTTGCTTTTGATTGCCCCCGTTTTGAACTATACAGAGAATTTGTTTAATAGCATTGAGCGTTCAGGTTACTCAATGAAATTGTTTACAGCCATTGTTGGAGATATTGAGGCTCAATATCAGAGAACCATCGATAGTTTTAACCCATATCAACGGTTACAACAAAGAAAAACTCAGACGATAATCGTACATGATAAAGAAGACCGCTTTACCAGCTTTGAGCTTTCAAAAGCGGCATCGGATCAAATTGAACAAGTCACTTTATATCCAACAACAGGTTTGGGTCATGGGCGTGTAATGGCAAGTGATGAGGCTAAAAAAGCCTTTGATGCGTTAAGGTGATAATAAAGAGATGTGAAGCCGATGCATAGAATTAAAGTTATGCATCGGCTTTTTTATTATCTGAATAAAACTCGTTTAAACGGTGTTTTATCCATGATTAAAACAAATAATGTAGATACGGTTGCTGTACCAAATACAATAACAAAATCTCGCATTGCCAATGTTATTCCCATCATTGCGGTAATATTTAAGAACACAACCACAAATAGCAAATGGCAGACGTAAATGCCAAGAACATGTTTACTTAACGTGAAAGTGATAGGGTGATGGCCAAGTCGTGGTTTAGATAACAAAAGAAAAAACACGCCAATTCCCATTAATGGAGTGCCAATTAAAAAGTCATGCAAGTTAAAAGGTACATCAAACTGAGTTAACCAATACGCCTCACTAAAATGAATAGCAAAACCAACCAATAATAAAATCAAAGCGTTAGTTGATGAAAGCGTAATCTCTCTTCTTCGTAATTCAAATCCGATGACCACCATTAAGGTACTAAAGAAAGGGCCATTTCGAGTAAAAAATGGAGTCCAAACTTCAGTGAGTGTTTGATAGCTACCGCCTGCGAGGCCGTATACATATAAGATCACAGCGACAGGAACAAGCCATGTCGTTTTTTTAAAGTGAATTAATAATCCAATAATTGAAACGGCGATAATGAGTGCAGGGATAAACCATAAATGCACCATGCCACCTTCAAATAAAGCGTTTAATGGGTTCTGTGTTAACCAATTCCAGTACCCCGTGCGCTCTGCTAGATACCCATTTTCAGCGACTTTTCTCCAATGAAAAGGCAAAGCTAAACTTAACACGCTCCATACTATCCATATTTTAAATAAAGGAGCACAGTAAGATTGGATCGTTTTTAAAGGAGTATGCGTTAATTTAGGTTGAATAAAATAACCAGATAAAATGAAAAAGAAAGGAACCGCAAAACGGGTTAGCTGGTTAAATATATTGCCGAAAACTGGGAAATCATCCATTAGCAGATAAGTCATGAAAGCTTGTGAGTGTAAAGCGATGATCGCGAACATAGCAAGAAGGCGTCCTAACTCTAAGCTAGCGATTTTATTTGTATTTTCCATTATGAATACCATTAAATTTTTCGACAATCTACCAATCTGTTTTTTAATAAAATATGAGATAGATTAATTTTGTAGAGGTTGAGCGGAAGATGTTTACGAAATTGAGATTGCTTTCACATATAACCTTTACTTTTAAAAATGAATTTATTTGATAAACGCATTGACCTTGCCCTAAGTGGAAGCTTTAGTATTAACTTAAATCTGTAATATTGAGTGTTTATTTGTGATTACTTCTTTTTCTAAATGGTTAGTGACGAGCGTTACGCTGATGGCATTAGTGCTATCAAGTGTTGCTTATAGCTACCCGATGAAAATGGAAGTGATGAAGATGAATATGGCACAACATCAAGAGATGATGGCGTCAGATTGTCATTCAACACAAAGTGACACTACAGAGTGTAATATGAACACGATGACAATGAATTCTGATCATCATTGTTCAGATAAAGGGGAAACTTGTTGTAAGACGGTTTGTATTGCTTCCGTTTTCGCTTTACCTTCAAATTTATATGCTTATATAAACTCAACATCATCAGCAGTTCACTATCCTCAATACAATGAGCAACCTCGTTCATTTATTTCTTCTTCTTTATTTCGACCTCCAATTCTTTAATTCCAGTAAAAACTTATTAAATCAATTAGCTAAATAGTTTTTTATCTCTATTTATCGGTTTAATTATGGCGATGATCTGTTTATTAGATCGCGTCATTATTGGAATAAACTCATGAAAAAATTACGACTTATACGTTTTAAAAAAGCGTGGTTGGTTTCTGCTATTTCAGTGGTGTTATCTCATCAAGTGATGGCGGAAAACCAGTTAACACAACTAATTGAGCAAGCGTTATCCTCTGATGCGAGAAGAGAGCAAATATATGAACAATCTCAAGCGATGCGAGCGACAGGTATTGCGAGCTCAACATTGGCTGATCCAACATTAAAAGTAGGATTTGGCGGTTTACCTGTTGATAGCTTTAAGTTTGATGAAGATCCAATGACGAATATATCTGTAGGATTAATGCAGAAATTTGGTCGTGGCTCGAGTTTGGATTTACAGCAAAAACAAATGGGGCAACAAGCGGATGTATTAGCGATGCAAGTGCAAGTTCGTGAACTAGAAGTTGCCAATGCGATTAGTCAGTTATGGATTGAACTTAGTTTTTTACAAAAAGCAGAAGTGATCTTGCATGAAAATCGTCGTTTGCTGAGTGAGATGGAATCTTATATTAGTACCAATTACTCCATTGGTAAAAGTGAGAGCCAAGATTTATTGCAAGCGCAATTGCAACTCACTCGCTTAGATGAAAAAGTGCAAACCAACAAGCAATCTCAAGAGCGAATTTATGCACAGTTAACGGAATGGTTACCGAATTTATCACAACAACAGTTAGATAAAATTAAACCACTTAAATGGGATTATTTAGAGCAAATTCTAGCGACAAATACACATAATGCTACTGATTTTTATGAATTATTAAAAATCAATCCAACCATAAAAATGAGCGAATTGGCCATTGTTGCAACGAAAACTAAAGTGGATATTGCTGATGAATCTTATTCGCCTCAGTTCGGTGTAGAAGTGATGTATGCCTATCGTCAAGCTAATGGTATGGGAGGTCAACCTGCATCAGATTTAGTTAGCGCTTATGTCACCATGGACATTCCCTTATTTACAGACAAACGACAAGATCAAAATTATGCAGCTGCTCAGTATCAAGTGGGATCTGCGAAATCACAGCGTGATGTGTTATTGCGTCAAATGAATGCGAAAGTGAATGCATTATTAGTGGATAAAAGCAATCTAGAGCAGCGTCTTACTCGCTATGACGAAACGTTACTGCCTCAATCAAAGGAGAGAACAAAAGCGGTTGAGCGTGGCTATGAAAATAATACCGCACAATTTAACGATGTCATTTTAGCCTCTAATGATGAGCTGAGCTTAGAGTTAGAAAAACAACGGTTAATGAGTGATTTAGATAAAACAAAAAGTAAGTTAGCTTTTTATCTAAACGGTTTTAATTATCACGTATCTGCCCCGCAATTGTCGCCGTCTAAGTATTAAGGAATAAAACATGAAGTCATTAAAAATTGCCGTACTATCAGTGGTTATTGGCGGTGCTATTGGTGCTGGAAGTATGAACTTATATTCAGCACATTCAATGAATATGGTATCGATGAATGCTGATAGTGCCTCAGTCAGTTCGAATAACGAACCTTTATATTGGGTTGCTCCAATGGATGCAAACTATCGTCGTGATCAACCGGGTAAATCACCAATGGGCATGGATTTAGTTCCAGTGTATGCGGATGATACTCAAGGTGAGAAAGCAGCGGTAGGGGCCGTTACGATTGACCCAAGCGTAGTTAATAATCTCGGAGTGAAAAGCGCATTCGTAGAAAAAACTATTCTTTCACCAAATATCGATACCGTTGGTTACATTGCTTTCGATGAAAGTAAATTATGGCAAGTCAACGTACGAGCGGCGGGTTGGGTTGAGAAACTGAATATCAACGCGATTGGCGAGCGGGTAAATAAAGGTGATGTACTATTTACACTTTATTCACCGGAGTTAGTTAAAGCACAAGAAGAGTTGTTGAATGCCTATCGAACAGGTCGTAAAGGTTTGGTAAAAGGTGCGCGAGAACGTTTGTATTCATTAGGTGTTGATAAAGTCCAAATTAACTCTATTGTTAGAACAGGTAAAGCCAATAAAAACATAGAGATAAAAGCAACTTCAAATGGTGTAATCGCGAGTCTTAATATTCGTGAAGGAGGGTATCTATCACCTTCACAAATCGTAATAACCGCTGGCCCATTAGAGGACGTATGGGTTGATGCCGAAGTATTTGAACGTCAAGCTCATTGGTTATCTTCAGGTAATAAAGCAGTAATGACACTGGATGCGGTTCCTGGAAAAACATGGGAAGGTGAAGTGGACTATGTTTATCCCATTCTAGATCCAAAAACTCGTACTATGCGTATGCGCTTGAAGTTTGATAATCAAAATGGTGCATTAAAGCCAAATATGTTCGCTAATATAACTATACAGCCTAAAACCAAAGAGGAAGTGTTAACTATTCCACGTCAGTCTGTTATTCGTGCGGGTGGTATGACACGCGTTGTATTAGATGAGGGAAATGGTAAATATCGCTCTGCTCGAATCGTGGTCGGGCGAGAAGCTGGCAGTAAGACAGAAGTCGTTAAAGGTTTGAAAGAAAACGATAAAGTAGTTACATCAGCTCAATTTTTATTGGATTCTGAGTCAAGCAAAACCGCCGAATTAAGCCGTATTAATGGCCCTGAAAACAGTATTTGGATATCGGGTGATATCACTATGTTAATGGCTGATTTTGGAATGGTGACTTTTGAACATAAAGCCGTTTCACAATGGGATTGGAAAGCTGGGGAAATGAATTTTTCGGTTGATAAGGAGATTGATTTAACTTCTTTTCGTGAAGGTGAAGCGGTTCAGTTTCTAGTTCAAAAGATAAATGATGAATATCAACTACTTGAGATAGAAAAAGAAGGGGAAGCATTATGATCCCCGCAATTATACGTTGGTCTATTAAAAATCGATTTTTAGTTTTAGTTGCTACTTTTGCTCTTGTTGTTGCAGGAATTTACAGTGTAAAGAATACGCCTGTTGATGCTTTGCCGGATCTTTCAGATGTTCAAGTGATCATCAAAACAAGTTACCCAGGACAAGCACCACAAGTGGTGGAAGATCAGGTTACTTATCCTTTAACGACTGCCATGTTAGCCGTCCCAGGAGCTGAGACCGTTCGAGGTTATTCATTCTTTGGCGATTCTTATGTATATATCATTTTTAATGATGATACTGATATGTACTGGGCACGTTCGCGTGTTTTAGAGTATTTAAGTCAAGTTGCGCCTAAGTTACCAGCAGAAGCAAAACCCACATTAGGTCCAGATGCAACCGGTGTTGGTTGGGTGTACAGCTATGTATTACAAGACAAAACCGGTCAGCATGATCTTGCTGAACTGCGCAGTTTGCAAGATTGGTTTTTAAAATATGAATTGCAAACGGTTGATGGTGTATCGGAAGTCGCTACGGTAGGCGGAATGGTAAAGCAATATCAGGTTGAAATTGATCCTGATAAGTTGAGAGCCTATAACTTAACCTTACAGCAGGTTAATAAAGCCATCAAAGAGGGAAATCAAGAAGCTGGCGCGTCTGTTGTTGAGATTGCAGAAGCTGAACATATGGTACGTACATCAGGTTACTTAAGCAGTATTGAAGATATTCAATCCTTACCACTAAAAGTAACAGATAAAGGTACGCCACTGTTATTAGGTGATATTGCTGATATTAATTTGGGCCCACAAATGCGCCGAGGGATCTCTGAGTTTAATGGAGAGGGGGAAGCCGTTGGTGGTGTGATTGTGATGCGATTTGGTGAGAACGCCAGCGAAGTTATTGCTAACGTGAAAGAAAAGTTAACTCAACTTCAAAAGGGTTTACCAGATGGCGTTGAAATAAAAGCCACTTATGATCGCTCAACATTAATCGATCACGCCGTGAAGAACCTGTGGGAGAAATTAGCTGAAGAGTTCATTGTTGTTGCTATTGTTTGTGCTCTGTTTCTATTTCATATACGTTCTTCATTGGTCATCGCATTAAGTTTACCCGTTGGAATCTTGAGTGCTTTTATCGTAATGCATTGGCAAGGTATTAACGCCAATATCATGTCTTTAGGTGGTATTGCGATAGCCATAGGCGCAATGGTGGACGGCGCGATCGTAATGATCGAAAACGTTCATAAGCATATAGAGAAAACCCCATTAACGGATAAAAACCGTTGGCAAGTGATTGGTAAAGCGGCAGAAGAAGTCGGGCCTCCATTATTTTTCTCATTACTTATCATAACGTTAAGCTTTGTACCTGTATTTGCTCTTGAAGGGCAAGAAGGGAAAATGTTTTCTCCGTTAGCCTTTACTAAAACCTTTGCGATGGCGGCATCTGCTGGCTTAGCTATTACGTTGGTACCCGTATTAATGGGTTATTTTGTACGAGGAAAGATCTTACCTGAGCATAAGAACCCAATTAATAAAACATTGGTTTCATTATATCGACCGTTACTTAATGTGAGCTTGCGTTTCCCTAAAACGATGTTACTTGTTGCTATGGTATTGATGGGCTCCGCTTATTACCCAATAACTAAGATGGGAAGTGAATTTATTCCTCCGTTAGATGAAGGGGATTTAATGTATATGCCAACGACGTATCCTGGCATCTCTATTGGTAAAGCGCGTGAATTATTACAGCAAACCAATAAGTTAATTAAAACTGTACCAGAGGTAGACACGGTCTGGGGAAAAATAGGTCGAGCAGAGACGGCAACGGATCCAGCACCTTTAACGATGATTGAAACGGTGATTCAGTTCAAACCTAAAAATGAATGGCGTGACGGCGTCACAACTGAATCAATTAAAAACGAGCTAGACCAACTGATTCAATTTCCCGGAATTACAAACGCATGGGTAATGCCGATTAAAACTCGTATCGATATGTTGGCGACAGGGATTAAAACACCAATTGGAATAAAAGTAGCAGGACCAGATCTTAACGTTATTGAAAAGATAGGTGCTGAGTTAGAACCGATTTTAAACAATATCCAAGGAACGACTTCTGTTTATGCTGAACGGGTTGCTGGTGGTCGCTATGTCACGATTGATATTAAACGCCGTCAAGCTGCCCGATATGGACTAAATATTAAGGATATTCAGCAGGTTATATCAACAGCCGTTGGTGGAATGAATGTTGGTGAAACCATTGAGGGTCTAGAGCGTTATCCAATTAACGTTCGGTACCCGCAATCGTATCGAGACTCAGTCGTTAAATTACAAAACTTGCCTCTTATCACATCGAGTGGTGCTCGAATTGCTCTGGGTGATGTAGCGGAGATCCGTTATGAAGATGGGCCACCTATGATCAAAACTGAAAATGCACGTCCAAATGGCTGGGTATTTGTTGATATTGATGGAAGGGATCTTGGTTCATATGTTCATGAAGCACAGCAAGCAGTACATGACCAACTGAATCTTCCTGCTGGTTATTCGTTGGGGTGGTCAGGGCAATATGAGTATATGGAACGTGCTAAAGACCGTCTAACCACAGTTGTCCCAATTACGATTGGTATCATTATGTTGCTTTTATATTTGAGCTTTAGACGATTTGGTGAAGTGTTAATTATCATGGGGACATTACCGTTAGCTATGGTTGGTGGTCTCTGGTTAATGCACTTACTTAATTTTAACTTTTCGATAGCAGTGGGTGTTGGCTTTATTGCATTAGCGGGTGTTGCTGTCGAAATAGGTGTGATCATGTTGGTTTATTTGAATCAGGCATGGCATGAAAAACAGCTTACAGCACAAGAGCAAAACAATGTATTAACTCAACAAGATTTAACTCATGCGATTGAAGATGGCGCTGGTTTACGTGTTCGTCCTGTGATGATGACGGTACTAACCGTGATTATAGGTTTAATCCCAATTATGTATGGCTCAGGCACAGGTTCTGAAGTGATGCAACGAATAGCCGCTCCTATGATTGGTGGAATGGCGTCAGCTTTATTATTAACGCTACTTGTATTGCCCGCGGTATTTAAATTATGGAAACAATCGCAGTGTAAATAAGGTTTATACCATTTTTATTGGTGTTCAAACCCATTATTAATGGCTTACGAAATAGGTAGTAAGCCATATATCAATTAAGAAATGAAAGGAAAATCAAATGAAAAAAACAGTATTAGCAATAGCATTAACACTTGTTGCAAGTTCAGCAATGGCAGAGATGGACCACAGTAAAATGGATCATGGTTCAATGGATATGAGTAAGATGGACGGTATGTCGATGAAAGATATGAACGCGGTAGGTATGCCAGCAACAGGTATGAAACCAGATAAAGTCGTGCATGTGATTTTGTCTGATGATATGAAAATTACCTTTAAGAAAGAAGTGAATATTGAACCAAATGATATTGTACAATTTGTGATTATGAATACAGGTAAAATTGATCATGAATTTGCTATTGGTAATGAAGCTGAACAATTAGAACATCGTGAGATGATGAAGAAGATGGCTTCAGGTCATGCGCATGATAGCGGCAGTGCAGTAACTGTAAAACCGGGTAAAGCAAAACAAATTATTTGGCATTTTCATGGTGATAAGAATGTGGAGTTTGCCTGTAATATTCCGGGACACGCAGAAGCGGGCATGGTAAAGAAAATTACATTGTAATACCAACGTAACTAATTAGATGATATGAAAAAGCGGTAAGGAGGGTGGCCTTACCGCTTTCTTTCATTAAGAGCGCAACTATAACTTAAAGAACGACAGTTGTTGTTTCTGCTCTTCAGCTAGTCGAGACAGTTCTGAACTTGCAATGGCGCTTTGGCTGATACCTGTAACGTTTTGGTTCACTAATTCTGACATATTAACGACGTTACGGTTAATGTCTTGAGTTACTTGCGATTGCTCTTCAGCAGCTGTAGCAACTTGAGTGTTCATGTCGTTAATGGCATTGATTGATTCAGTGATACCAATTAACGCATCGCCAGCTTTTGCCGTTAGCTCTTTATTTAACTCAAGCATATCAAGGCTGGTTTGCATACTTTCATTAGCTAAACCAGATTGCTCTTGAAGGGCTTCAATAATGGTTTGGATCTCTTGAGTTGAAGATTGCGTACGTGCAGCAAGTAAACGAACTTCATCCGCTACCACAGCAAAACCACGACCAGATTCACCAGCACGTGCCGCTTCGATGGCTGCGTTTAGAGCAAGTAGGTTAGTTTGCTCTGAGACGCTACGGATCACTTCAATAACGTTATTAATTTGTTCAGATTGCTCTTTTAGACGATTAACAACTACCGCAGCATCCGTTAATGCAACGGCCATTTTTTCACTTGCATCCGTACTTTGAGTAAATACATCTAAACCAGCTTTAGCTAAATCACTGGTGTTTTGAGCAGTTTTATCTGCAGCTAATGCATTATCACTTACGTTGTTAGCGGTACTAGATAGCTCGTTTACCGCAGAAGCAACTTGTTCAATTTCACACAACTCTTTTTGAGAGTTAAGCTCAGCTTCATTCATTACGGCTGCAAGTTCAGTCGATGCTGAAGCCACGCTTTGGTTGATGTTGTGAAGCTCTTCAATGGTTGCTTGAAGTTGAATAGCGGTGGTGTTGATGTCTTGGCTTAATTGAGCAATTTCGTTTTCGCCATCAATATCAGTACGAACCGTTAAGTTACCTTCTGCTAATTTACGGATAACCAATTGAAGTTTTTGGATAGGGTGAACGATCAACCCTGATAACCACCAAGATGTTACTAATGAAATAACAAAAACAATAAGAACAGTGATAATTGCATTATGTTGAACTTGCGTGTTTCTTTCTGTGCTTTTGTTTATTTCATTGGTAGAGGTATCATTAATTTTTGCAGATAGCGTATTAATTGATTCCGCCATAATATTCCCTAACTTGCTGTATTGAGCAATTAGTGAACGGTAATCTTCGCCAGTTGTTATTCCTTGCTCTTTTTGTTCTTGAAAGTTAAGAATCTTTTTAGAGAAATCTAAATAGTCATGAACCGTTTTTTTAACTATTTCAGCATCAGAGTTGAATGTTTTATGGGCAGAAATTTCAACAAGAAGTTCATTTAGGATCTTCTCATTTTGGCTTAAATTCTTTAAGAAATCGATTCTACGTTCATGATCATAGATAGCATAGACTGCGCTGATACGCATTGGGTACATATGATCATCAATTTTTGCCAATTGATCTTTGTAGAAAATAAATGAAGTCGTATTACTATTTAGAATATCTTGCTCTTTATCAAGGCTTACTGACGTATACCAAAGAGAAAAGAACAAAGCCAATGCTGTAAATAATACTGGCAGTAAAACTTGAACGCGAATAGACGTATTTTTAAGTGAAAATTGCATTTTCAGCCTCTGTAATTCGAAAAAATATCGTTAGATATGTCTCATTGTTAGAATTTTCTCGAAATATAGACCTTTGTCACATTCTTGTCGATTGAAATTGTAACTAAATGTGTATTTTTAATTGATCTAGATTAATTGAACGTAAATTCATTTTTTATAGATACAAAAAAGCAGCAAGAGATTAACCTTGCTGCTTTAATTCGCTATGGATACTTACATTACAACTTAAAGAATGATAACTGTTCTTTTTGTTGTTCAGCCAGCTTTGATAGTTCATTACTTGCACTTGCGCTTTGGCTGATGCCCGTAACATTTTGATTGACTAATTCAGACATGTTTACCACGTTGCGGTTAATATCTTGAGTTACTTGAGATTGCTCTTCAGCAGCCGTTGCCACTTGCGTATTCATATCATTGATCGATGCTATCGAATTGGTAATTTGAAGTAGGGCATCACTAGCTTTTGCTGTCAGCTCTTTATTTAATTCTAGCTTGTCTAAGCTCGATTCCATGCTTGCATTCGCAAGGGTAGATTGCTCTTGAAGTGATTCAATAATCGTTTGAATCTCTTGAGTTGAATCTTGCGTGCGAGCTGCAAGCATACGAACTTCATCAGCAACAACCGCAAAACCACGACCAGATTCACCTGCACGTGCAGCTTCAATTGCCGCATTCAAAGCGAGTAGGTTCGTTTGATCAGATACGCCACGAATAACTTCAACGACATTGTTGATCTGCTCAGATTGTTCTTTTAATCGATTAACAACCACTGCCGCGTCTGTTAGTGCTGAACCCATTTCTTCACTTGCTTTGTTACTTTGAGTAAAGATATCTAATCCATTATGAGCTAATTCATTTGTATCACGTGCTGTTTTATCTGCCGCTAATGCATTGTCACTCACGTTATTTGCTGTGCTTGATAGCTCATTAACAGCAGAAGCGACTTGTTCGATTTCACTTAGCTCTTTCTGTGAGTTGTTTTCCGCTTCAGTCATCACAGCCGCTAGTTCTGTTGATGCTGCCGCAACGTCTTCACTGATGCGTGATAATGCTTCTACTGTGGTTTGCAATTGAGATGCTGTGGTATTGATGTCTTTGCTTAATGTTGCAATCTCATTATCACCATCGGCATTAGCTCGTACCGTTAAATCACCTTCAGCTAAGCGACGGATAATTAATTGAATTTGTTGAATTGGGTTAACAATTAAGCCTGAAAGCCACCATGCAGTGATCATCGAAATAATAAACACAGCTAAAATAGTTAGACCTGCTGTGGTTTTCACTTGAGTGTTTTTCTCATAGCTTTCTTTCATTGCGATATCAGAAAACTCATTTACACGTTGAGAAAGGGCATTGATAGACGAAACCATGCTATTACCAATATTACGGTATTGCGAGATAAGCGCATCGTAATTTTGAGAAACGGCCTGCCCACTTTCTTTTTTATTTAGGTATTCAATAACCTTATGAGAAAACTGAACGTAGTTATTGATATTTGTGCGAACGAGGTTAACTTCTTTAGCGAATGTTTTTCTTGCTTCTAGTTCATCCAGTAATACATTGATGTCATCTACTTTATTTCGTAATTCAGCCGTGAAGTTTGCACGACGATCCGTATCGTAAATGGCATAAACGGCACTGATACGTAGCGGATAAACTTCATCGTCAACTTTTGCAAGTTGGTCTTTATAGAAGACGAAAGAATCAGTATTGCTAGCAATAATATCTTGTTCTTCCTCAAGTGTAGAGGCGGTGAAACCTAAAGAAATGAACAGAGCTAGTGCGGTGAGTACAACGGGTAGTAAAACTTGAATACGTATAGACGTATTTTTTAATGAAAATTGCATTAAGGCCTCTTAAATTTGAGAAAATGATTGTAAATTTATATTTATTTTGCATTTTCTCGAATTTTAGACTTTTGTCACACTTTTGTCGATGGGAGATGTAACAAAAAATGGCAATTTTAAATTTTTATTAGATAATCTTGGTTAAATTGCTGTTTAAATCATCATTCTTTATTTATGTTTATTTAGTTTTCTGACATTTCAATTTCGTAAATCTCATCAGCAATATCTTGAGTTTTACGTTCAATAATGGCTTGAGCATCAGCTAATCCCTGATTATAAAAGACAGGCCCTGTTTGCTTAATGATGAAATCTAATAAGAACTCTCCATCAAATTGCCCCAACTCATGGTCCAACTCTTGTTCGAAATAACGTTGAAATTGTTGGATTAATTCGTCACGTTTGTTCTTTGGAATATTAATCGTTGGCATTGTACTTCCTTGATTTATTGAAGATATTGTTATTGTACTGATAAAAAATGAAGACTCAAATTGGGAAAGAACACCCTTAGAGATGGAATTTTCTCCAAGGGTATGAGTTTTTAGAGACTAGGAAGTAAGGTTTCGGGCATTAAATGATTATAGGTGGCTTCTTCTAATAATGAGTTGGCTTTTGCAATGTCTGGTGCAAAGTAACGATCCTTATCATAAAAATCGACACGTTCACGTAATAGTGATTTTGCTATTTCTATTCTATCTGAGCTTTTATTTGGCGCTCTAAAATCGAGCCCTTGAGCTGCCGCTAATAGTTCAACAGCCAAAATACCACGTGTGTTTTCTGCCATATCACCTAACCGACGTCCTGCAAACGTCGCCATAGAGACATGATCTTCTTGGTTTGCTGAAGTTGGTAAACTGTCAACTGAAGCGGGATGCGCTAGTGTTTTATTTTCGCTAGCTAATGCGGCAGCGGTTACTTGAGCTATCATAAAACCTGAATTTACACCGCCATTGTCGACTAGAAATGGAGGTAACTTGCTTAATCCACTGTCAATTAAAAGCGCCATTCGACGTTCCGATAAGCTACCAATTTCTGAAATGGCTAAAGCAAGGTTGTCTGCTGCCATTGCGACGGGCTCTGCATGGAAGTTACCACCAGAAATAATGTCACCATCATCTGCAAAAACAAGCGGATTATCAGAGACTGAATTGGCTTCAATCTCTAAAATATCAGCGGAGTTTCGAATTTGCTGTAAACAAGCACCCATCACCTGTGGTTGACACCGAAGTGAATAGGGATCTTGTACTCGCTCACAGCATTGATGAGAAAGACCGATTTCACTGCTTTGAGCTAAAAGGTGTCGATAAGCAAGTGCGGCATCCATTTGGCTGCGATGACCACGTACACGATGAATTCGCGGGTCAAATGGTTTACGACTACCAAGAGCAGCTTCCACAGACATGGCACCACAAACAGTGGCTGAAGCGTAAAGATCTTCAGCCGCAAATAAACCTTCAAGTGCAAATGCTGTAGAGGCTTGAGTACCATTAAGTAGGGCTAGTCCCTCTTTGGGTGCCAGCGTTATTGGAGTTAATCCTGCTATGTCTAATGCTTCTTTACCTGAAATTATTTTATCTTGATAGCGAGCTTCACCTTCTCCTAATAGGACTGTACTCATGTGAGCTAATGGAGCAAGATCCCCAGAAGCGCCAACAGACCCTTTTTTAGGAATACACGGATAGACTTCTGAATTGACTAATTGTATTAAAGCGTCAATAACTAAAGGGCGAATTCCTGAGTAACCTCTAGAAAGACTATTTATTTTGAGAACAATCATCAATCGAACGGTCGCATCATCCATAAATTCACCAATACCAGCGGCATGGGAAAGAACGATACTGCGCTGTAGTGTTTCTAAATCTTTTTCAGCAATACGTGTATTAGCGAGTAAACCAAACCCTGTATTAATACCGTAAACGGTTTTATCTTCTTTAATTACTTGAGCAACAACATCTGCACTGATGAGCATATCTGGCAGAGCGTTAGGATCTAACGATAATTTTGTAGGGTGACGGCTAACTTCACGTAACTGTTTCAGGGATAACTTACCTGGAGTAATGTCTAATGAATACATAATTTTCTTCTCATTATAATTTTATTAGTATTAATTTATTTGTTAGGTACAGATAACATAGGTAGATCTAGATTTTGCTCTTTTGCACAATTGATCGCTATATCATAACCTGCATCAGCATGTCGCATTACACCCGTTGCCGGGTCATTATGTAATACTCGACTGACACGTTCAGTTGCCTTATCAGTGCCATCACATACGATGACCATACCTGAATGTTGTGAGAAACCCATGCCTACGCCTCCACCATGGTGTAAGGATACCCACGTTGCTCCAGAGGCAGTATTGAGCAGGGCGTTTAATAGCGGCCAGTCAGACACGGCATCTGAACCATCCATCATGTCTTCGGTTTCACGGTTTGGACTGGCGACAGAGCCGGAGTCAAGATGATCACGACCAATGACGATAGGGGCTTTTAACTCTCCATTTTTTACCATCTCATTGAATGCTTTACCGAGACGAGCACGATCTTTTAGTCCAACCCAGCAGATACGTGCAGGTAACCCTTGAAATTGAATGCGTTCACGTGCCATGTCTAACCAATTGTGAAGGTGTGGATTATCAGGGATCAGTTCTTTTACTTTTTGGTCGGTTTTGTAAATATCTTCAGGATCACCAGATAGAGCAGCCCAACGAAATGGTCCTATACCTTCACAAAATAGAGGACGAATATAAGCAGGGACGAATCCAGGGAAATCAAAGGCATTAGTGATGCCTTCTTCAAAAGCCATTTGTCGAATATTGTTGCCATAATCTACCGTTGCTGAGCCTGATTTTTGAAGAGATAGCATTGCTTCTACTTGAACTGCCATTGATTTTTTGGCTGCATTCACAACATTGATTTCATCTTTTAAGCGCATTTTTGCTGCGTGATCCATTGACCACCCTTGAGGTAAATAGCCATTAAGAGGGTCATGAGCAGATGTTTGGTCAGTGGTAATGTCAGGAACAATTCCACGCTTTACAATTTCAGCATAGATATCAGCAGCATTACCTAATAAACCAACAGAAATAGGAGAGCCCGAGTGTTTTGCTTCTTCAATGATAGAGAGAGCTTCACTTAGTGTTGTCGCTTTACGGTCTACATAGCCAGTACGGAGACGGTAATCGATACGAGATTCATCACACTCAACCGCTAGCATTGAGAAGCCAGCCATGGTTGCAGCAAGAGGTTGAGCGCCTCCCATACCGCCAAGCCCACCAGTTAGGATCCAGCGACCTTGTGTATCACCATTAAAATGCTGCTTTGCCATTGCAACAAAGGTTTCGTAAGTTCCTTGAACAATACCTTGTGAACCAATGTAGATCCAACTGCCAGCCGTCATTTGACCGTACATCATTAAACCTTGTTTATCGAGTTCATTAAAATGCGCCCAGTTAGCCCAATGTGGAACTAAATTTGAGTTCGCAATTAATACTCGTGGTGCATTAGCATGAGTTTTAAAAACTCCGACGGGTTTTCCTGATTGCACCATTAAGGTTTCATCATCTTCTAGACGAGTTAATACTTCGATGATTTTATCGTAGCATTGCCAGTTTCGTGCAGCACGGCCAATCCCCCCATATACCACCAAAGCGTGGGGGTGCTCTGCAACGTCAGGGTGTAAATTATTCATTAGCATTCGAAGTGGGGCTTCTGTTAACCATGATTTAGCCGTTAACTCGACTCCTGTCGGTGCAATGATAGTACGAGATTCATCCAGTCTAGGGTTAGATGATGTTTGTGTCATTATTGCTTCTCCTTGCTATTACATATTTGATTTCATGCCGTGAGCGATGGTCCAAACGAGCCGAGCAACTAAACGTGCCGTTTGATTATCAATATCAAAGGTAGGATTAAACTCAGCGAGATCCGCCAGTAGTAATTTGGATTCGCCGTGTTGGTTTTTAGCTTTTAAAATATCAGGTAACAGTGATTCTATAATCTCTAATGAAACACCACGCACTGCAGGAGCGCTAACCCCCGGTGCGCATGACGCTGGAAATACGTCGATATCGATAGTGAGATAAAGAAAATCGTTTTGTTCAATGAATTCGGAAAGAGCTTGTTTAATTTGAGGTAAATTTAATAGGTTCATTTCAATATCATCAAAATGAAGCACACCTAACTGTTTTGCTTTGTGATAAAGAGCTTGAGTATTACTGCCTTTATTTAGACCTAAACATGCATAGTTGAAAGGCCAATGTTGAACATGACAAAATTCTGATATTTGGTGGAATGGCGTTCCAGAGTTGCCGTATTGTTTACTTGATTGAGAGGTGGAACTTGATGGTAATTGAGGTAAGTTCCTCAAATCAAAATGCGCATCGAAATTAATGATTCCAATACGTGGTGGAGCTGTAGGTGATGTTAAAAGAGCTTTGTTTTGTAAATAACGAGCAATGCCTTGAAATGATCCCCATGCCACTTCATGACCACCGCCGAAAACAATAAGTTGATGCCTATTGGCTAAGGCTGATTTTATTTTGATCGCGAGTTGCTTTTGAGCTAATTCAAGGTCGCCATCATTACACTGGATATCACCTCCATCGTAAACATCGCTTTGATGGTGCCAAGCTAAATTAGCTAATGCACGGCGAATAACCTGAGGAGCGGCATAAGCTCCCTTGCGTCCTTTATTACGAATAACGCCTTCATCGCAGGCAAAGCCTAATAGCATTATGCCATCTTGATTTGTACTTTTTGCCTCTTTTACTTTTTGATGCCATCGTAAACCAAGTTCCCCATCTTCATGATCCACTCTTCCGATCCAGTTTGTCATGTTGCTCGATGTATTATTTTTCATGAAAAATCTCTCCATCGACAACTCTAGCTATTAGGTCAGGTACCCCTAATCGATAGGAAAGTTCAGCCGGTGACTCCAACTGCCAAATGGCAAAATCCGCCTCCATACCAACCGCTATTTTTCCTCTGAAATGTTGCAACCCAAGCGCTTGTGCTGCATGACAAGTGACGCCACGTAGTGACTCTTCTGGCGTTAATTTAAATAAGGTACAGGCCATGTTCATTATTGTTCGCAATGAAGCAATAGGAGAGGTTCCGGGGTTAAAATCTGTCGCAATAGCCATTGGTACCTTATATTGCCTTAATAAAGGAATTGGCGGGAGTTTGGTTTCTTTTAGATAATAGAAGGCTCCGGGAAGTAGAGTTGCTACGGTATTATTTTTTGCTAATGCTTTAACACCATTTTCATCAAGGTATTCGATATGATCGACAGAGTCTGCTCCCATGGCGGCGGCTAAAGCACTCCCTCCAAGGTTGGAGAGTTGTTCTGTATGCCCCTTAATTCTTAATCCATGCTTGAGTGCCGTACGAAAAACGCGTTCACATTGTTTGGTTGAAAATCCAATACCTTCGCAAAATACATCGACATGATTAGCAAGATTCAATTTAACCACTTGAGGAATGATCGTATCGCAAATTAAATCAATATATTCATCGGAGCGGTTTTTGTATTCAGGAGGGACTGCATGTGCAGCAAGAAGTGTAGAGGATACTTTCATGTCAGGTAGTTCAGATATACGTTTCACTACCTTAAGCATTTTGATTTCATCATCAAGAGTTAGACCATAGCCAGATTTAATCTCAATTGTAGTTACGCCGTCACGTTTGAGACCTTCTAAGCGATGAACCGCTAGGTGATAAAGTTTGTCTTCACTTGCTTCACGTGTTGCTTGTACGGTAGATAAAATGCCGCCACCTTGTTTTGCTATCTCTTCATAAGGTATGCCTTGCAAACGTTGTTCGAATTCGTTTGCACGATTTCCTGCAAAAATAAGATGTGTATGGCAGTCAATAAAACCGGGAGTGACTAATGCGTGCGCACAATCAATAATATCAGGATGGCCATGTAAAATAGAGGGACAGGGCTCACCAACGTATTCAACTTTCCCGTTTCTTACTCCAATCATGACATCTTTCACCACTTGGTAGCCATCAGAACCCGTCTGCTGTTTATTCACCATAGAAACAAGATGTAAATTAATAAAAACTCTGTCCATACGTCATGTCCATTTTTATCTGGTTATCGTGATAAAAAACTATATGTATATACAAATAAATAGTCTGTTTTTGATGAAAAGACAAGATGGGATGTAACGAAGTTGTGATCAAAAGTACAATTATTAATCATTGCACTTTTATAATTGTGAAGAGGGGAAGCGATGAAGTACGAGCTGGGAAAATTAAACTTTACTGCGAGACGTTAACTTATATCTATCACCGGGATGATACAAAAGTGCAATGCTAACTAATTTGTCTTCACTCCAAGTTCGACGGTTCAGTAATAAGCAGGGCGTTTTATTATCCATATGCAAAAGTTCGGAGACGTGTTCATTTGGAATGATTGCTTCCACAGAATGTTCTATATCACTTAAAGGGCAAATCTGAACCAAATATTCATTCGGTGTTTGCAATGTAAAATCTTGTTTTAGATAATCTTTTACAAATGAAGGATTAACCCATCGGTCTTCTAACTGAATGGGAATATCATTTTCGTAATGAACAATTTGAGTAAAATAAATCGAAGTATCATTACGAACCCCAATCTTTAAAGCAATATCATCTTTAGCTATTACTTCTTCTTTTTTAATTACTTTGCTACTGTAATGGTGGCCACGTTGGTGTACTTCTGTTGCTATATTACGAATTTCCATCAGAGGTGATTCAGCTTTTTTATGACAAACAAAGGTGCCTAAGCGTGGTGTTCGCTCTAATAAGCCTTCATTTACAAGCTCTTTAATGGCTTTGTTTGCTGTCATACGACTGACAGAAAATTCATTAGCAAGATCTATCTCCGTTGGTATTTTATAGCCAATAGGCCAAGTTCTTGTTTGAATTTTTTCATTAAGATATTGCTTTATCAGTAAGTAACGAGGTTGGCTCATAGTGTTCTACTTTTAAATTGACTATACAAATAAAAGCAATTTTTTGAATAACTTTCAAGTTAAATTGTTATTTATTAGATCAGAGTAAGTTAGATGAAATCATTTCATACTCAGAGTAAACTGTGCCTGAAACCAATTCAAAATGATTAGAGCATTATCAATGCATTTATTAGATAGATTAACCATTCGTCTTTTTCATGATGAAAGACAGAAGCAGTTTTCAGGTGATCATGCGAGAAGTTTGGGATGGAGCTCTACTGAATCTCAATTTTTGCGTTTTAAAACGATGACGCAAGCAATCAACTTTGAGCAAAAAACGGTGTTGGATTTGGGCTGTGGTTACGGTGATTTTAAAACATTTTTAGATATGAGTTGTTGTATTAAGAGCTATACCGGTGTTGATCAACAGAGCAGTTTTATCAAGCAGGCGAAATCACTATTTAAACACCATACAAATTGTGAGTTTATTAAAGCCGATTTTTCTGCAACGACATTACCAAAAGCCGATATCGTTATTGCAAGTGGGTCTTTAAATTATCGAGCTAGAAATAAAACCTATCATGCAAAAGTGATTAAAGACATGTATGAGAGAGCGGAAGAGGCCGTTATTTTTAACTTATTGAATAGTGAACATTTTACATCGTCGAGTCTATTAGAAGCGCATGACCCACAGCAGGTGTTGAAATACTGTTTAAGCTTTTGTCCAGACAGTGAATTAATAACTGGTTATGCAGATGAAGATTTCACAATCGTAATGCGTCATACCAATAGCAGTAAATAACCAATACAAAAATGGCTAATCGAAGTGATTAGCCATTTTATTTTTATCTTATTGAGATGAGTTTGGATTATTTAAAATCAAGTAACTCAACATCGAAAATAAGTACTGAACCCGGTTGGATAGAGCCAGCTGAACGGTTACCGTAAGCTAAGTCGCTAGGGATAAAGAAACGCATCTTTTGGCCTACAACCATTAATTGAACACCTTCAGTCCAACCTTTGATCACTTGATTTAAACCGAATTCAATTGGCTCGCCACGCTCAACAGAGCTATCAAACACTTTTCCGTTGATGGTTGTACCATGGTAATGCACTTTCACTTTGCTTTTTGCTGTAGGGTGCTCAGTACCTGTCCCTTCTTCAAGAACAAGATATTGAAGGCCAGAAGCCGTAGTTTGAACACCTTCTTTTGTTGCGTTTTCAGCAAGAAAAGCATTACCAAGCTCAATATTTGCTTTCGCTGCTTTTGGATTATTCACAAAGTGTTGAAATAGCATATAACCCAATACGATTACTGCTAGTGTGATAATGATTTTAGACACATTATTTCCTTATATTTAAATCAATTATTTTTCTAATAGGTAACGGATTGTATCAGCGATTTTCTTAGGATCATCATGACCACCGATTAATACGTTGTATTTTCCGTTAACAACAAACGTTGGTACAGAGCTGATGCCTGATTTTTCAGATAACATTTTCGCGTTATCTACTTTTTTGATCAGAATATCGCGTTGCTCTTCATTGAAATCGTATGGACTTACTAAGCCACGTGAAGTGAAGGCTTTAGAGTAAGCTTCTTGTTGTTCTGTTAATGTTGTACCTTCGCCCATTTGGGTTGCTGCGAATAAATCTTCCATGAATGCGTGATCTGGTGCGCCATCTACTTGCATTTCAGCAGCATAGTAAAACATTGATGCGATGTGTGCTGATTGGTTAAAAGTAATGTGCATTTTACCAATGTCGGTTCCAGCTTCTTGGCTGATTACTGGTAAAAAGTTTTCCATATTACGGCAATGACCACAAGAAAGGGCGAATACTTCAGTAACCGGAGCTATGCCATCATTTTCTAATGATGTTGATAAAACTTCGTATTGTACGCCTTCTTTTGGATCGTTATTGTCGCTACACGCTGTTAAGAAAAGAGCAGAAGAAAGGATCAGTAACAGTGGTTTGATAAAGGATTTCATAAGAATTCTCATAGTTTATGATTTCGAATGAAAATAGCATGAAATGAAGAAAGTAGAAATGAAATAGGACAACAAATGTTGTCCTATTTTGGTAAATATGTGTAAAGATTTTATATAATTAGACTTTACGCACTTGGATAATCATGCCCATGAGAGGGTGGTCGATATAGTGAGTTTCTCCACTACGCATCTGACGCTTCTCTTTCATACGGTAAGATTTAAGAAATTCTTTAATCTCTGTATCTGGGGTTACATCTTCAAGATGACCAAGTTGAATGTTCTCATTCATTGGTTGAGCTGGTTCTAATTCTGCTGCAGTAACTTCAACGGCTTCTTCGTTGTTTTCTTCATTTGCAACAACATCAGTCGATTCTTCAACTAGTGCTTCTTTTTCTTCAGGCGTATTTACAATAAATTCATGCTTACCTGGAACTTTAAGATCTAGCTCTGTTTTTACGTATAAATAATGTTGTACGTAAACTTGCATTGTTCCATCAAGCTCTAGAATTGGACCAGATTGAACTGTTGGTGTTTCTGGTGCTAGATTTTCATCACCCTCAACAAGCGCTGGTGTCGGTGCAGGAGCATCTAAAGGAACTAAAGATAAGTCTGCTTTAGCATCAGCAATGGTTCGGCCATCCGCAACAAAACGATCTGAGAAATCTTGACCTGCTTGAATATGGAAAATAGGAGAATGAGAAGAGCCTGAATCGCCTTGACGCCAAGCTACATGCACTAATGGTTTGAAGCCAGCATGGTTCTGAAGTTTTTGATAAACGTCATTTAGCTTGTATTGCGAAATTAAAAAAGCACCATTTTTGCTCATCATGGCTTTGTCGCGATATGAGAAAGCACGATCCAAATTAATTGGATCCAAAACATCAGGCCAAGCCTCTTGATAAGATGATGGTTCTACGTTGCGTTTAAAAATAATAACTTCAATATCAAATTGGCGAGCAAAAGAAGGCCAACTTGCTAGTAAAATCAACGCGTAAATTATTTTTTTCATTCATACTCCGGTGAAAAAGGGCTCTAAAGCTTCAATCATCCATAAGTGAAGCTATAAATTTGGTTTTTCTTATAATTTAAACCTAATAACTAGATTCTATTTTCGTTGAACAGTTTGAGCAAGTCCATTACGTATTTAATTCGTGTTTGTCTCTCTGTTAAGTCTTTTATAAATTTGACTTTGGTTGGGCCATCTAGAGCAAAACCCGTAGGATCTTTCTGTAATAATGACACAAGGAACATAGGGTTTATGTCAGCAGTAGGTTCAAATTCAATGTAACCACCGTTACCATGTGCTTCTAATTTCTTCACTTTTAATGAAGCGGCTAACATTTTCACTTCTGAGCTGATCAACAATGTTTGCGTTGCTTCTGGTAGAGTGCCGAATCGGTCAATGATTTCTACTTTCAGTTCATCTAATTCACCGTTGCTTGATACACTTGCAATACGTTTATATAAAGATAGGCGAGTATTAACATCTGGTATGTAATCTTCTGGAATTAACGATGGTAAACGCAGTTCAACTTCGGTTTGTTCGCGCAGTAAATCATCTAAAGAGGGTTCTTTACCTTCTTTTAATGCTTCAACGGCTTGCTCTAACATTTCCATATAAAGCGTAAAGCCAACAGATTGAATTTGACCACTTTGACCGTCACCCAACAATTCACCTGCACCACGAATTTCTAAATCGTGTGTTGCTAAGGTAAAGCCTGCACCTAGATCTTCAAGTGAGGCAATCGCGTCTAAGCGCTTTCTTGCATCTTTGCTTAACGCTTTAGGATGCGGTGTTAATAAATACGCATACGCTTGGTGATGCGAACGCCCAACACGGCCTCGTAATTGGTGTAGTTGTGCTAAACCTAGCTTGTCAGCTCTATCCATAATAATGGTGTTGGCTGTTGGTACATCAATACCGGTTTCAATAATGGTGGTACAAACAAGCACATTAAAGCGTTGGTGGTAAAAATCCCCCATGATTTTTTCTAGCTCGCGCTCTCGCATTTGACCATGAGCCAAAGTAACACGAGCTTCAGGGATTAGTTTTTCAATCTCTTCTGCTGCATTTTGAATCGTATCAACGTTGTTGTGCAGTACATAAACTTGGCCACCACGCTTAATTTCACGCAGGATGGCTTCTTTAATCACATCATCTGCTTTTTCACGAACAAAAGTCTTGATAGCTAAGCGTCGAGCTGGTGGTGTAGCAATGATAGAGAGATCACGCATACCACTCATTGCCATATTCAATGTACGTGGGATAGGTGTTGCTGTTAGCGTTAAAATATCAACGTCGGCACGCATGGCTTTTACTTTCTCTTTTTGACGCACACCAAAGCGGTGTTCTTCATCAACAATAAGTAAGCCTAAATCATCAAATTTGATGCTATCTTGCAGTAATTTGTGTGTGCCGATCAGAATATCTACTTTACCTTCAGCGGTTGCTGCTAGGATTTCTTTTTGCTCTTTGGCCGATTTAAAGCGAGAAAGTACTTCAACACGAATAGGGAAGTTTGCAAAACGGTCTCGGAAGTTTTCAAAGTGTTGTTGAGCAAGTAAGGTTGTAGGAACCAATACCGCCACTTGTTTTTCATTGTGTGTAGCTAAGAAAGCAGCACGCATGGCAACTTCTGTTTTACCAAAACCAACATCACCACATACAAGGCGATCCATGGCTTTGGCTTGGCACATATCAGATAACACCGCATTAATAGCCATGTCTTGATCGTGCGTCTCTTCAAATGGGAAACTCGCTTTAAAATCAGCATAGGCTTCGCGATCTTGTTTGAAGGCAAAACCGGGTTTAATGGCGCGTTTTGCGTATACATCTAACAGCTCAGCAGCGACATCACGCACTTTTTCTGCGGCTTTACGACGCGCTTTAGTCCACGCTTCACCACCTAATTTATGAATAGGAGCGGTTTCATCAGCACCGGCTGAATAGCGACTGATGAGGTTTAACGAAGACACAGGAACGTACAATTTGGCTTGATCTTGGTACTCAAGCATCATGTATTCTGCTGGCATATCACCAACATCTAAGGTTTGAAGCCCCATGTATCGACCAATACCGTGGTCTAAGTGAACAACAGGTTGCCCAATTTTTAGCTCAGCTAGGTTGCGAATAATTGTATCACTACTTGCTGACTGCTTATCACCACGACGGCGACGCTGTATGACACGCTCACCCAATAAATCACTTTCACAGATGAAAGCAACGCACGGGTCTTGAAGAATAAAACCACGTTCGGCAGAGCCGATAACCAAGGTCGCTTTGTTTTTATGCGACATGGCTTCTTTCATGGTTTCACAAATAGCGGGTTTGAGCTTAATGCGAGCTAAAAGTTCCAATAACGCTTCACGGCGACCTTCTGATTCAACAGAGAAGATAACCTGTCCACTGAATTTCTCGTAAAATTGACGAAATTGAGCAAAAGGTTCTTTGTTTTGATGCTGAATTGCAATTTCAGGTAACTCAAGCAGATCAGGATTAAAACGACCTGCTTTTTCTTTTTCTGGTTCTTTAGAGAGTTTTACACGCGGATACTGCTTAAATAAAGCAAACATATCGGCGGTATTTAGCCAAAGTTCATTAACAGGAAGAAGAGGGCGAAGCGGGTCAACTCGACGTTGATCATATCGATATTCAGCATCGGCTAAGAATTCATCTGCCGCCTTCTCAATATCACCAATAGTAACCAATAATGTGTTGTTTGGTAGGTAATCAAACAAGGTCTCTGTTTCATCAAAAAACAGTGGTTGCCAATATTCGACACCAGCAGGCCATGTACCTTTACTGATCTGTTGATATACAGATTCTGGTTCACGTCGAGCATCAAAGCGTTGACGCCAACGAATACGGAAATCTTCTATTGCCTCATCATCGGTTGGAAATTCATGAGCGGGCAATAGGTTGATTGATTTAACTTCTTCAATCGTACGTTGATTTTCAGGATCAAATTGACGAATTGAATCAATTTCATCATCAAAAAAATCGATTCTAAATGGGTGACCATTGCCCATAGGGAAAAGATCAATAATGGAACCACGGCTTGCATATTCACCATGACTCATAACTTGATCGACATGTAAGTACCCAGATTTTTCTAATTGCAGCTTTAATTTGTCAAACGACAGTCGATCGCCAACGTTAACCACTAATGCGTGTTTATGAAGAAACGATTGAGGAGACTGACGTTGTAATAATGTACTTACTGGAACGATCAGAGTCCCATTCTTCTGTTGTGGAAGATGGTACAGGCGCGATAGACGATCTGAAATGATATCCTGATGCGGTGAAAAACTGTCATAAGGTAAGGTTTCCCAATCAGGAAAAACATCTACTGCATTTTGAGAAAACTGTTTAATTTCATTTTGTAGACGAAATGCCAATTGAGGCTCAGTAACAGCAACGATGATAGGTCCTTGGTGCTGCTGCTCTATCTCAGCAATCGCGAGAGCAAGAGAAGAACCAGTAAGATTACCAACAGAGCGAGTATCATTCGCTTTAGTTGGTAACGAGAGAGACAGTAAATTTTTAATAGGCATCAGGATATTCAATTATTAAGTTAAGTTTCTTTCTTGTGCGCGAAGTTTTAATATTTTTTGTTGCTGGAAAAGAGCCGCTTTGATCAATAAGTCTTGATCGATATCACGGAGCAATTCATAAGCCATTTCGATGTTAAAACCGTTGTCAGTTTCAGTGCACTGCGTCACCGTAGCGTAACAATAAATAGCTGAAGGCGGATGTTCTAAAAACAACTTAACTTTGGCTTTTTGACCAATAGTTAATGCAGAGTCTGTTTGGTAAGTAAACTTACTTGCGCCAAAGCTTAACGTTTTATGACGATAATCTGCGTCATCTTGTTGAATTAACAAGTAAGAAAGAAGTAGGTTAAGTTTTTGATTTTGATTGTTTAAATAGTTAGCTAGACGCTTTCCATCATCTTGTTTTAAAAAAGATAATTCGCTTTCAGACACATCGTCTAAGGCGCTGCACTCTTGAGCAACACGAAATGGAGCGGGGATTTCTCGCTCAAACGTTTCCATGTTTGGTAGTGAAGTATCAACAGCAAGTGGCTCTACATTGATAGTTAAATCATAGTGAACCGAAAAATATTCATCGTGCGACATAAGCGTCCCTCTATTTATTATTCATTAATTATGGCGAAGTCACTGAGTATCAGCAAGTGTTTAATCTTTTTGAATGAGAGGAAGAAGTGTAAAAAAGGAATAAATACCAGTATTTTACGTGATAGACTATAGGATTATAGCTTGTATATGCGCGATTGAGAGAATTTATGTTTCATCCAGTATCAGTATTTATAGGATTACGATATTTAAGAGGTCGTTCTGGCGATAGATTTAGTCGCTTTATCTCTTATATGTCCACAGCCGGTATCACCATAGGCGTGCTTTCTTTGGTGACAGTATTGTCTGTGATGAATGGCTTTGAAGGTCAATTAAAAGACCGTATTTTGGGGGTGTTACCTCAAGCGGTTATCTCTAGTACCGATAATCAAATTACACCATTAGATGATGAGCGTGAGTATGTAGCAAGTTTGCCTCATGTGACCCAAGTTACGCCTGTTGTACGTGGTGAAGCCATCATTCAAAGTGCTCGTGGGTTAAGCGCGGGAATGCTGGTTGGTATTGATCCGAATGAATACGATCCTATTGCTTATGAATTAATTTCAGGAAATGTTCGTCAACTTGCAGCCGGTGAATACGGTATTTTCTTAGGGTCGAAATTAGCACGAGAATTAAGCGTTCGATATGGTGATACGGTTCGTATTATGGTGACCAATGCGAGTCAATATACACCGTTAGGGCGTATTCCTAGCCAACGCAATTTTAAAGTTGTTGGGGTATTTAATACTGGTTCTGATGTTGATGGTCAGTTAATGGTTGCTAATATTCAAGATACCGCTCGTTTAATGAAGCTGAAAAAAGGCAACATAACGGGTTGGCGTTTGTTTTTTGAAGACCCATTTCAAGTGACCGAATTAGCGAAAATACCATTAGAGCACGATATGACATGGAGTGATTGGCGTGATCAACGTGGTGAGTTATTCCAAGCGGTAAAAATGGAAAAAAACATGATGGGATTGATGCTAGGGTTAATCGTCGCTATCGCGGCCTTTAATATTATCTCAGCACTGATTATGGTCGTGATGGAGAAACAAGCGGAAGTCGCTATTTTAAAAACTCAAGGCATGACGAGTAATCAGGTGTTGGCTATCTTTATGGTGCAAGGCGCAAGCAGTGGTGTTATTGGAGCGATTGTTGGCGGTACCTTAGGGGCTCTTTTTGCCAGCAATATTAACGTGATTCTCTCTACTTTAGGTTTGTCATTATTTACCGTAGGTGGCTCATTACCAGCAGAGGTTGAACCATTACAGGTCTGTGTAGTCATTATCCTAGCAATTTTATTAAGTTTATTAGCGACCGTATTCCCATCTTATCGAGCAGCAGTCGTACAACCAGCAGAGGCATTAAGATATGAGTAATCCATTATTAGTTTGTCAGGGTATCCGTAAGATTTACCAAGAAGGCGCGATGGAAACTGAAGTGCTTAAAGGCGTGGACTTCCAAATTAATGAAAGTGAGTTAGTGGCGATTGTTGGGTCATCAGGCTCGGGTAAAAGTACACTGCTTCATATCTTAGGCGCGTTGGATGAACCAACGGCAGGTACGGTGCATTTCCAAGAGAATGAATTGACGAAGTTGAGTGCCAATAAACAAGCTAAAATTCGTAATCAGCATATTGGTTTTGTTTATCAATTTCACCATCTGCTTGCTGATTTTAGTGCACTAGAAAACGTAGCGATGCCATTACTTATTGGTGGAGTAAATAAGAAAGAAGCTGCGAAACGAGCCACTGAATTACTGGAAAAAGTAGGGTTAGCCCACCGTATTGAACACCGCCCGTCGGAACTTTCAGGTGGTGAGCGTCAGCGTGTTGCGATTGCTAGAGCCTTGGTGAATAAACCGGCTTTAGTATTAGCGGATGAACCAACTGGTAACCTAGATCATAAAACGGCATTAGATATTTATAATTTAATGCGCGAGCTTAACCAAGAATCAGGCACGGCGTTTTTAGTTGTCACTCACGATAATGAATTAGCCGCAAAATTGGATAAGCAACTAAGTATGCAAGATGGTCGCTTTATCACAGAAACCGTGCGTTCAAGTTTAGCTCAAGAGATGGAGGCGTAATGTTTTCACCGCTTTCTCTTTTTATCGGTAGTCGTTTTGCACGGGCGAAGCAACGAAACAAAATGGTGTCGTTCATTTCTATCTCGTCTACTTTAGGTATTGCGATTGGCGTAGCCGTCATTATCATTGGTTTATCTGCCATGAATGGCTTTGAGCGTGAGTTGCAAAATCGTGTCTTGTCAGTTATTCCACACGCAGAGCTTGAGGGCGTAAAAAAACCGGTGACTGATTGGCAATCTATGATGATCCAAGCTAAAAAACACCCAAAAGTCACAGGCGCGGCACCTTATGTTCGTTTTACCGCTTTATTAGAAAGAGGCAGTAAATTAAAAGCGGTGGAAGTTAGAGGTGTTGAACCTTTACTTGAAAATTCTGTATCTAAATTACCTGAGTATATTGATAAAGCCGCTTGGAATGCGTTTGAGGCCAATAAACAAAGCGTGATTTTAGGTAAAGGCGTGGCGGATACACTTAATGTGAAAGTTGGGGATTGGATAACAGCGATGATCCCTGATGAGAATGCAGATAGGAAATTGCGTTCTCCAAAACGCCAGCGTTTACAGGTGGTGGGTTTACTTTCTCTTGGTGGACAAGTTGATCATGGCTTAGCTATTGTTCCTCTTAAGGATGCACAGCAATACATTAATTTAGGTGACAGTGTCACTGGTGTGTCTTTACAAGTAAGCAGTGTACTTAATGCTCAAGATATTGTACGCGAAGTAGGTGGTACATTAAGTGAATACGTGTATTTACGCAGTTGGATTCAAAAATACGGTTATCTGTATCGTGATATTCAATTAGTACGCTCCATTATGTATTTAGTCATGGTGCTCGTTATTGGGGTGGCGTGTTTTAATATTGTATCCACTCTCATGATGGCGGTAAAAGATCGCGCTGGAGATATTGCGATTCTTCGTACCATGGGGGCTAACGATGGCCTGATTAAACGGATATTTGTTTGCCAAGGGATTTTCTCTGGCGTAACAGGGAGTATCGCAGGTTCTGTTTTAGGATCGGTAGTGGCATTGAATTTGACTCCAATGATTAAAGCGCTTGAATCTCTTATTGGTCATCAGTTTTTATCTGGGGATATTTATTTTGTAGATTTTCTGCCGTCGCAATTGGTGTGGAGTGACGTGGCGATTGTCACATGTACTGCGATCTTATTAAGCAGCATTGCCACTTGGTATCCTGCTCGTAGAGCGAGTCGATTGCAACCCGCTGCAGTATTAAGCTCAAAATAAAATATAAGTTTTTAGTAAGACCAAAGCCCTTAGATATATTCTGAGGGCTTTTTTTATGTGATTTAAAAATTCCTAACTATACTTATAGGATATTTAAACTAGGTATATAAGCAATAGGGAAAGGCATTATAGAATTTAATTAATTCATATTGATAGAGGTTAGATATGGATATACATGATAATAATCGTATTTCAATGTATGTTATTGGAAATGATATTCCAATTAATTGTCAGGACCTTGATTTTATATATGTTAATAATTTAGATGAATTAACATTAGATTCTCCTTCAGTAATAATTTTAGCTTTAGAACCTAAAAAACAGAATCAAGCATTACTCTCTTTACATCAAGATTTCCCACTCTGGAATAGCCAAATCTATGTTTTGCAAGAGAGTACATTAACTGAATACCTCTCTGATGGCATTTTTGATCCCTTCAAGATTAAAGATCAATGGAAACAGCATCAAAGTAAATTATCTTTTATTGAAGAAGAACCAACAGATAAATTACTGGCGTGGTTATGGCTTGGGTTGGATCGGCGTTTATTGCCTTTATGCCAAAGTGAGAAAAGAGAACTCTATTATTATCCTTTATTACATTGTTATTTTGGTGAGGATTATGAGCCTTATCATTATTTTCAATTAGAGGAAAAAAGAGGGTATTTAGAAAAGCTTAATACCGTAGATAAAATAAGATTATGTTCATCTTGTCATAGCGGACATTTAAATTACATTGAGACTTGCCCCGACTGTAAGAGTACAAACATCGAAGAGATATTATCACTGCATTGTTTCACTTGTGGTCATGTGGGTAAAGAGCAACGTTTTGTTAAACAAGACAAACTTCAGTGCCCAAATTGTTTTACTAAGTTACGTCATATTGGTGTTGATTATGATAGACCGTTGGAGCGCTATCAATGTCGAGATTGTCAGTTATCATTTTCAGAATCGGTAGTGAGAGTTCGATGTCTTTCTTGTTTCCATATGAATGAAACCAGTGAGTTAATAGCAAGACCAATTAATCAATTTAAAGTGGGTGAGCAGGTTAAAGGTCTTATGATGTATGGTTGTCGACCGATAGAGCAAGCACTCTCACTTAACGGGTTAATTGACCAAAATTCATTTCATAATTTGTTGGTATGGATAAATAAGCTAGCAATAAGACATGAACAGCACCATTTATTATTAGGGGTTCAATTATCCGGAATTGATAGCTACTCAAAAGAGTTTGGTGAGATAAAGCGGATACAGTTAATCGATGAAATATCATCTCATTTTAATGGGTTGCTGAGAGATACAGACATTTGCTGTCAATACAATTCAGAACTGATGTTACTTCTTATGCCAATGACACCAAGAAGCTCACATAAAATTATTGAAGATAAAATCGCCAATATTGCCAGTGATATTGAGTCTGAATTGGTGACTCTTCATTTGTACATTTGGGAATTGCCTGCCCCTTCATTGAGTAATAGTGCTTCAGTATGGTTAGCTGATTTGCTTAAGGATATATGATGGCTGAATTTCAATATATTCTTTATTTAATAACAGGTACGTTGACGACATATTGGGAGTTAATGCTAACCTTTTTGCCTATATTATTACTCGTTGAAGTCCCGCTTTTATTGCTCATTTTTATTGGTATTTTGCATTGGTCATGGGGAGCGAATGAAGTAAGAAAACATGCACACCCATCAATCAGTTTTATTGTTACTTGTTATGCAGAAGGTAAAGAGATAGAAAAAACCATTGCTACTTTGGTTGAGCAAATCTACCCAAACTACATTGAAATCTTAGTTGTGATTGATGGTGCAAAGGAGAATAAAGAGACGTATAGAACAGCCATTTCTTTGATTAAAAAATACAAAAACATACCGAATAAAACCATTAAAATTCTTCCTAAATGGCAGCGTGGTGGACGTGTATCAACCCTTAATGCTGGGCTATCAGAAGCAAAACATGAATTGGTTATCAATGTGGATGGAGATACCTCTTTTGATAACAACATGGCTCTTAAAATGGCGCGAACATTTGCAAACCCTAATGTTATTGCTTGTGGAGGTGCGTTAAGGGTAAGAAATCGAGAGAGCAGTTTTTGGACAAAAATGCAGTCACTCGAATATATGATGTCGATGCAGAGCAGTAAAACAGGAATGGCAACATGGGGCTTATTGAATAATATTTCTGGGGCATTTGGTGGTTTTAGACGTTCAGTATTGAAACAGGTCGGTGGCTGGAATACACATACAGCAGAAGATCTTGATTTAACGATTCGTTTAAAACAATACAAAAAACGATACCCAGGAACTCGGCTTAACTTTTCTCCTAGAGCGATTGGACATACTGATGTACCAGATACATTTAAAGGTTTAATGAGCCAAAGATTACGTTGGGATGGCGATCTTCTGTTTGTGTATTTACGAAAACATAAACATGGGTTACGCCCAAAATTGTATGGATGGGGAAGTTTTGGTTACACCTTAGTTTATGGTGTTTTACAAGCGGTATTATTACCGGTATTAATGACACTGTTTAATTTTTATATATTTATATTTTATCCAACAACAGTGGTTCTCGCAGTCCTAAGCTGTTTATACGTCATTTATTTGGTATTCATTGCCATGACCTTTCTTATCTATCTCAGCTTGATTTCCGAACGGATCCAAGAAGACCGTGAAATGCTTTTATGGTTATTGATATATCCATTCTATGCTTTGTTTATGCGGTTTGTTACTGCATTTGCCATGATAAATGAAATTGTTAGACGAAGTCATGAGGAGTCAAGTATGGCTCCATGGTGGGTACTCAAACGTGGTAAGAGGTTTTAACGATTATGGATGTTAAATTTCATTTAGAAAAAAAGAATAAACCGACCTCAGACAACGGTATGAAAGTGCTGTATGGAATGGAAAAACGTGGAGCGTATCGTTTTAGATGGTATTTGATACTCGCAATTATTCTTAGTCCTATATTTTTTATGATTTATACCTTTGCAAAACAACATTTATTTACTGTAGCTCCTGGAATAATCACTACAGGACCAGTGAACATCACAGCATCTCAAAATGGCTCAGTAAAGTTAATTGATGTGAAAGACAGTGAGTTTGTTCTTGAAGGCCAATTGCTAATGGAGTTGGATGCGCCCATTTTAGAGCAAGAAATTGAATTTATAGAAAATGAATTAGAGCAATTATACCAAGAGCAAACGCAAAAAATTACAGAAGATTTTGGTCCGTATATTAGTGCTATTGGGGCAGCAAAGCTGAATTTAAAAAAGATAACGAAAATCAAAGTCAATTATGATCAATACGCAAAAGAGGGAAAAGTATCACAAGTGGATTATGCCGCAATTGTTGGTATTTATAACACCGCGCAAAATAACCTTACTAATGCTTATATCGCATTGAATCAAGCTGAAATCGCACAAAAACAACGCTTACTAGCTGGAGGTGTTGCTCAGGTTACTCGCGAATTAAATCAAGCATTAACAACGAAAAAAAATCAACTTGATGCATTGTCAATTAGAGCACCATATATGGGGTTGGTGATTGATATTAATGCCTTGAAAGGACAACAGATCAGCATTGGTGACCCTTTAGTTACAGTATCACCAGATGTTGCTCCTTATGTTATTAGTTATTTAGACCCTAAGCACATTGAAAAAGCAAAATTAGGTGCATTAGTAACGGTTAAACTTCCTAATGGTAAAAAAGTAGAAGCGAGAGTGTCATCTGCTATTGGTTTAACTTCAAAACTTCCTATTCAGTTAGCAAAACCTTTTGAAGGAGCTAAAGCTTTACTCAAAGTTAAAATTACGTTTTTAGGTGGTTTATTAGAAAAAGAGTGGGTAGAAGGTATGCCTGTAGAGGTGTATTTTTAGTATTTTTATCAAGTTAGTATAATTAATGAACAACGTTAGTTTTTACCTATCAATACAATAACTAAAACTGATTAGTAATAAAGAGAAGTTGCTCTTATTATACAAAGATACTTTGCTGTGTATCGGATAGAAAAATAATGACAATTTCGGACAACAATACCATCGTAATTTTTGGCGCTTCGGGCGATCTTACTTATCGAAAGTTGATCCCGGCTTTATATCATTTGTATGCCAGTAATCAACTTCCTTCTACGTTTTCCATTTTAGGCGTAAGCCGAACTCAATATGATGACGAGTCATATAGAGAAAAAATGAAACAATCATTAAGAGAGTTAGAGAAAACGGAACCTGAAATTTTAGATGCGTTTTGCCATCATTTGCATTACCAAGCACTGAACACATCAGACGTTGATGAATATTCAAAATTGGCGTGTAAATTAGACCAACTTGCTGATAAATACCAATTAGAACAACAAAATACACTTTTTTACTTAGCAACACCCCCAAGTCTTTATGGCGTGATCCCATCGTGTTTAGCTGCTCATGGATTAAATGATGAATCTAATGGCTGGAAACGCTTAATCATCGAAAAACCATTTGGTTACGATTTGGCGTCAGCACTAGAACTTGGTAAACAAATTCATCAATATTTTGAAGAGCATCAGATATATCGTATTGACCATTATCTTGGTAAAGAAACGGTTCAAAACTTATTAGTACTGCGTTTTTCAAATGTGATGTTTGAACCTCTGTGGAACCGTAATTTTATTGATTATGTCGAGATCACAGGCTCTGAGTTTCTTGGAGTAGAAGAGCGTGGTGGTTACTATGATGGTTCTGGTGCAATGCGTGATATGTTCCAAAATCATTTGCTACAAGTATTAGCAATGGTTGGAATGGAATCGCCTTCAGCAATTAATGCGGATTCGATGCGTGATGAGATTGCTAAAGTACTACAAAGTCTTCAACCACTGACAGAACAAGATCTACGTAATAACCTTGTATTAGGTCAATATACTGAATCTGAAGTAAGAGGAAAGTTCTTACCAAGTTACCGTGATGAACAGGGTGTTGCTGATGATTCTCGTACTGAAACCTATGTTGGCTTAAAAATGTTTATCAATAACTGGCGATGGAATGGGGTACCATTTTATGTTCGTACTGGTAAACGCCTTCCAACCCGTGTAACAGAAGTTGTTGTTCATTTTAAAAAGACGCCACATCCAGCGTTTGCAGAAAATGCTCCTGAAAATAAATTAGTGATCCGCATTCAACCTGACGAAGGTATTCAAATGCGTTTCGGCTTGAAAGAGCCAGGTTCAGGCTTTAATGTGAAAGATGTATCAATGGACTTCCATTATCAATCACTGGCAGAGACACAAATGCTGACAGCCTATGAACGTTTGCTATTAGATGCGTTAAATGGTGATGCTACGTTATTTGCACGAAGTGATGCGGTAAATGCATGTTGGAAATTTGTTCAACCGATACTCGATTTTAAACAAGATCCACAAGCTTTATTTGGCTATGCGTGTGGCACTTGGGGACCAAAAGAAGCCGATCAATTATTGGAACGTGATAATAGAAAGTGGCGTTTTCCTTGTAAGAACTTAACAGATACGGATTACTGTGAATTATGATTAACCATAAAATATTTGAAACACCACAAGATGTAGTGACAACGCTAGCCGATGAGCTAAAGCAATTAGGTGAACAAGGAAAGCCTATTCACATTTCATTATCGGGTGGTAGCACACCAAAGATGCTTTTTTCACTTTTAGCATCAGAGACTTATGCTAAAAATATTCAATGGAATAATCTTCATTTTTGGTGGGGGGATGAGCGTTGTGTTACTCCTACTGATCCAGAGAGTAATTATGGAGAAGCAAATGAATTATTGTTTTCTCGTATCGATATTCCACTAGAAAATATTCATCGTATTGAAGGCGAGAATGAACCTCTAGAAGAAGTGAATCGCTTTTCTAATGAGATGAGAGAATTGATTCCGTTAGAAAATGGGACCCCAGTTTTTGATTGGATTTTATTAGGCGTAGGAGCAGATGGTCATACGGCATCATTATTTCCTAATAAGACAGATTATAACGATACAAACTTAGCCGTTATTGCGACTCACCCAGAGTCAGGACAACAAAGAGTATCGAAGACAGCAAGAGTATTAGAAGCAGCTAAACGTATTAGCTATCTAGTGTTAGGTAGTGGTAAAGCTGAAATTGTTCAAGAAATTCATACTAAACCGGCAAATGAGTTGCCATACCCGGCAGCAAAAATTCACTCAGCGTTGGGTGAAACTGAATGGTTTTTAGATATAGATGCAGCGGCTCGCATTATTAATAAATAGAAGTTCGAGCATAACGCAAATTTTTGGAGTAAAGATATGAAAGGCGATATTGGCGTAATTGGTCTTGCAGTAATGGGCCAGAACCTAATTCTAAATATGAACGATCACGGTTATAAAGTGGTAGCGCATAACCGAACTGCTGAAAAAGTAGATGAGTTCTTACAAGGTCCTGCAAAAGGGACAAATATTGTTGGTGCATATTCCCTTCAAGAGTTAGTCGATAAATTAGAATCACCACGCAAAATTATGCTAATGGTACGAGCTGGTGATGTTGTTGATTCATTTATCGATAAGTTGGTTCCTTTATTAGATAAAGGCGACATCATCATTGATGGTGGTAATACAAATTTCCCAGATACTAACCGTCGTGTTGCTGCACTGAAAGAGAAAGGAATTCACTTTATTGGTTCTGGTGTCTCAGGTGGTGAAGAAGGTGCTCGTTTTGGTCCTTCAATTATGCCAGGAGGTTCACCTGAAGCATGGCCATTTGTTAAACCAATCTTCCAAGCTATTTCAGCGAAAACTGAAAATAATGAGCCTTGTTGTGATTGGGTTGGTAACGATGGAGCTGGTCACTTTGTAAAAATGGTTCATAACGGCATTGAATATGGTGATATGCAGCTTATCACAGAAGCATACCAGTTCATGAAAGATGGCCTTGGTATGACGCACGATGAAATGCAGTCTGTTTTTATTGAGTGGAACAAAACCGAGCTAAATAGCTACTTAGTAGAAATCACTTCAGACATCTTAGGTTATAAAGATACAGACGGTGAACCATTAGTGGAGAAAATCCTTGATACTGCGGGCCAAAAAGGCACAGGTAAGTGGACAGGAATAAATGCATTAGATATGGGTATTCCATTAACGCTAATTACAGAATCTGTATTTGCACGCTGCTTATCATCATTAAAAGATCAACGTGTAGAAGCTGAAGAGTTATTTGGTAAGAAAAAATCAATTGTTGAAGGTGATAAACAAGTCTGGATAGAAGCATTACGCCAAGCACTTTTAGCATCAAAAATCATCTCATACGCACAAGGCTTTATGTTGATGCGTGAAGCGTCAAACGAGAATGGTTGGGATCTAAATTACGGTAACGTGGCATTGATGTGGCGTGGTGGCTGTATTATCCGTTCTGCATTCTTAAGTAATATTCGTGATGCGTACGATATTGATCCTGAACTTTCTTTTTTAGGTTCAGATAGCTATTTCAAAGGTATTCTAGAAAATAGTATGTCTGCATGGAGAAAAGTAGCGGCAAAATCGATGGAAGTAGGGATCCCAATGCCATCAATGACATCAGCATTGACTTTCCTTGATGGTTATACAACAGCTCGTCTTCCTGCAAACTTGCTGCAAGCGCAACGTGATTATTTTGGTGCTCATACTTACGAGCGTGTAGATAAACCAAAAGGTGAGTTTTTCCATACGAATTGGACAGGTAAAGGCGGTGATGTATCGTCGACAACGTATAATTCGTAGCTGTTATCTTTCATCAATAAAATAAAAAAGCCCCTAACTTGTATGAGTTAGGGGCTTTTTATATTGAATTAATTTAACAGATTTTTTTACGACGGTATTTTTTTAAACAGTAACCACTGATAAAGCTACATACTGCAATCGCCAGTGTGATGACTGGTGCTGCCATTAGTGCCATGGTGATATATTTCGACAGTTTTTCCGGTAAAAATGATAATGAATAACCGAAACCAGTTAGTAATAAAATCCAAATAATAGCGCTCATCCAAGCAAAATAATGGAAGCGAGCAGCTTGTTGCATTCGTAGTCCCATCATTAACGGTAGAAGAGGGCGAACAACAGGAATAAAACGAGCTACAAAAAGAGCAATTAGCCCATGTTTAGTCAACAAAGAGTCAACTGTCTGTAATCTGTGTGGTGGAACTGCATTAATCCATTTCTGAATTGTTGGAAACTTATGCAACCAACGACCTTGTATAAAAGCTAATTGACTACCAATTGCCGCGGCCATGATAAGACCAGCAACAATTACAGGGTAGCTAATTACATTAGCAGCAGCTAGAGAACCTGCAAGAATAACAACACTATCACAAGGTAGTGGTGCAGCTGGAATAAAAGCACTTTCTAACCAAATAAATAGAATCAAACAAAAGTAGATCATCGTCATACTTGCTGGGTTTTGTAGAATTGTGAAATCTTGTTGCCATAAAGCCGTTAGAATCGAAATAAATGAATCAAACATCGTCATTCTCCAGACGAAAATTAAGCCGAAACTTGTTGTGACAGATAGGTCGAGAGTAAGGTAAGTGATAGATAAAGTCACTAAGAATTTTCACTGTCATAAAAAGTTCACATAAGGTAGATAAACTAGATGATTCAACAAGTTGGGTCAACATTTCCTTACAAATGTGCGTAAATTGTTACCAATAGATAGTAGGTTTACATTTTTGGTGAAGCGATAGAGGCACTTATCGAAAATTAACTGTTTTTATATCTTCGTTTTTAGAAATAAAATTAATGATAATTATTATATGCAATGCAATGTTGCATATAATATCAAAAAATATATTTTTATATAAATATCGAGTGTGAGCTAAGTGTTTGTATTTGATAGTTTTTGTTGTGTAGGTAATTATTCTTCAACTGTTTTCCCTAATTCTAGCAATATAATTAACTAAGTAATTACGTATAATTTGATTGATTATTCGTATGGAGTATATTTCTCTCACCTAACTAAACCAATTAATCAAATCAATAATAATAGATTTATTGGTAGTTAGATTTTGTTTCATATAACCATGTTTACTTCAAATTAATGAAGAGAGCATTAAGTAGTGTTAATCATTAACTACCGGAAATAAAAAGATGAAAAAAATATATTTAGCTGCGTTTGTATTTGGTGTTTTTTCTGTATCGTCTTCAGCTGAAATGATGCCTTATATCGGGGGAAATATAGGTATTGGTGGTATTACTTCACCAGATGCTGATATTGACAACATGAACTATTCTCAAGAATCAGGGAAGTTGGCTTGGAGCCTGAATACTGGTCTATTATTTAACTCTGAAATGAATAATAAATTTCAATACGGTGCAGAAGTGAGCTATTCGACTTATGCAACAAATGAAAATCGTTTTGAAAATTTGAAGTTTGACTATGATGGCTACAACATTGCTGCATTAGGTGTAGCAAAGTATAACTTCAATAAGAAATGGAGTATTTTTGGTAAAGCGGGTGCAGCTTATACAGTTCAAGAGCTAACAAGTAATGTAAACGTTTTTAATAAAAAAGAATCAAAAGTATTGCCAAAAATCGGTTTAGGTGCGTCGTATAACATTACAGATAACTTTGCGATTAATGCTAGCTTCGAGCATATCTTTGGTGATGACTTAGCAGAGTTTACGAATAAACCAAATAACCATCAATTGTCGGACTACACAAATGTAGGATCGGTGAGTACTATGTATATTGGTATGGGTTATTCATTCTAATTATTTATAGTCTTATTTTTTTTAGTTTAGATTATACCTTGTAAATAAGACGTAAACTAATTAACAATGAAGTAGGGTATTGCCTATTTCAGTTATGAAATAGGCTACCCTATATTTGCTCAAAAATTAAGTATAAACAGCATTTCTGTATTATGTTTGTTCTCTTTGTGTTTATACTTTGTTTTTTATTGGTTTTGGTTTTGAACAAAGTTAACGAATATAGATAAGTTGGTCTCAATATATTGACAATAAAGATGAATAGGTTTATTTATGGCTTGTATTTAATTCGATAACTGTTAAGTCAGGATGATATGGTTTTTAAACTCAATGAAATCTATTGGGATCCAGCAACAAAAAAATTGTACGATACGCTAGAAGATGCAGTTAATGGTAATAATGAATATGGTTCAACAACGCCTTTAGTTTCTGCAATTCTGACTTTGTTAATTAAAGAACATCCTTCTATTTGTAAAAATGAACATATTAAAGATGTACTTTGGGGGACTCAGTGGATATCAAATGAAAGCATTCCTCAGTTAATTAAAAGAACAAGAGTATCAATAAAAGACACGAATAGACATGTTATCGAAAATGTAAAAGGTAATGGTTACAAAATAAACAATGTAGAAGAGATTAGAATAAGTTCAAATAGCATACAATGTACAGAGAAAAAAACGTCGTATTCTAAACTAAAAGAAACATCTATTTTTGTATTTTCGATCATCATTTTCATTTTATCTAGTTCAGCATTAATATTCTGTATAGAAAAACATGTGTTTTACGATCTGATTCCTTTGCAAGAGATAAAAAAGATCAAAGACTTTGATTTAATTAAAATCTCTGAAGATAAATTTTTAATTAAAACTAAAGACCAAGAGTGCGAATTGAATCTTAAAAATAAAATTGCTCGATGTAAAATATGAAAAGTCAAATATCGAAAACACTAATTGTTTTTTCTGTAATTAATTTACTCATAATAATAATATGGCATAAATTTTATCGAGTAGATTTAGTTGGAACAATAACAATAAATGAAAAACAAGTTAACTATGTAAAATATGAAAAGTATTTAGATTCTGTCAATGTAGTTAATACTAAGTACAGTGATGATATAGCTGTTCCTGCAACAAGTACCGCAACAAAGTATTTTGTTGATTATAATTTATCTCAAGGTAAATTATATGCATATGATGGAACGAATTATTATATTTTAAATATATATTCATTAGGTGATTCTTGTTTTGTAACACTTCCAGCAGGAAGTGGTAGTCTCAAAAAAATTGGTTTTTCTTGCAAATACAATAATTAATTATTATCAATAATTTGATTGTTATTTATAGAGTGTGTTTAGGGTACATAATTGAATTCAACAATTTCTTTCTTATATCAACCAAAAGTACAGAATGGAAGTATTATCGGTGTTGAAGCTTTACTAAGAGTTCCTGGTGTTACAAATATTGAGAGCTACGTTTCAATGGTAACAAATAAACCTTTGTTTGATTATACAATAATAAGGAAAGTATTATCAGATAGAAGGGAATATCATGAAAACATTGGTTGCTCTTTTCCGGTATCTATAAACATTTCGATACAGAGTTTAGAATCAGATTATTTTATTGATAAAACAGCTAAGTTACTGAAAAATGAACCTAATGTAACATTGGAGATAACTGAAAATGACAGTTATTTATCTTTAGAACGCGTTAAAGAATCGATGGAAATACTTAAATCATTAGGTGTTAAGTTTTCTTTAGATGATTTTGGTAAAGGCTTTTCAGATATTGAGCAAGTATTGTCATTAGATCTTGATGAAATAAAAGTTGATGGTTCTTTAGTTAATGATATTGAAAACAATTTTTATAAGTTTAGGCATTTAAAATATACGTTAGATGAATTAGAAGACATCAGTAATTTCAATATTGTTATTGAGCGAGTTGAGAATAAAAAACAAGTTAATTTAATTGAATCACTGGGTAAAAAAATATCATATCAAGGATACTATTTTTATAAACCAATGAATTTGTTTGACTTACCAATAGCGACACCGGAACCTCATAAAGAAGAAAAACATGAACCTAAGTTATTGTTAGAAAAATTAATTTATGAATTGATCAAAACCGATAACGATAATGAGTGCGCACAGTTAATTAATGATATTCACTCTGTAGATACATTTAATAATCTTGGTTCTAAGGTTTATGATAGTTTAACAATAACAGAAGTAAAAAAAAGCATACTAAAGAAATACAATAAGATAGCGCTTAACCCGAATAGTCCCGAAAATTTGTTTTTCAAATCATATCTTAATTGTATGAGTCGCTTAGTCATAATCCGAGATTCTGAAGGTAATGCTTTATTCAATAATCAAGCTCATATTAATTTTATGAATGTGGACTTGGTAGGGATGCCTTTAGAAAGCATTTATGAAAAATTTGAACAATACGAAGGTTGTATTGCAATAGATAAGGAGTTGATTGAATCAAAATCCAACTTCTTAGCGGTAAGAGAAGTTGTCGATTTTGATGGGCAAACTAAATCGTATTATACGTTTAGGCAGAAAATTAACCACTATGGAAAAACACTAATAATTACAATCGTTTATGATGAAGACGATAGGGATTCGTTTCCTAGGGATGCATTAACAGATTGTTTTGATAGAACCATTCTGAACAGCTACTACATGAACCAATTTAACATGGTTGCTTTCATTGATATGGATGGGTTTAAAAAGGTTAATGATAACTTCAGTCATAAGTTAGGTGACGATTGTTTAAGTAAATTTGTTATGTATTTAAAACATGAATTAAGAAAGGAAGATCTTATCATTAGATACGGTGGTGATGAATTCTTGATTTTTACTCAATGGGATGATCGACATACATTTGAAAGTCGCTTAAATCTGATAAGGAATAAAGTCGAAAAGCTGTTTAAATCAAACAATATAGACTTGTCATTTTCATACGGTATTGAAGATTTATCAAAAGGTATGGAAATTGCGATTAACTGTGCGGATGAAAAAATGTATGCCGACAAAAGCAGAAAATTACAGTGAGTTCTACTAGGTATAAAGCATTAAGACTAAAAAGAATCGGCATTGTAGTGATGCTGTCATTTATTTATATGAGTGTCGGATATTTTATTTTTGATTTAAGTAATAACCTTACTGAAGAAAGAAATAAGACGAATATGCGACACTTATTAAAAAAATATGAAAGTGAAATTTTAATAAAAGTAAATGAATACTTAACCTTATCAAAAGTTTATAAGTATATGCTTTTTAAGAATGATTCTTTCATATCAAAAAACGACTTCACTTCAATATCTAAGAACTTAATCGAAAAAAACAAAGTAATTAAGAGTTTACAATTAGCGCCTAATGGCACAGTGAAATATGCATATCCAGAGAAAGGAAATGAAAATGTGTATATCGATTTGTTTACAGATAAAAAAAGAAGGGGAGATGCTATCTATGCTAGAGATAATAGAGTCAGTATTATGTCTGAACCACTTGAATTATTCCAAGGTGGGATTGGACTAATAATTAGAACACCTATTTTTGTTGGCAAGGATTTTAATACGTTTTGGGGTTTTAGTATCATTATACTTAAGGTAAATGATTTCTTAAATACTTTATCATTATCTGAGTTATGTGATGGCGGATACAACTATAAACTGAGTGTGATACAAAAAAATAGTAATAACAAAATAGTTATTAGTGAATCATCACCTGATGACTTAGTAAATGCTGTTGAACATGAATTTAGTGTTTTAAACCAACATTGGTTGATATCCGTGGGTTCTCCAGGTAAATGGATTAATGAATTGGAATATACCTACAAAACCTATATTTTAGTTTTCTTTGTTTTTGCTTTATCACTTATAACTTACATGTTTTATCGCTTGTTGATAAAAAAAGAAAAAATGTATGAACTGTCTTATGTTGATTCATTGACTGGTATTTATAATCGAAGAGCATTTGATAAAGATGCTAAGAAGAATTTTAAGAGTTCCATCTTATTTTTCTGTGATTTAAATGGTTTTAAAAAGATCAATGATATTTATGGTCATGAAATCGGAGATCAACTACTCATTGAAGTATCTAAAAGGATGACTTCTTTTATCGATAATAAAGGTACGGTATATAGATTAGGCGGTGATGAGTTTTCAATACTCTTAAATAAAAATGAAAGTGTTGACGTTGATGTATTTATTAATAATTTATTTGAAATAATATCTGAGTCTTTATCACTTAGTGATGTTGTAATAAATATAGGCATTAGTACAGGTTACAGTGTTTATCCAGTTGATGGCTTAATTCTAGAGGATTTAATCCGCATAGCTGATAAAAGAATGTATCAAGCAAAGTTTCAATATAAAAATAGAAATAAAGTATAAATCTAAAGTTCTGTTTCTTATTTATCTTATATAGATAGTCATTTCCCTTTTTGGGGATGACTATTTTTTATCAAACGTTAATACCAATTATTTTTGGTTTGCTGCACAAATGGTTATTTTATGAAGATGGAAAGTTCAGTGTCTATTCCTGTTTATGTTATCGGTGAATCTAAATCAGTGTATGGAAGTGACATTAATATAATTCATGTAAAGAGTGCTGATGCTCTTTTATTACACGGGCCAGCTATTTGTATTGTGTCATTACCACCTGAAGAACAAGATAGAACATTAGAATATCTGCATTCTAAATTACAGCTATGGAATTGGCATATATATGTATTAAAAGCGAGCAAGTTAAGCTCTCATCTTTCCGATGGAGTATGGACACCGACTAATGTGGCTGAACAGTGGATGCTACATAAAGCGAAGTTAGCTTTGATAAAAGATGAACCTCTGGATAAATTGCTTGCTTGGCTTTGGTTAGGCACTGAAAGGTGTTTAAAACCATTGTGTGACAGCAGTAAAAAAGAACTTTATCACTATCCACTGATAACTGCGTACATTGGATATAAAAATGCATCCAATAATTATCTTCAATTAGAAACTAAAAGAGGGTTTCTAAAGAAAGAGTATACAGTGGATCGAATTCGATTATGTCCATCGTGCAATAGCGGTCATCAAAACTATATTGAAACATGTCCATCATGTAAGAGTGTCGACATAGAAGAGATGGTTTCATTACATTGTTTTACTTGTGGGCATGTAGGCAAACAAGATCACTTTATGCAACGTGGGAAATTAGAATGTCCTACTTGTTTAACTCAATTGCGTCATATTGGGGTAGATTACGACAGACCGCTTGAAAGCTATAAATGTTTGGATTGTGATTATAGTTTTTCAGAATCGGTTGCTCGTGTTCGTTGTTTGTCTTGTACCGACAGTAATGAGATTGATGATTTAATCACCCGTCATATAAGTACCTATAAAGCGGGTGATCAGGTTAAAAATTTAATGATGTATGGGCATCAATCTTTTCATCAAGAGTTAACACTAAAAGGGCTTATTGATGAGGATTCATTTGATAATTTGCTTGTATGGATAAATAAATTGGCAATTCGTCACCAGCATTCACATATCTTATTAGGGATAAAGCTCGCGGGCATTGAAGAATATTCTGCCCAATTTGGTGAAACGAAATTGATGAAGTTGATTGATCAAATATCGAATGACCTTAACTCAATACTACGTGATACCGATATTTGCTGCCAATATCGCTCAGATATGATCCTATTATTAATGCCGATGACTCCAATTGATTCATTACCAGTTTTGCAAAAGAAGATTGAACTCATTGCTGAAAAAATTGAGTCAGAGTTGGTGCTTCTGAATGTTCATATATGGTCTTTGCCTAATGTATCCCTTCAGGATGATGCGGCAAAGTGGTTAGTTGATGAACTTGGTACTATTGAGTAATGAGTGAATTTGAATACATCTTTTACTCAATAGTGGGGATGATAAGTGAAGATACAGAATTAATATTTATATTATTTCCAATCATGATCTTAATCGAAATGCCCCTATTTATTTTAGTTGCGAGTGGTGTTTTGCGTTGGTCTGTTAATTTATCAGAACTAGAAGCAACATCGTGCCCTTCAATTAGCTTTATTATTACTTGTTATGGAGAAGGGGAAGCCATTAGTGAAACGATCGATACACTGGTTGAGCAGATTTATCCTAATAAGATAGAAATTTTAGTTGTAGTGGATGGTGCCAAACAAAATGCGGAGACTTATCAAGCAGCCTTATACGGTGCTAACAAGCATCAGCATAAGCAAATGCGTACCGTTAAAGTCATCGCTAAATGGCAAAGAGGTGGCCGTGTATCTACCTTAAATGCTGGTTTATCGGAAGCAAAAAATGATTTAGTCATTAATGTTGATGGAGATACTTCATTTGACAACAACATGGCATGGGAAATGGCTAAGCAGTTTTCAGATCCAAATGTTTTAGCCTCTGGAGGCGCACTTCGTGTCCGAAATTGGGATGCTAATTTATTAACCAGAATGCAATCTCTTGAATATATGATGTCCATGCAGACGGGTAAAACCGGAATGAGTAATTGGGGAGTCTTAAACAATATCTCTGGTGCTTTTGGTGCATTTCGGATTGAAGTGATTAAGCGAGTTGGTGGTTGGGATACTCATACGGCTGAAGATCTCGATTTAACCATGCGACTAAAACAATATAAAGGACGACATCCAAATAGCCGTTTAGCATTTACTCCTCATTCGGTTGGGCATACTGATGCTCCAGATACGTTAAAAATATTGTTAATGCAGCGGTTAAGATGGGATGGCGATTTACTTTTTCTCTTTTTAAGAAAACATAAACAGGGATTAAGCCCGAGTTTGTTAGGTTGGGGCAACTTTGTTTATACGTTAGTTTACGGTGTAATTCAAAACGTGGTTCTACCATTATTAATGGCATTGTTTAGTTTATATGTTTGTTTAAGTTATCCAATTACATTTGTACTCTCAATGCTTTTGTTTATTTATCTAATATACATAACATTTATTGTTTTAACTTTTTCAATTTACATTGGTCTTGTTTCAGAAAGACCGAAAGAAGATATTAAATTATCAATATGGTTACCTCTTTATCCTATATATGCATTTTTTATGAGGTTAATAACTGCATTTTCAATGGTAAATGAAATAACTAGAAGAAGTCATGAGGAGTCAAGCATGGCACCTTGGTGGGTACTTAAACGTGGAAAAAGATTTTAAATATTATGAAAGTAAAATTTCACTTAGAAAAAGATAAGCAACCAACATCTGATAATGGAATGAAAATTATATACGGAAGTGCTAAGAGAGGCGGATATCGATTTCGTTGGTATTGTATTTTAGCATTAGTGTTAAGTCCTATATTAATAATAGCATACGTTTTTTTTCAACAATATATACTTACTTTAGCACCAGGGATTATTACAACAAGTCCAGTTGTGATAACCGCTCCTCAAGACAGTATGGTTACAGCTATAAATGTCAAAGAGGGGAATGAGATATTTTATGGTCGGAATGTTTTAGAGTTAAATGATCCCGTATTAGATTCAGATATTCAGTTTATTAAAACAGAGTTAGCTAATTTAAATAAAAGAAAGTCTAAAGTACAACATGATCTAAAGTCTTATTTGTTAGCTATTAGAAATGCGAAAGATAATTTAGACAGCATAAAGAAAATAAAACTGAATTATGACAAATTCATTAAAGAAGGGAAAGTATCACAAGTTGATTATGCCAATATTATCGGTATGTATAATAGTGCGCAAAATACGCTAACTAGTGCGGACATAGGATACCAAAAAGCAGTAATAGATAGTATTCAAGTTGAATTAGCTGGTGGTATTGCTCAAGTACTTCGTTCATTAAATCAAGAGTTAGTTACTAAGCTAAGTCAGAAAAAGCTACTAAGTATTGATTCGCCATATGACGGAAATATCGTAGAAATTAATACAGTAATAGGGCAAAGAATAAAAAAGGGTGATGTATTAGCGACTATCGCATCTAAGGCTGAGCCATTTGTCATAGCGTACTTAGAACCTAAATTTATTGAGAAAGCGAAAGAAGGCAGTGCTGTTACCGTCATACTTCCAAACCGTGAAAGATTAAAGGGCAACGTATCTTTAGCTATCGAAACCACAACTAAGTTACCAGCTCAGTTGGCTAAACCGTTTGAGGGGCCAAAATCATTGTTAAAAGTTAAAGTGACATTAAAGAAAAAAATAACGAAAGAGCAATGGGTTGAAGGGATGCCTGTACAAGTTTCTTTTTAAAATTATTATAATGGAGGTTGTAAATGAAAGTCGATTATATTTATTTAACAAACAAAATTTTAGACTCGTGTGAAATTTTAAGATTTGCTATAGAGAAAGATAATGAATTATATAAAAATAACAAAGAGACAATAATAAAATTAATAAGCCTTAATGACTGGCTTATTAGTGAATTATCAAATTCTACTCTTAAATATGAACAGCGTGAGTTAATGCTGAAAAATTGTTTAACTCTTAGTGAAATACTAAAGAAGTTAGATTAGTTCTATAAAACAAAAACCATTTATTATTATAAATTAGGATCTTAATGTTATATTAGGATTATGGACGTGTGTAATATGAAAAACATTTCATTAAGAAATAAAATTCTATTCCTAGTGGCATTTAATGCAACAGGTTTATTTGTAGCCCTTAATATTATTTATATGAATTATGTAGATAATGATAAGACTGAACAGTTTTTATTTAGACAAGTAATTCAATCAACAGAAATTTTTGATAATTTCGAAAAGAAATTAATATCGCTAAGACGAACAGATTTAGCTTTAATATCTATTCGATTTGAAGATGAAGAAGAGGTAACTGCAAGAGATAAGTTAATTTATGACATTAATTCATTATTAAATTCATATAGTGAGTTTGATTTAGATGTGATAAAAAAAGAGAAAACACAATTAGCAACGCTAAACAACGAAATTAACGCATATGTTAATTACATCAATGATATTAGAGATCGTCGATTAGCAGAGCCAAGAGCGAAACTAGTTGGTGATAGTCTTGGATTATATGAAGAAATTAATAATAATATTAGCTACTTATCTAATAAGATAAATGTTTTCCTTGAAGAATACAGACAGACATCTAAACAAGACCGATTGAACACACTGTATTTTGCAATATTTGTTATTGTATCGATAACACTGATATCAATCTTAAGTGGTTTATACATCTCAAAAGATTTAAATCGACGTATCGCATTAATTAACTCATCATTAGATCAGTTTATTTCGTTAGATTTAAGAAGTGGGAAAGTGTGTAGCTTCATTGATAGTAACGATTTCATTAATGACGAAATCGGTAGCATTATGATGTCTATTCGTTCTTTCAGATTAAAAATTGTGACAGTGATTAATGCAGTTAAAGAGAGTATTGATGTTAGTAATGATGCATTTAGTTTGATGAATGAGCAATCTAAAGAAAACGAGAAGGCCATTGTTCAACAGCTTAACTCTGTTGATATGCTTGCAACAGCGATCAATGAAATGCAATGCGCTTCAAGTGAGATTACAAATAATATCAATAACTCTGCGAACTTCACTTCTGATGCATCTAAAGAGTGTAACCAAACTAAGCAAATGGTTTCTAATACTTCTGAAGTTATCAATCTAGCTTCAAGTGAGATCGATGAATGTAATGCTTTGATTGCGGAATTACGTAACGACAGTAACAAGATCTCAAGTGTTTTAGATATGATCAGTAACATAGCAGATCAAACAAACTTATTAGCACTAAACGCTGCAATTGAAGCGGCAAGGGCTGGGGAACAAGGAAGAGGCTTTGCTGTGGTTGCTGATGAAGTTCGAGTGTTAGCACAGAAAACACAACACTCTACGATTGAGATTAATAACATTATTTCAAACTTACAGGCTAAAACTCATGATGTAAGTGAAAAAATGGAGCTGAGTCAGACAACGATTAAAGAGTGTGTAGAACAATCGACAATATCTCGAAATAATATTGAAATTGTCGATAACAACTTAAACTCAATTTCAGATATGAGCCATCAAATATCAACAGCAAGTGAAGAGCAGAGCTGTGTTATTGAAGAAATTAACGGAAATGCGATTAATGTGAGAGACATGTCTCAAGTGTGTATGGATGTATCGAGTGTGATTTTTGAACAAGTTAAGAACATGAATAAGAGCATTTCTAATTTGTCGAAAAACGTAGAGCAGTTTAAATTGTAGTGATGAAGATAAAGCTATAAGGCGTGGTGCCTTATAGCTTTTTTATTTACCGATTTATTTATCCAATAAAGCTAATATAAGCTTGTAAGATAATTAAGTTCGTAATATCAATAAAGAATGCTCCTACAATAGGAACCACCATGAAAGCTTGAGGTGAAGGCCCAAAGCGAGATACTAAAGAACCCATGTTCATAACTGCTGTTGGCGTAGCGCCAAGTCCAAATCCACAATGCCCGCCAACCATGACAGCAGCATCATAATTTGAACCCATGACTCTAAAAGTAATGAAATAAGAGAATAGGGCTAAAACAATCGTTTGAATCGTTAAGATAATTAAAAATGGAATCGCAAGATCAAAGATGTTCCACAGTTTTAAACTCATTAACGCCATTGCTAAAAACAGCGACAGTGAAACGGTTCCAAGGATATCAACGGTTTCATTATCTATCTTTTTAACTTTCGTTACTTCACAAATATTAGTAATGAAAACACCAATAAATAACGCATAAACAAAATCAGGAATTTTAAGCCAAGCAATATCGAAACTGTTTACAAAATTACTTAAATGCTTAGAGCCGGTAACACAGATAAGTAAGATGAATAAGATTTCAATAACCTTTTTAGCTGTCACTTTGTCTTCTTCACGTTCGTTATAAGTAATTAGCTCAGGAAAACGGTCGTGCGTATTTGTACCTGCGCCATATTCAGATTCTAACTTATGCTTTTGAATAAGTCGCTGCGCGATAGGGCTACCAATTAAACCACCCATAATTAGACCAAACGTTGCCGATGCCATCGCAAGTTCAAGTGTGTTTAATTGATAAGCGTCAGCAAAGGTTTGTGACCAAGCTGCACCCGTACCGTGTCCGCCAGATAAGGTAATAGAACCTGCGATTAAACCTAGCAATGGATCTAACCCCATTGCTGAGGCAAGGCCAACACCAACGGCATTTTGTATGATGATATAAAACGAAGCGACAGCTAAAAATAGGAAAACTTTAGTGCCACCTTTAAGCAATTGAGTGTAATTTGCTGCAAGACCAACGGTACTAAAAAACATTAGCATGAAGGTATTTTGAAGAGGCAGAGAAAACTCAAGGCTAATTCCTTGAAAATGCAAAGCCGTAATTGCAAAGGCGACAATTAATCCCCCAACGATAGGTTCAGGGATATTATATTTTTTGAAAAGGTCAATTTTTGAGTTGATGAAATGACCCAGAAAAAGCACAGCGATTGCTATTAGAAATGATTCTAATGCGCCGATTGATAGTGAGTTTGTCATAATAGCTCGAAATAAATATATCAAACCAAGAGGTGTGACGGGAAAGATCGAGATTATGCCAAGTTATTGATAATGTCACTATAAATATTCACTGTCATAAAAAGTTCATAATTCAAGTGGATGAATAATGAACGATTTATGACAAAGAAAAGTAGCCTTAGATTCTATCTGGGCGGTTTGGTTTGTATGGTTTGTATAAACACAATGACATGACAATACCAAAGCAAATACCTTGGGTTATCATTGCTGTACCACCATAACTGAAAAATGGAAGTGGACTACCCATTACAGGAAGTAAACCACTTACCATGCCCATATTAATGAAGGCATACAAGAAGAAGCTTAATGCAAAGGTACTACTCACCAAACGAGTAAAGGTACTTTCGCTTTGATAAGCTAACCAAATTACGCGTCCAGTGATGAATAAATACAGTGATAACAGTAGAGCACAGCCGAAAAATCCCCATTCTTCTGCATAAGTAGAAAAAATGAAGTCAGTGTGACTTTCAGGAATAAACCCCAGATGTCCTTGTGTCGCATTCATCCAACCTTTACCACGTAGTCCGCCAGAGCCAATAGCAATTAAAGATTGAATAATTTGGTAGCCTGCACCAAGCGGATCCGACTCAGGGTCAAGAAACTGAGTAACACGCTTTTTCTGATACGCTTCCATAACGAATATCCATAAAAGCGGGACGGCAGTCGCTACAGTTGCAAGAAAAGAGCCGATGATTTTCCAACTCATACCAGCAAAATACAGAACAAATAGGGCATATATAACAGTAAAAATTGCACCATCAAGATCGGGTTGAATAAAAATTAAACCAGCAGGCACTGCAGTAACAAGCAAACAAATCCCTATTTTTTTTAAATCAGGGCGTGTTGCTTCTGCTGCTAGTATCCAGGCAACCATGAGAGGAATTGCAACTTTAACTAATTCGGAAGGTTGAAATCGAATTGGTCCTATTACCAACCAACGTTGTGAGCCGTTAGTGCTATCACCGGCAATAATTACCCCAATGAGAAGAACAACAGCTAGTCCATATAGAAAAGGAGCTGAGCGTTGATAATGCATAGGGGATATGCCTGACATTACGACAATACAACCAATGGCGATCATTGCTCGTACTAAGTGACGCTCTAACATAGGCTCACTAAAACCACTTGCGCTCCAAACGGTTAAAGAGCCAAGCACAATTAATACTAAAATTGCAGCAAGTAAAGCGTAGTCTATTCGTGGTTTGTAGTCATACATAATGTTAATTCATCAGACAAAGTGAAAAGGCACTGTGTTTGCGGTGTTGATAAGGAGACCTAAATTAACCTCTTTATAAATAAATGCAATATATTAATGATGTAATGAAAGGGATAACCCAACATTTCTCTTAATGACGGGTTATTTTATGCAGTTAGAAGACAAAAATAGGTAAAGCATTATCGGTTAGAAATCTTCAGGGCACGAGAATTCAACCGTTTCATTGGTTATCGGGTGTTTGAATTTTAAATACCCAGCGTGTAAATGCAGTCTGTTTGCTTTAAAACCATAAAGATCATCACCAACAATAGGGGTGTTTAATCCCGCTTGATGGGCACAATGAACACGCAATTGATGGGTGCGACCCGTGTGTGGGTAAAGGTGTACTTTGGTTCTTTTACCTTCTTGAGCGATGACTTGGTAGTGTGTTTCTGCTTTGCGGCCACTTTTATGACAAACCATTTGGCGTGGGCGATCTTCCATATCACCGGTTAACGGTAAATTAATCGTCCCATTATCGGTTTCAATATTACCTTCAAGTAATGCGGTATAACGTTTTTCAACCGTACGTTCGATAAATTGTTTTTGAACCTGTTTATTCGATTCAGCTGTTAATGTAAGAACCAATAAACCAGAAGTCGACATATCTAAACGATGAACAATCAGTGGTCCTGTTGCGTTAGGGTAACGAGCTTGAATACGTGCATGAACAGAATCTGAAATGTATTTCCCTGATACGGATAAAAATTCGGCGGGCTTATTGACGACAACAAGCACATCGTCTTCATATACGATCTCTAATTCTTTACCATAAGATGGAGTTTGCTCTAATGGGCTGTCGTTTGTGCTTATTCCTTCAAGCATGTGCTCTAGAATTTCAAAGCATTTACTCTGACAAACAGGGTATAAGTTTTTATGCTGACGAATTTGGTCATAAGGCGACACTCCCCACCAAAATTCCCCTAACGCTAAAGGTGTATAACCCAATATAAATGCAGTTTGTAAAAGTTTAGGGCAGTTCTGCTCACTTGAATTGGCGATAGGTTCTTGTTTCAGTTGGTCTGAATCACTGTATTTAAATAATTCGAATAGACTTTTGGTCACGCCATTAGAATTAAGAAATTGCGTTGCTTTTAGTGCATCAATATGAAGTCGTTGTACTAAATTATCATACGCTAATTTCGCTTGTGAAATGCGATACTCATTTTCGTTGTATTGAGTAGAGAGCGTCAAAAGCGTGTTTTGCCAATCTTGCTTTAATTGTTTAAATGCTCTTTTTTCTCGGCTACTTTGATTACCTAGCTCAGAAATAAGAGTGCGTAAATCATCAGGAGCCAGAGGAGATAAGGTATTTGACTCTGCCTCTGCACGTTGTCGCTTACGTTGCTTTTTAGCGTCAGCCATAGCCTGTTGAAACTGGGTGATTTCATGTTCAGCTTGCTGTTGATTAACGGACAGTTTTTCTTTTAGCTCAATAAACTCAGGGTCATTTTCTAATTGATGAATATGACTTTTTAGATGTTGCAGCTCTGATCTTTGTTGGGCGCAAAGAGAATCGTGATTCGTTTTATCAAAAATAGCATCAACAAAAAAATCAGGCGTGTGACTTAATTCAGGTTGTTTATCTGCATCTTGAGCGGCAAAAGATGCAAGATAACCAATTTCGTCTTGTTGGTTTTTAACTACCAATACGCCAAACATTTTTCCGTTAACGCTACAGCTGTGTTGCCACTCATTTTGAGTATCTAAATAGTGTTGCAGATCATCCATTGCTAATTTTGCTAATGGGTGAGGTGCATAATAATACGGGAACGTAAAATGTTGAGGCAGATCAATACCATCAATATTATCGGATAAACGAATAAATTTGTGGGCTAATGTATTGTTACACATGACATTAAAATTCCGCTTCGACATTAAATTCCATCGATTCTTTAGTGATAGGATGAATTAACGATAAATAACCAGCATGTAGATGTAAGCGATTTGCTTTTTTTCCATATAAACCATCACCTGTAATTGGCATATTTAAACCAAGATAATGAGCACAATGCACTCTAAGTTGATGCGTTCGACCTGTTTTAGGGTAAAGGTAGACTTTGGTTTTATTCTCTTTACGCTCAATCACTTGGTAGGTGGTTTCTGCAGATTTCCCATGCTCAAAACACACTAATTGGCGAGGGCGATCATATAAATCACCACGCATAGGCAAAGTAATCAGCCCTTCATCTTGTTCTAAAACGCCATCAAGTAGAGCTGTGTAGCGCTTTTCTACCGTTCGATTAATAAATTGTTGTTGTAAGCGTTTGTGTGCTTTTGGCGTAAGGCCTAAAACAAGTAATCCTGATGTTGCCATGTCCAAGCGATGAATGATTAACCCGCCAGTCGCATCGGGGTAACGTTGTTGTATGCGTGCATAAACTGAATCTTGGATGTTTTTACCTGGAACAGATAAAAAATCAGCTGGTTTATTTACTACAACCATAAATTCATCTTCATAGACGATTTCAAGATCTTTCCCTTCTGCTGGGTTAATAAGCAGTGGGTTATCATCCATTTCAATTCCATCAAGCATATGACCTAAAATTGGCTGGCATTTACTCTGACATGACGCATAGAATTTTTTATGTTGGCGGATTTCAGATTTTGGAGCAATGCCCCACCAAAACTCCGCCAGTGCAAGTGGTGTGAAACTATGTGCAAAGGCATATTGAAGTAATTTAGGTGCAGCACATTCGCCAGAACCGGCTGGTGGGATCTGGTTTGGTGTATCTTTGAAAATATCGTTAAGATCTTTCTCAATACCATGGGTATTTAAAAACTTGTATTGCTGAAACAGTTTCTTTTGTAATCCGTTAGATAGATTTTTTCGCTTGGTTTTTAATTCATTAAGTGCATCTTCTAATTCATTAAGTTGGCATTGAAGCGCGCTTATTTTTTCATCCCACATGAATTTAATATCGCGTAAGGTATTTTTTTCTTTAACGCTTTCTTTGCCAAGTACCACTTTGAGTTGTTCTAATTCATCTGCGCTTTTTTGCGTACCATCTTGAGCTGTGATTTCAGCCGCAGCTCGTTGTGCTTTACGAGATTTTCGCCCTTCAATCATTACTTGGCGTTGAATTTCTATCTGTTGTAGTGACGCATTAATTTCGGATTGGATAGAGGTCGTTAAGTGAGATAATTGTGGATTAGCTTCGAGCTGTTTAATTGTTGCATTGATCTCTGTGATTTCTGCAAGTTCAGTTTTGAAAAAACCGTCTTCTTCCAGCATATCAAATACAGGTGGTACAAAATGAGGGAGATGATTACTGTCAGCAACTTTGCCTGAGAATGCGGATAAATAGCCAATTTCACCCGTTGGTGCTTTCACTAATAATACGCCAAACATTTTACCAATCGCATTGCTTTTATCACCAGATAGGCCGAAATTATGATGCCATTCTTGTTGTGTCTCTAAGTGACGTTGTAACTCTTCTGCTGCAAGTTCACATAAAGGATGTGGTTCATAACAAAAAGGGAAAGTGAATTTTTCAGGAAGTGTATAACCGTCGATAGACTGAGTAAATGAAGTAAAACAAGGATTGGAGATAGGCATAATAGTTTTATATTTGAAAGCAAATGAATAGGGGGTAAAGAAGAGTGCGTGGTTCGATATTATATCAAACCACAGCAATACCAATGACCATTAATGGATGAATAGCGATTGATGGTCATTGACAAAAGCAAATGATTATTCAGCTGCTTTTACGCGGATTTTAAGTTTACCAAACTTTTTGCCATCTTCAGCGGCGATTGCTGCTAATGCTTCTTCTTCGTCAAGCATTTCAACAAAACCAAATCCTTTTGATTCACCTGTAATTTCGTCTAATACTATTTTGCAGTATTTAAATTCTCCGTGTTTTTTAAACATTTCACGTAGTTCAAATTCAGACATAGTACGAGGAAGATTGCGAACAAGTAATTTCATGATTAACCATATAATAGTGATTTAAGAGTACGTTATAGCAGAAATTCGGTTCTGGGTATATGCAAAATAGAAAATCCGAAACAGCGATTAAGCCATTTCGGATTTGGTTTTAGCCCTCCACCCAGAGTGCTAAAATTCATAAAACTTAGAAATCGTAGCGTAGACCAAATTGAATTTGATCATCTAAATCATCAATTTGTTCAAATTTGTATCCTGCATATGTGCGGAAACTTTTGTTTAGTTTGTAGATAGCTTCAATAGCAACGTTGTTTTCAGTGTCTTTGCTATCAACTTCTTGGTAGTTATAAACGCCTTGGAACACCCATTTATCCATTTTATAAGCGGCGGCGAGTTCGTAACCGGTAGCATCGATCTTGTCGATTTCACCTGTTGTGAATAAACCTGAAACCATGAACGCATCAAGTGTGTAGCGAAGGGCAAGGTTAATTTGGTCGGCATCTAGCCCTGCTTGTTCACCAGAGGTATAACCTAACCCCAAATCTAAGCCAATTGGTAGGGCATACATGCCAGATAGGCCAAAGCTATCACTTTTCTTGGTATTACTCGCAATGTAGTTTGCTTGCACGGTTAAAGCATCAAATTCACCAGAGTATACAAAGTTATTTTCACGTTTATCTTTGTTACCATCCGTTAAGTCTGCAGCATCACCACCAAATGTAGCTAAAATATCGGTGTAATCAGTAAGCATTACTTGTGCAGAATCTTGCTGTCCGTATGAGAAATTGCCAAAGGTAGTACTTAGACCAGCAAATAGATAACGGGTATTCACTAGATTGTTTTTCCCATCAGCAATTTCGACTTCATAAGTACCAAACGCACCTAAATCTTCATTGATCTTGGTTTTACCTTTTAAATTGATGCGTGCACGGCTCTTATCTTGAAACGAGCTCTCGGTTGCTGATTCATTATTATCAGAAATATTTGCACGTGCTTCGGCTCTGCCACCAACTTTTAATTGAGTGTCATCTTGATCGTAAACCGTTGCTGCTAAAAGAGGAGTTGATACAAAAGATGAAACGATAGCCGTTGATAGTAGTAATTTTTTCATTAGATTCCATACCTTTAAATTAACCAAAACACCCCGTTTTGGCCTAGTTATTTGCTTGGGATCTAAGATAGAAAACTCATATTAAGGATTGATGTAAGTTTTATTTAACATTTATAAAACTAATGTGTCATCTGTGTGACAGAGTTGAGATGACACATTGGTAGGAGAAAGGATTATGAAGGGATACGTTTACTGTTTTTCTTGATTCGTTCTTCATCAGATAACAGGTGACAGGTCGCGCATTTTTTCTTGCCGTCGATTTTATATTTTAAACAACAAGTTTCACGCTGAATGTACAAAATGGCTCGTTCTTTTTTTTCTGCTACATGAATATGCGCAAGATCTTTCCCTATATCAGGCATGATATTAGATAACCATTGCTGTGCGTTAGGGAGTATTTGTTTAGCAAGATCCGCAGAAAGTCCTTTTTCGGTTAAACGCATGAAGAAGACACTGACAGCTAGTGAAATACTTCCCCAAAATGGGCGGTGTTTTAATCGTTCTTTTTCAAATAATACACTTAAACCACCTCCAATTTGCTGGATGAGGTGAGTAAAAGCGTCATCCAGTTGTTCATGGCTTGCTACTACCGTTGATTGTGAACTTGTTGCTAACGGATCATCATCTAAGCAAACAAAATGACAATTATTATTGATTTGTAAGGACTTTATTTTTTCTCCGTTAGGAGTGGAAATGAAAATATCATTAAATTGAATAACAGGAACTCGATTAAACTTTAAACGAAGCGCCACCAAACTGGTGAAGAATTGGTTGTTAAACGATTTTAGCCACATAGAGGCCGCAACATTATGATTAACTTCTGTTTTCTTTGAAAATAACTCAATAGCCTGAGTTAAGTTAGCGGATAACCAAGTATTAAGAGGCTGGTGCTTATCATCCAGTTTGTCTTGATTTATTGCTTTAAGTTTAAAGTTATCGTCAGCATCATGCAGCCACGCCAATTGGTCTTTTAAAGAATGGCATGATTCTGATGATTTTTTGCTGCGCCAAAGTGGCTGTAGTTGAGCTGAAATATGCATAATATAAGCAAGTTCTTAATTGTTTTTATTGGTTTTAATTAGCCGGGTAGATTACACCTAAACTCGCATAACGAGAAGCACCTGTCACATCAGGTTCATTACTTGGCAAGCCATGAATTCTTTGATGAGCAAGCCATGCAAAGGCCATTGCTTCCATATTGTCACTATCTACATTGTAGTCGTTAGTGGTGGAAACTGCCCAATTAGGTAAATGATGTTGCAGACGCTCCATTAAAAACTGGTTATGAGCTCCGCCACCACAGACTAATAGCTTAGTGTCATTGCCAACTTGGAATCGGATCACTTGATCAACAATAGTTGTCACGGTGAATTCTAATAGTGTTGCTTGAACATCTTGTGGTTGATACGGTTTATTTTCGATGTATTGTGCAAACCAATCTAAATTAAATAGCTCTCGTCCAGTGCTTTTCGGGTATGGGCGTGCGAAATAATCGTGTGTTTTTAGTTGGTTGAGCAGTTCATCAATAATTTGACCAGAACGAGCCCATGCGCCATCTTTATCGTAACTTTCCCCTTTATGTTCAGTAATCCATGAATCCATCAACATATTGCCAGGGCCTGTGTCATAACCAATAACAGGAGAGTCTTTTTGTAAAATAGAGATATTAGAGATACCGCCAATATTTAGAATTACATTGGTGCTGTCTGGCTTTCCAAATAAGGTGTTATGAAAAGCAGGAACTAAAGGAGCACCTTGGCCTCCTAATGCCATGTCTTTTCTACGAAAATCGGCAACCGTATCAATACCTGTTTTTGCTGCAATAATATTGCTATCACCAAGTTGCATAGTAAAAGGGAATTCTGCATCAGGTGAGTGAAACACCGTTTGACCATGGCTGCCAATCGCTGTGATGTCAGAGGGGGCAATATGTAAAGTACTCAGTAAATGAAGAGTTGCATCGGCAAAAAGATGACCAAGACGATGATCTATTTCACCAACCACTTTTAAATTGGTTTGTTGTCCCGTGCATACAGCAAGTAAATCCGCTTTTAGTTGTGGATCCATAGGATAATCAGCATGACCAAGTAGATTGATTGTTGTACCGTTAGTCTCAACGATGACGGCATCCACACCATCCAAACTGGTTCCAGACATTAAGCCAATGTATTTTTCCATGTATATACTCCATAACTACGGATTTATTAACGGTTTTATTGTGCCATAAAGTCATAAGATTATATCTATATTACTCACACTATTGACATAAAATTGCCATATATGAGATTTCAAAATGATAACGAGCATGATACTTTAAGCCTATAAAAATTAAGATGATTTGGAGAATGCTATGGGCCCATTATGGCTAGATGTTGAAGGATATGAGATTGATGCAGAAGAGCGTGAGTTACTTCAGCACCCAACCGTTGGGGGATTGATTTTATTTGCTCGAAATTATCATGATCCAAAACAGTTAGCGGCATTGACTGCATCCATCCGTAAAGCAGCAGGTCGACCAATTCTTATCGGTGTCGATCAAGAAGGTGGACGTGTTCAGCGCTTTAGAGATGAGTTTACGCTTATTCCACCAGCACAAGCCTATGCTGAAATGGATAACGGACTTGAACTGGCTAAAACGGCGGGTTGGTTATTATGTGCAGAGCTAGTCGCTCATGATATTGACCTTACTTTTGCCCCAGTTTTAGATAATGGATTTGATTGTAAAGCCATTGGTAATCGTGCTTTTGGCGATGACATTAATACGATTGTTAAGTACAGCACAGCATTCATGCAAGGTATGAAATCGGCAGGAACCTCAACGACGGGTAAACATTTCCCTGGTCATGGTGGTGTTATTGCTGATTCGCATCTAGAAACGCCTTATGATAACCGTAACAATATTTTTGAATTTGATATGGCAATCTTTAAAGCTCAAATTGAAGCGGGTATTTTAGATGCAATGATGCCTGCTCATGTTATTTATCCTGAATATGATTCATCACCAGCAAGTGGCTCATCTTATTGGTTAAAAGAAGTGCTTCGTAAGCAACTTAACTTCAATGGTTTAGTCTTTTCAGATGATCTAAGCATGGAAGGGGCAACCATTATGGGTGGTCCAGCAGAGCGCTCTCAACAAGCGTTAGATGCCGGCTGTGATATGCTCTTGATGTGTAATAACCGTAAATCAGCGGTAGAAGTATTGGATAATCTTACTATTCAGTCAGTAGCTAAAGCGGATGCATTATTAAAAACACAGCATTTTGATAGAAAAACATTGCTAGGTACAAGAGAGTGGAAAGAAGCGAGTGAGCTTATCACTCGTGCTTATGATGGTTGGAAATCATAGCTAAATATCGTTTTTGGATTAAATAAAAAAGCCCCGATGTTGATTTAACAGCGGGGCTTTTATTTTATGCGATGTTTAATTACTCAACAGTAATAATACGCATACAGTTTGTCGAACCAACGATATCCATAACGTCACCTTGAGTGATGATTACTTGGTCGCCAGTTGATAGTAAACCTTTAGATTTTAGTGTGTTGATTGCAGCATAAGTTGATGGAAGACCTGAATCTGCTTTCTCATCAAAGAATACTGGAGTCACACCACGGTAAAGCGCTGCACGGTTTAGCGTACCTTCGTTGCGAGATAGAGCAAAGATAGGTAGACCAGAGCTTAGACGAGACATCATAAGTGGAGTACGACCAGACTCAGTAAGTGTGATCATCGCTGTGATGCCTTCCATGTGGTTTGCTGCATACATAGTAGACATTGCGATTGTTTCTTCTGGTGTCGTGAAGCGACGGTCTAAACGGTGGTTAGATACGTTAACTGTTGGTACTTTTTCAGCACCCATACAAACGCCAGCCATTGATGTTACAGTCTCAACAGGGAAGTCACCAGCCGCTGTTTCAGCAGAAAGCATTACCGCATCTGTACCATCAAGAACGGCGTTAGCAACGTCCATTACTTCAGCACGAGTAGGCATTGGGCTAGAAATCATTGATTCCATCATTTGTGTTGCAGTAATAACCGTACGGTTAAGGCTACGAGCACGACGGATCAGTTGTTTCTGAACACCAACTAGCTCCGGGTCGCCAATTTCAACACCTAGGTCACCACGTGCAACCATAACAACATCAGATGCAAGGATGATGTCATCCAGTGCTTCTTCAGACGCTACCGTTTCAGCACGTTCAACTTTAGCAACTAATTGCGCTTCAAGACCTGCATCACGAGCTAGACGACGAGCGTAGTTCATGTCTTCGCCGTTACGTGGGAAAGAAACCGCTAGGTAATCAACTTTCATTGCAGCAGCTGTAATGATGTCAGCTTTGTCTTTTTCAGTTAGAGCGTCAGCAGAAAGACCACCACCTTGTTTGTTGATGCCTTTATTGTTTGATAGGGGACCAGCAACCGTTACTTCTGTGTGTACTTTGTTGCCTTCAACAGCAGTTACACGCAGTTGTACACGGCCATCATCAAGAAGAAGAACGTCGCCAGTAGTTACATCTTGAGGCAGTTCTTTGTAATCAAGGCCAACAGAGTCTTGGTTACCTTCACCTTTAGGTAAATCGCTATCTAGTGTGAATTTATCACCAATAGCTAATTGGATTTTACCTTCTTTAAACGTAGAAACACGGATCTTAGGGCCTTGTAAGTCACCTAGAATAGCAACGTGAGTACCAAGTTTTGCTGCGATTTCACGAACTTTTCGTGTACGCTCAATGTGATCTTCTGGGCTACCGTGAGAGAAGTTCATACGAACAACGTTTGCGCCAGCGGCAATGATTTTTTCTAGGTTATTATCACGATCTGTTGCAGGGCCAAGAGTGGTAACGATTTTTGTTCTACGTAGTCTGTTAGACATATAATCTCCAAAGTGGATGTTGTTTTATTTTTCCTATGCTTAAACATATATCGGCAATAGTGACAATACCATGACTCAAACAGGGTAAATGTAAAAAATTCTCACGCAATCGCTAAATATTTGTGCGTTTGAATAGAAAGTCGCCAATTTCTTTTGATACACGTTTCAATACAAAGTTCGGTAGCTCTTGGTTTTTGGCTAATTGGCTGAAGTGCGATAGTGACATTATCGAGTAACTCAACACCTTCTAATAATGCATCAAGTTGTTCAATATCTTTTGTTGTACCAACTGGATGTTTAATCTCATTTGCACGAGATAGGGCGACTGGCAGAACTGGTAATTTGCCTTTCATGTTGATTTTTGGTGACACTGTCACCCAAGTATTCTCTGAAGCAAGAATAGGGTAAGTACCACTGGTTTCTATTTGGCAGCGATAACCGTGCAGCTCTAGTTCTTGAGTTAATGAAGTAAGATCATACATACATGGTTCACCACCAGTAATCACCATGTGCTTTGCGGTATAACCTTGATTTTCCAACATTTCAATTATTTGAGTGCTCGACAGTTCTGTCCAACTAGGGGTATCTTCCGTTTTTGCTAAAATGGTTTGTAAATCCGTTTGATCACTTAATTCAACATCCCAAGTTTGCTTTGTATCACACCAAGAACAACCAACAGGGCAACCTTGTAAGCGTAAAAATATAGATGGAACACCGGTAAATGTTCCTTCGCCTTGAATGGTCTCGAATAACTCGTTAATTTTAAATAATGGTGCTGACATAATTATTTTACTCAAATAAAAAACTATAAAATTTGGCGTTAAAATTCGTTGTGAAGTCGCATTTTTCGTAAATATTTCATAATCTTCGTGATAGATATCACGTAGGTAAATACTTAAGCTTCACAATTTGTTCGCAAAGTAAAAAAATTCAATTAATTGATATATTTTTTACTGGAGATACGTATGTACGTGGCCCAACCCGGACACATTGATCATTTAAAACAAGTAAATGCGGGCCGGGTGTATAAGTTAATTGACCAACTTGGCCCTATCTCGCGCATCGATCTTTCTAAAGAGAGTAATCTAGCGCCGGCTAGTATTACCAAAATCACACGCGAACTTCTTGACGCACACCTTATCAAAGAAACTCAAGTACAAGAAGCAAATAGTCGTGGTAGACCGGCAATTGGCCTTGAAGTGGACAATGAAGGCTGGCAATTCTTATCTCTTAGATTAGGTCGTGGCTACTTAACTATCGCTTTGCACAGTCTTGGTGGAGAGCAACTGATAGAAGAAAGACAGTTAATTAAAGAGATTGAGCAAGATGAGTTACTTGCTAAGTTATTAAATGAAATTAACGTGTTCTTTCAAAAGCATTCTAAGATTTTAGGACGAATTACTAGCATTGCGGTGTCATTACCGGGATTAGTTATTTCTTCACAAGGTCTGATCATTCAAATGCCTCACTATAATGTGAAAAATTTACCATTGGGCCCTAAGATCTACGAATCTACAGGCTTACCAGTATTCATAGGGAACGATACAAGAAGTTGGGCATTAGCAGAAAAGCTGTTTGGTAATTCAAAAAATATCGATAATTCTATTTTAGTGTCGATTCATCATGGTGTTGGTGCTGGGATCATTATGAATGGGGAAGTGCTGCAAGGTAGAACAGGTAATATCGGTGAAATGGGACACATCAAGATCAATAAATTGGGTGCTCGTTGTCATTGTGGTAATACAGGTTGCTTAGAAACCGTAGCAAGTGCAAAGGCGATTCGTGATCAAGTAAAAAACTTGATTAATAATGGTCATCAAACCGTCTTGAAAGATCAGACGATTACGATTGAAAACATTTGTCTTGCCGCAAACCAAGGTGATGTATTAGCAAAACAAGTCATAACTGAACTTGGACATAATTTGGGTGAAGCCATAGCTATTATGGTAAATCTATTTAACCCAGAAATGATATTGATAGGTGGGGAAATTAACCTTTCGAAAGACATTTTGTACCCAATCATCATGGATTCTATTCAAAACCAAGTATTGCCACTATATGCAAAAGATACGCAATTGGTTGAGAGTCGTTTTTATACTCAAGCAACCATGCCAGGAGCTGCACTGGTTAAGCAAGCAATGTGTGATGGTTCATTGCTAATGAAGGTGATAGAAGGTTAATATCTCACTGTAAAGTATTAAAAAAGAGCAGCGAATTTGGCTGTAATGCCGATCAGTTAAGAAATTTTTGAGATCATTTGACCGATCCTCAAAATGCTTCAAAATCCGATATTAGGAAACTAATATCGGATTTTTTTATGTCTTTAGAAAGCCAACTTGCGAATACTTTTCAATCATGTAATACCTTTCATCACTTTGATAGATATTCTGATATTCTTAGTCCTGAATTGATTCAGCAAGGCTTCGAACAAGCCGGTGTAGCAACGGTTAGAAGGAGGCGATTACCTTTAGAAGCTGTACTTTGGTCCGTTGTAGGAATGAGCCTTTTTCGACAGCAATCTATTTGGG